>JAMCPS010000018.1 GCA_023379705.1 Campylobacterota bacterium
GCCGGTATCAACGAGATCGAGAAGTTTGATAAGTTTATGAAGTTCAATAAACTCACCGTTTAGTGTATAAGTCATTTTTGATCCAAATGTTAGGGTAAATAGGTAGAGGAATAAAGAGAGGTAGAAAGCGAATCCCCAAAAAAGGGGATTTACGTAAAATTACCAGTTAGATTCGCGTGGTGGACGTGGAGCACGTGGACGCGCTTCATTTACACGTAATGTACGTCCTCCAAAATCGCTATTTTCAAGAGCTGTAATTGCCTTGTTGGCTTCATCGGAATTTACCATTTCAACAAAACCAAAACCTCTAAAGCGCCCTGTTTCTTTGTCGTTTACGAATTTAACTGAACTAACTTCACCGTATTGTCCAAAAAGATCCTTAAGATCATTTTCGTCTTTACCGTAGGGAATATTCCCAACATATATTTGTGTCACATTGCACTCCGTGAAAAAATCGAACTATAACCTGCATAATCCTAGTGCTTATTTTATCGGTTGAAATCTTATGGCAATGTTAAAAAAGGTGCTTTTAGCAATTAATAACAAAAAGAGTAACAGATTGTTTAAATAGAGTAGAGCAATGCTTTTTCTGGTAAGAAAAATGGGGTAGTGATATTATAGAGTATCTCTTCTTTTGTGATGGGTTTAGAGAGAAAATAGCCTTGCAAAGTGTCAATATGATTTTCAACCAAAAAATTAAATTGCCGTTCGGTTTCAACCCCTTCAGCCGTAACGCTCATTCCTAACACATGGGCAAGATTTGAAATTGCTTTGACAATATGGCTGTGAGAGTCAATCTCACACACGGTGTCAATAAAGGATTTATCAATTTTTAACGTACTGATCGGTAATTGTGCCAAATAGGCGAATGAAGAGTAGCCAGTACCAAAATCATCAAGGGCAATGTGCACTCCCCCTTCTTTGAGGGTATGAAGCTGACGGCTCGCAATCTCAACGTTGTCCATGACGGCGCTTTCGGTCAATTCAACTTTTAGATAGCATGGGTCAATCGCACGTATTTTGAGATAATCGAGAAGCTCATGTGCAAAATCAATTTGATGTAATTGTTTTGCAGATACGTTAATGGCGACGTAAAAAGGGTTTGGATGCTTGACACGAAGCATCTCGATGAAATCACATGCCTGTTCAAGGACTATTTGTCCAATATGAAGAATATCACCATTTTTTTCAGCTACAGGAATGAAGGTGTCGGGCGTAATGAATCCTTCCGTTGGATGGGGTAGCCGCATTAGTGCTTCAAACCCTTGCAGTGTCAAGGAAGCGGCGTTGACGAGGGGTTGAAAATAAAGGGTAAAGAGATCATCTTGCAGAGCATCGCGAATAAGAGATTCAACATGCAAAAAATTATGGATAGCCCGCTGCATTGAGCTGTGATAGTAGAGAAATTGATTTTTACCGTTTTTTTTGGCTTCATGCATCGCCGTATCTGCATGTTTGATTAAATCTTCAGGACTTCGTGCGTCTTCGGGATACATCGAAATTCCAAAAGAAGAAGATAGGAAAAAAGGGACGTCATTGATCGTAAACGGAACTTTAAATACTTCGCCAAGTTGAGAACAAAACGTATTAATATAAATGGGATCAGAACTGTTTAGATAGACGACAAACTCATCACCGCCAAAACGGGAAAGCAGTTGATCATGATTGGTGAGTTCACGTAATCTGCGAGCCACTTCAATAAGAATTTGGTCCCCTATCTCATGCCCCATCGTGTCATTAATATTTTTAAAATTATCCAAGTCGATGTAAATAAGGGCAAAGCCGACGAGAGGAGAATGTTCTAGCTTTGAATGTAACTGTAGTTTGAGTTTGGAGCGATTTGCCAACATGGTCAAGGGGTCATAAAAGGCTAAAAATGCAATCTCTTCACTTTGGAGTTTGGATTGGGTGATATCACTCGTAATTCCGACAAAAAGGTCTAACTTTTCATTGTGATAAACACGGCTGTTGAGCCAGCAAAGTTCCCCGTTAGCCCGATGTATTCTAAAGCAGATTTCCTGCGATGCTCCGGGAAGAAGGGTCTCAAAAAAAGAGCGGACCAATAAACGGTCATCCTTATGGATGCGCTGTTGCCACAAGGTCGGATCGGCTAAAAAGTCTTCTTTGGTAAAACCGAAAACAGCATTAATGGCATGGTTGACGTATTGAAGTGAGAGTGTTTGTGAATCAATATACCAAATAATTTGGTCAATGTTTCCAAGTATCTCTTCGAGTTCTTGACTTTTCGATTCCAGTAAACCTGTAAGCTCACTATTTTGGTGTTTGATAACCGCTTGGGCATCGGAAAGTAATTGTGTAAGGCGATCGACTTCCGAATTTTCCATAATTGACCAATGCCCCGTGATAAAATTGTCACATATTACTGGAACTTGAATTAAACTAAAATATGGGATGATGCAAAACGGTAATAAGAACATTCTAAACTCCTATTGGATATAATCGCGACATTAATAAACCTTGAAAAGAGCACACGAGTATGGTACAAGTTACAAAGTTAGCAATGCGTTTTGGAAGCCGAGTTTTATTTGAGGGAATTAACCTCAAGCTGGACAGAAACAAGCGTTACGGTTTGATCGGTGCAAACGGTGCAGGAAAAACGACTTTTTTGAAAATTCTCAGTGGTGAGATCAAAGAGTATGAGGGCGATATTTCTATTGAGCCGGGTTTGAAAGTCGGTATTTTGGGGCAAAATCAGTTTGCATTTGAAGACTTTACCATTGCGGACGCGGTTTTGTGGGGAAATAAACGTCTTTACGATGCAATCAAAGAAAAAGAACATCTCTATGCGAACGGTGATTTTGAGGACGATAAAGTCAATGACCGTCTTGCAGAACTAGAGATGATCAGCGTTGAAGAAGATCCGACCTATGAGTACGATGTGCAAATTGCCAAAATTTTAGAAAATGTTGGAATTGCGGGAGAGTTTCATCAAGAATTGATGTCAACGCTTCCTTCTTCTGAAAAATTTAAAGTTCTTTTGGCGCAGGTTCTTTATCCTAAACCTGACGTATTATTTCTCGATGAGCCTACAAACAATCTTGACATCGAAACCATCGGATGGTTGGAGCGCGAGCTTCAGCGTCACGAGGGGACATTGGTAATTATCTCTCACGACCGTCACTTCATCAATGCGGTTGTTACGAATATTTTGGATGTGGATTTCCAAAAAATTCGCGAATTTACGGGTAATTACGATGATTGGTATATGGCTTCTACGCTTATGGCAAATCAAATGCAACTAGATCGTGACAAACAAGTAAAAGAGAAAGAGCAATTGGAAGCCTTTGTGCGTCGTTTCTCTGCTAATGCTTCCAAAGCAAAACAGGCAACTTCTCGTCAAAAGAAGTTAGACAAAATCAATATTGAAGACATCAAGCCATCAAGTCGCCGTGACCCGAGTATTGTTTTCAAAGCGAAACGTCCTATGGGTGACGAAGCGCTCACCATTGCGAACATTAACCATAGCTATGGTGATTTGAAAGTTTTGCACGATATTAACCTTCTTATAGCTCCGGGTGAAAAAATCGCGATTATTGGGGCCAATGGTGCGGGCAAATCGACGTTGTGTAAAATCATGATGGAAGAATTTGCACCTACTGAGGGTACTGTTAAATGGGGAGCTACGATAGAGCCTAGCTATTTTCCGCAAGACACTGCCGATAAAATCAAAGGGACGGGAACGCTGTACGACTGGTTGCGTGGCTTTGATCCAAAACGTGAAATTTCGGAAATCCGCAACTGTTTGGGACGTATGCTTTTTAACGGCGAACAGCAAGAAAAAAGTGTTGAAAAAATCTCCGGGGGAGAAAAGCATCGTATGATGCTCTCCAAGATGATGCTTGAGGGCGGTAATTTCCTCGTTTTGGATGAGCCTACCAATCATCTCGATCTTGAAGCGATTATTGCTTTGGGTGAAGCGTTGTTGGAGTTTGAGGGGAACGTTGTGTGCGTGAGCCATGACCGTGAGTTGCTTGACGCTTTTGCAGGACGTGTCATCGAATTACACCTAGATGGAACCTATACGGACTTCAAGGGAACATACGAAGAGTTTGCTGAGGCGAAGGCCAATGGAACTTTATAAAAATTTCGTAGGTTTTGGCATAGCGGGCAATTTTGCTCTGCATTTAGAGCAAGCGGGAGAACTCGAAGATTTCAAAGAAGTGATCACCGAGGATCCCAATGGACCCAAGGGGATGTTCCCTTTTTACATTCCCAATCGTGAAGGTTATTTGGGTGTTTACCCTCTAAGCAATGACACGATTATCCTCCCAAAAGAAGAGTGCAATGTCCAAATCGAGCCTGAAGTAGCGCTCATTTGTGAGATAGTCTATGATTCCAGCGGTAAGGTAAGCCACGTCCTCCCCAAACAATTTGGTGCCTACAACGACTGTTCTCTTCGTAAAGAGGGGGTCCCTAAAATCAGTCTCAAAAAAAACTGGGGCCCTTCATCCAAGGGACTTTCTTCCACCCTTTTCGAGATTGATCGCTTTGAAGATGGCGGAATCATGGACAGTTACCGTATTGCCTCTTTTTTGAAGCGCGATGGGATGACAATGCGTTACGGAGAAGATGTTGAGCTCAAGGGTTACAGCTATTTTTATGAAAAACTCGCGCAGTGGATGGTAAATCAGATCAATATTCAAGAGGATACGGGACCACTGGAATCCATTGGCAGTTATCTGAAAAGTGCCGGATTGCCAACGCAAGCGATTATCAGCATTGGGGCTACGCGTTATACCCATTTTGGTGAAACTACTTTTCTTAAAGAGGGGGATGAAATCGTAGTGGTTGTCTATGACAACAATTTGTATTGCGGTAATCCGATACTGATGATGGTGAATCGCGGTGAGCTCGATGGCCCTGGCGTGAGTGCGCTGGTTCAAAAGGTTGTCCGTGCTTAAAGCGGGAATTTATGCGCACTACAAGGGAAATGAGTACGAGGTGATCGATATTGCCACGCATTCTGAAACCGAAGAGAAGATGGTGGTTTACAAAGCACTTTACGGTGAACGAGGAGTGTGGGTACGTCCATTGAGTATGTTTGATGAAGTAATGGGTGATGGACGAAAACGATTTACCTTGGTCAGAGAAAAAGATGTCTAAGGGGATAAAGCTTTCGCTGGATATTGGCAGTACGTGGAACGAGGGGTGGAGTTTAGAGGCACAAGAAAAGCCAAAGTCCCTCGTGATTGAGGAACCTTCAAAGCATGCTTTGGTTTTGCAAAAAGAGAAGCGCAGGGGAAAAGCAGTGAGTCTTGTAGGGCCATTTTATCTCGGCGATGAGGATGCTCAAAAAACGCTATCCATACTCAAAAAAAGACTCGCGTGCGGCGGGGCTTATAAAGAGGGATGGATGGAATTTCAGGGGGATATTGGACCTAAAATCCGAGATGCGCTTGAAGCACTCACCTTTCGATTTAAAAAACCCAGATAAGGCTTACAGTGTCGTTGTAAACACTACTTGGTTGCGACCTCTCTCTTTTGCTGCATAGAGATTGGCATCTGCTGTATGCAGTAGAGACTCATTTCCCATGCTCATGGTTGGAGTGACACAAATGGCTCCCAGTGAAATGGTAACAATACCGGTGTTTTTATTTCCTTTGTGTTCCATGTTTAGAGACTCTACGTTAAAACGGAGTCGTTCTGCCATTTGGCGGGCACTTTTGGCATCGGTATCCGTTAGAATAATACCAAATTCTTCCCCACCTAAGCGAAAAGCAAAATCCCCGGGCCTTGAGAGTGATGTTCTTAAAATATGGGCAACACTTTGCAATGCAACATCCCCTTGAAGATGTCCGTAGGTGTCATTGTACGGTTTAAAATAATCAATATCAACCATGATAAAGGTGATCGGTTTTTCGGAGCGGGAAGCCCGTTTAAACTCGCGATCATAGACGAGATTGAAATAGCGCCGATTAAAAATCCCTGTAAGTGTGTCGGTATAAGAGGCTTGCTCAAGTTTTACATTTAGATGTTGTAAGGCTTGAGAAGAATTCAAAAGCTGCTGTTGCTGTTGTTCAATTTGTGCAAAAATACGCCAAGCGAATGTCATCACTCCCAATAAAATAATACCAAGCATTACTGCAAGCTGCATCAGTGAATCTTCATGATGACTCAATGTGACGGCCCTTTCATACTTTGCGACATTGATTTCATAGGAAATAAGCTGTGCAATCGTATTATGAATGGAAGTGATGTTATCGGAAAGGGTAATAAGAGAAACAGCGGACGCATGAGTTTGTTGAGCAGAGAGGGAACGTATTTCTTCAAAGTAGCGTTTCATGGTATCAATGCGTTCATCTGTATAGGTTACATAGGCGACTTCTTCAGGTCGCTTATGATGGGAGAGATAGCTGGCCCACATTTGATCAATGTTGGCAAGACCCAAAGTGATATTACGTGCGAACTCTTCATCACTGATTACTTTTTCTCTCCATCGGTATATATTGGATTCAAGTTCATGGTGATAGGCTGTATTGATAGCGCTGAGTTCGGTGAGAGGAATCATGGATCCAAAGTAGAGAGTGTCTACATTTCTTTTCATCGTAAGAAGATTAAAATAGCCTACAAATCCGACAACGAGAAGCCCCAATGCAACACTGATGAGCAAATAAAGAAGTTTTGTCTTTAGCTTCAGAGTTTCCATAAAATAAGGTGTGCCTTTTGGGTCGTAGATTACTTAATTTAAGCAATTCTTATACCAAATAGACAAGGAATTACCGAAAAAGAATATCTTGAGCTTTTAGGATTTTAGGCTAGTTTTTTAGCTTGTATGTTTCTAGTGGGATTTTTTTCGCTATTGCGTATTGAATCCCGCCTTTTAAGTCTATGACGTTGTAGCCCATTTCTTGACCTAAAGGCATACCTACTATTTTAGTACGGCTTCCGGTATCACAGATAAGGGCAAAACGTTCGCCTGTTTTGATGTTTTTGTTAAGTTCATTTAGAAATGCTTCTAGATTGTAATTACCGCGTTCATCAAAAAACATAATCGGAATAGAGCCTTTGACAATCCCTGTATGTTTCCATTCCCCCGGTGTTCGAATATCAATAATTTTTATTTTTGAATCAATCAGCTTTTGATTGATTGGTTGGGCTGTGTAATCTGCTGTGAGTACTTTCACCAAGACTAAAAGGGAAAGAATCCATTTCATGAGAAACCTTTTGTAAATATTATTGATATAATTATAACTCTTAATAGATTAACTGAGGTTTTATGAACGATTCTAAACTCGAAAACTCAAAACGGCTACGCTATATCCGTCTGCTTGGGCGCTTTATCAATGGGATACTTTCTTTTCTGGCCAAGAGTGAAGACCCAACCAAAGAACAATACGATCAAAAAGTAGACATGAATTTTCGTTTCTTGGAAAAAAATGAAGCGGTTAAACTGTACAAAGATGAGTACATGGCCCTCGAGGCATTGGGGCAAAAAATTCTCGATTATCGCAACAGCGATGAAGAAATTGAAAAAATAAAAGAAGAACTTTTTTACGCACAAAATCAGCTCGAAAAAAGGGTGAATGCAAGACGTTATAAAAAATCAAAGCACGACAATCACGCAGGTGATGGGTGGTGATTATGGGATTTTTATCAGACTTTTTTTAACATCATTCAAACGTACAAAGGTATAACCCTCTTTAAGAAGGGCTTCAACACCTTGGATAATCCCCTCACGCGTTCCCCCCTCCGGATGATTCATATGAAAAAGAACGATGTCACCGCTTTTTGCACTCATGAGTTGTTGCGTCACTTTTGGAGCGCTAAAAGTAGCTCCCGCATCGCCTAAAACCGAAAAACCGCCAATCTCCATTCCCAGTGTGTGAGCAATAGCCACAGATTGCTCATCATAAAAGGCGGTACCGGCTCTAAAAAAGAGAGGGCGTTTCCCTGTTAACTTCTCTATTTTAAGATTATTGCCTTGAATTTCAGCGATCACTTCATCAGCAGAAGCCGTCCCCTGGATACCATAAACACTTTTTCCTTCAACGGAAAGGGGCTTGTGAGCGGTTCCATGGTTGGCTATTTCAAAAAGAGGATTGCGAGAGAGTTTGATAAATGTTTCAAGATTCCTATCGATCCAGCGGGCATTGATAAAAAGAGTTGCCGGGATATGGTTTGCAGTCAAAAAATCGATGAGCGCTTCATCGTATTGAGAACTGCGCTCACTTCCTCCGCACGCATCAAAAGTGAGTGCAATTTCTTTTTTATTGGAATGAAACTTAGTAGTGACACCCGTAACATTTTCACCCCATTGAGCAGGAGAAGTCTGCGCGTGTAGTGCTAGAGAAAGAAAAATTCCGATGAAAGATTGCAAACGCAACGTTATACCTTTTTACTAAGTGCTTCAATATGATTGCTCTCGCCTAAGACAACTAAAATGTCACCCGTTTCAAGAATATCATCTTTCTCAAATGAAGTATGCCATTCATCTTGGTGTTTGTAGGCGATTGCTTTGACTTCATATTCATCTTCAAAAATAGGGGAAAGAATCGAGGTTCCGACCCAGAATGCAGGAACCGTCATTTTGGCGAGTTTCATGCTAGTGGAGAGATCAATGGTTTCGTACAGCATGTTTGCAACGATTCTTTTGACCAGTTTTTTTGCTGATTCCATTTCCGGATAGATCACTTTTGCGGCACCGAGTTTCGAAAGAATTTGTCCGTGTACTTGGGTAATGGCTTTAGCAATAACGGTCTGGATTCCAAGTTCCTTGAGCGCCATAACGGTGAGAATACTGGCTTCAATATTCTCACCAATACTGACGATTGCAACTTCGGCATCTCCAATACCAGCTTCTCGAAGAGCACGAATATCGGTAGAGTCAAGCATAATGGCATCTTGAACAAATTCCCCGATATCACGGACTTTTTCCTCATCGTTGTCGATAGCGATAACCTTTTCTCCTTGCTGTCCTAACCCCTTAGCTACATGAAACCCAAATTTTCCTAATCCAATAACAACATACGTCATATAACGACCTTTCCTTCTGCATATTTAATACGGCTTTGTACCGCTTTTCCGACGATAACAACGGTAAAAGCGAAAACTCCCACTCTTCCCATGAGCATTAAGAGAATAATGTTGAACTTTCCAAGTGCGCTGAAGTTTGCGCTGTAACTTAGCACTCCCCCATTGCCTGTTGAAATTCCTACGGTTCCGAATGCGGAACAGGTTTCAAAGAGAGTACGGATAAAGGAGAGTCTTTCGCTTTCATTCAAAATAACAGTAGAGATCAAAACATAAAAAGTGGCAACAGCGATAATAGCATATGCTTTGTTGATCTGATAGGTGCTGAGGCTTCTGCGGAAGATGTGAGGATTTGTCTGTCC
>JAMCPS010000019.1 GCA_023379705.1 Campylobacterota bacterium
CCAGTCAAATCCATCCATCCCAGTAGAAGATGTAGGAAGCGTTGACCGTTGACCAAAGAGCTTGTTGTAAGCGAGCTGACCCGTGAAACTGAGATTCTTAGTAGCCGCATAGTTCATGTTAAGCCACAAACGGTTACTAAAAAGTGCATCGTTCTTTTGTTTTGTACCATCTGCCATTTTATAGTTGATATTATCAACGCTCGTACGGAAATCAACACCGAGTTTAAGATTGTTGCCATTGGTTCTTTTGTTGAGAGTGCTTAGCTGATCATGAATGTCTTCAAGTTGTTCAGGAATACTTTTTTGATCATCATCTTTTTCGACAGCAATTTTTATTTTACCTGAAGTGGCTTTTGCAGGTTTTTCATCGTCCTCATCCTCGTCATCTTTAACAACTACTTTTTTTACCGCTGGTGCTGATTTTTCAGCTTTCATATTTGCAAGTTCTGCTTTAAGAGCATTCATCTCTTTTTCCATAGCTTCAAAGCGCTGCAGCATCGTTCCCTCAGCCATAACAGTGGTTGACATAAGAGCCGCTGTGACAACGGAACCTAAAAATCGGTGTTTCATTCTAACTCCTTAATATTTTCGATACTTATGTAATAAGCTTACTTATTGTTGCGAACGATATTAGCAAAGTTAATATAAAAAGAGTTTAAAAATAACAAAAAATGATGAATTTATTTCAATTGTATGGTGATTATGCTACAAAAGACAAATTAAAGACTTTCTTTAGTATAATTCGCCCGATTTTCTCTGCCGCTTTTTGAAGTCGCGTGAAAAAATTCGCAAGCGAATCTCAAGTTTGTTCTCGTGCATCCGGTGCATCATCGGCTCTGTTTAAAGAATCGCCCAAGTAAACGAAGAGCAAAAATATTTTATTTTAAAAGGAGTCTTTTCATGGTAACTATGAAAGATTTATTGGAGTGCGGTGTTCACTTCGGTCACCAAACACGTCGTTGGAATCCAAAAATGAAGAAATACATTTTTGGCGTTCGTAAGAACATCTATATTATTGATCTTCAAAAAACATTGCGTTTTTTCCGTGCTGCTTACCAGCAGGTTCTTGATGCGGCAGCTGAGGGTCAAACGGTTCTTTTCGTAGGAACTAAAAAGCAAGCGCGTGTTGCTGTACGTGATGCGGCAATCGCATGTGGCATGCCATATGTTGACAATCGCTGGTTGGGTGGAATGTTGACAAACTTTCCAACAATCCAAAAATCAATCCGTAAACTTGATATCATCGAAGAGATGCAAGCTAACGGTCAAATGAGCCTTTTGACTAAAAAAGAAGCATTGATGATGAACCGTCAAAAAGAGAAGCTTATTGCGTATCTTGGCGGTATCCGTAACATGAAAACTTTGCCTGACATGATGTTTGTTGTTGATGCAGTCAAAGAGCACATCGCAGTTCAAGAAGCTCGTAACCTTGGTATTCGTATCGTTGCACCTCTTGATACTAACTGTGATCCGGATGTTATTGACATTCCAATCCCTGGAAATGATGATGCAATCCGTTCTATCCAACTTTTCTGTAAAGAAATGGCAGAAGCGATCAACGAAGGTAAAGCACTTCGCAACAGCGGAAGCGATGATGCGGCAGTAGAAGAAGCGACTGCAGAAGAAGTTTTCGAAGCGGCATCTGAAGAAGTAGCAGAGGAAGCGTAATCATGGCAGATGTAACAGCAGCTATGGTAAAAGACCTCAGAGCGGCAACTGATGCCCCTATGATGGACTGTAAAAAAGCACTTACTGAGTGTGATGGCGACATGGAAAAAGCGAAAGAGTTTTTACGTGATCGCGGTATGTCACAAACGGCTAAAAAAGCGGATCGTGTTGCAGCTGAAGGACTTTTGGGTCTTAAAGTTTCTGAAACATTTACATCTGCTTCATTGGTAGAAATCAACTCTGAAACCGATTTCGTTGCGAAAAACGACGGATTTATAGCTCTTGTTGGCAATACTGCAGCGCATGTATTTACCACAGGTGTCAGCACGGTAGAAGAATTGAATGAAACATCGTATGAAACAGGTACTTTCTCTGAATATTTTACGGCACAAGTTGCTCGTATCGGTGAAAAAATCGTAACACGTCGTTTTGTTACTCTTAATGCCGGTGAAAACGGTTGTGTAAACGGTTACGTTCACTCAAACGGCCGTGTTGGGGTTTTGGTAGCAATCACATGTGATTCTCAAAAAACTGCCGATGCAATGGCGCCATTTGTTAAAAACATAGCAATGCACGCAGCGGCGATGAAACCTACTACAATGAGCTACAAGGATTTTGACCCTAAGTTTGTTGAAGAAGAGACTATCGGACGTATTGAAGCGATCAAAACGGAAAATGAAGAACTTGCACGTTTGAAAAAACCTCTTAAAAACGTTCCTCAGTACATTTCTATGATGCAATTAACTCCTGAAGTTATGGCAACAGCTGAAGAAGCGATCAAAGCTAAGTTATTAGCAGACGGCAAGCCAGAAAAAATCTGGGCTAACATTATCCCTGGACAATTGGCACGTTTTGTAGCAGACAATACAACTTTGGATAAAGAATTGGCCCTTTTGGATCAAAACTTTGTTATGGACGATACGCTATCTGTAGCTCAGGCTCTTGAAAAAGAGGCTGCGGCTCATGGCGGAACGGCTCAAATCGTTGAATTTGTCAAATACGAAGTCGGTGAAGGTATTGAAAAACAAGTCAATGACTTTGCTGCAGAAGTAGCTGCACAAATGGCATAACTCTAAAAAAGCGAATTTTCGCTTTTTTAGCCCCTCTTTTTAACCTCTTTTTCTCTATAATTCTCACATGAATCTTTTAAAAGCCACTTCTTTATCACATGCATTTGAATATCCATTATTTGAAGATATCTCTTTGGAGCTTAAATCTCAAGAATCTATGGCTATTATTGGTGTCAGCGGGAGCGGAAAATCAACCTTAATGCATATCCTCTCTTCTATGCTGGTACCTAATAAAGGGAGCGTAGAACTTTTTGGACAAGATATCTATCAATTAAATGAAAAAGAGATGGTTCGGCTGCGTCGGCATGATTTAGGACTTATTTACCAAAGCCATTATCTGTTTAAGGGTTTTAGCGGTTATGAAAATCTGGAAGTAGCAGCATTAATGGCGAATGAGACTATCGATGAGGTTTTGTTAAGGTCTTTGGGAATCGATAAAGTATGCCATCAAAAAGTGACAGAACTTTCAGGCGGACAACAGCAGCGAGTATCCATAGCACGAGTATTGTCCAAAAAGCCGCGACTCATTTTT
Organism: Campylobacterota bacterium; assembly: GCA_023379705.1. GTDB lineage: Bacteria > Campylobacterota > Campylobacteria > Campylobacterales > Sulfurimonadaceae > Sulfuricurvum. The sequence continues at coordinate 3,271 of JAMCPS010000019.1, forward strand.
GCGGATGAACCAACAGGAAATCTGGACCATGCAACGGCACAAGAGGTTATGAATATTTTCTTTAACTATCTCAAAGAGCACAATGCAGGGATGATATTGGTAACGCATGATGAATCATTGGCATCTCAATGTAAGTACATTTATCGTATGCACGATGGTATTTTAACCAAGGTTCAATAGTATGGAATGGGCGCAACTGTTTAGCGAGGGCCGAACAGCCGCTTTTATTTTACTTTTTGTGCGATTCGGCTCTTTGTTTATGGCCGTTCCTATTTTTTCCCATGCCAATATACCGATGTCACTTAAAGCTGCTATGGCATTTTTTTTCACGGTGGTCTTTTATGATTCCTTGCCAGTGTTGCAAATTCCCACAGACGCACTGACGATGACTGTTGCTATTTTGGGTGAGATGCTGTTTGGATTAGCCGTGGGAATCGTCTTACAGTTAGCTTATCATGTTATTACCTTTGCAGGTGGTCAGATATCTTTTATGATGGGTTTTTCACTCGCATCGGCCATCGATCCGCAGTCAGGAGTGTCGATGCCGATTGTAAGTCAGTTCTTGGCTCTTGTTGCGTTGATGGTATTGCTGGCATTGGATTTGCATCATTGGATTATATTGTTGGCATCTGCATCAATTGCAACCGTTCCCTTGGGCGGATTTATGGTTACCTCTGAATTATTTCAATATATCATGCATGGAATGTTAAACATGTTTGTGGTTGGATTCATGATAGCCTTTCCTATAACTGCCCTTTCTATGCTGGCAGATGTTATTTTTGGAATGCTTATGAAAACCATGCCTCAGTTTAACTTGCTGGTTATTGGTATGCCTATTAAAATCGGGGTCGCATTTTTAGTACTTATGGCAACACTAACTGCCACGATGATGATTGTTGCTTCGCAGATGCAAAGCGCCTACAATTTTCTGGAAAAGTTACTGTAAGTAAGGTTTGGAACGCTTTATCAAGGTAGTGATTTGTTTTTGTGCAGCAAGTATCAGTAAAGATTCATCGCTGCACCATACACTTGAGACATTCTCGCTTAAACTTTTTTCATTAAGTGATCCCGATAGGTGACAGACAAGGCTATTGTCAATCAGTATAAGGGTGTCAGTCAGGACACGCGGTGTATAACTGTAAAGAGTTACCCCTTCATACGCAATAAAGCGTAGAGCGTCTCCCGATGGCTTGGAAACAATAAGGTTGAGATGTGTTCCGTGGGAAATTGAGCGTAGTATGCTTTTACGCAATGAGGGATAGTTTAAGGATGGCGTGACAATGATAATCTCTTTTTGGCTGTTTTTGAGGTGTGTTTGAAGATAATGATTGAAACGGCTCCCTTCATCCGGGAGTAAAAATGGGAAAATGTTAGCATTTGCAATGGTAATTGTAAAAAGTAGGGCGATTAGTTTTATCATTTTATTTATTTTTAGTTACAATCATACCATGTAGTGCACAGTGATGCAATAGTAAAGTAAGAGAGGTTTGGCGTATAATGAAAATTTTGTTGTTGAATGATAATCCGGTTGTACGCAAACTAGTAGCGTTAAGTGCGCAAAAGACAAAAGATGAGTTGAGTGTGATTTGGTCTGTGGATGAAGTTGAAGGTGATTCATACGATTTACTTATCGTTGATGATGCCCATTACAGTGATGAGTCTATGGCTTCGTTGAAAGAAAAGATTCAGTACAAAACTTCCCTATTGATGGCAACACGTGGAAATGCTACACCTGCCGGATTTGACAAAGTAATTAATAAGCCTTTCTTACCAACAGATTTGGTTGATTTATTTTCTCAAATCGACAAAGATCTTTCATCATCAACACCTCAAATTGCTGAAGAAAAAACCAGAGCTATTGTTTTAGATAATACGATTAATATAGATGAAAATTTGAATTTTGATGATTTTGATATTGCTGAAGAAGATGAGATCGAAGCAGCGGTAAAGACAAATGTACTGGATCACGAAGAAGTTCAAGAATTACAAGATCTTCTTGATGATACGGATAATTTTGATATTGATGATGAGTTATCATTGGACGGTTTAATGGAAGATGATGAGATAAGAGACACAAATCATATTGTCAGTAATGATGATCTTCTCGAATCTTTGGATGATGATATTTTGCAAACCCTTGAAGCTGAAAGTTCAACTGGGAATGTAGAAAATGACCTTCAAGATGCAATGGAAGAGTTTGATTTTGATGAAGAACTGTTCGCGCAAGAAGAAGAGCCGGCAAAGGCGATCGAAGAAGCTTTTGAAGATGAAGATTTATTGGGATCTTTGGATGACTTGCTGGCTTTAGATGAAGAGTTTGATGATTTGACCGGAGTAAGTGACGAGAAAGATACCGTAGATGCTGAGCCAGAGTCAACAGTTGATGAAGCGTTGGATGATTTGGATGCGCTTTTATTGGATGATTTAGCTATGATGGATGATGAGTTCTCATCTTTGGAATCAGCCCAGGATGCACTAAGCGATGATGAGTTTGGTGAACTTGAACAGCAGATACAAGAAGCAGTAGAAGAACTTGGATTTGAAGATTTAGAGCAAGGACTAAATGAAGTTGAGATGGGAGAACTAGAAGGCCTTGAAGGTCTTGACAGTCTAAGCGAACGAGATATAAAGCTAGCCATTGGTGAAGAAGTTGAAGAGGCTGAAGCAGATACAGAAGCGATGGAAGAATTTTCAACGGTTGAACTGGAGGATGAGCTTGAAAATAGTGACACAGAGATAGTGGCTGTATCAGAAGAAGAGCATCATGGAACCCCTGCTGAGGGTATGGATGCACTTCAAGCTCTCCTTAAAGCACTTTCAAACGAAGATGTCGCAAAAACGCTTAAGGGGCTTAGCATTAATATCAATATCAATTTTGGGAATGAGAAGTGAATCAAGAAAGTGGTGCTATTTTAGTTTTATCGGGGCCTAGCGGTGCTGGAAAAAGTTCTTTGATCAATAAAATCATAAAAGATATCGGACCAACTTATTTTTCAATTTCTACAACTACGCGTGCAATGCGTGAGGGCGAAATAGATGGTGTTGACTACCATTTTGTAAGTGAAGAGGTATTTACTCAAGAGATCGAAGCAGAGATGTTCCTGGAATATGCGGTTGTTCATGGGAATCACTATGGCACTTCGTTGGGACCAGTAAAAACAGCCCTAAAAGAGGGAAAGCTTGTTATTTTTGACATTGATGTACAAGGTAATGATGCAGTACAAAATAGATTGGGAGATATTACAACGTCGGTGTTTATCACGACCCCTACGCTGAAGGAATTGAATAAAAGACTTGTGAGCCGTTCAACGGACAGTGATGAAGTTATTGCGAATCGTTTAGAAATGGCCAAGCGAGAAGTTCAGCGTATTAGCGAGTACGATTATTTAATTGTGAATGATAATTTGGATGAAGCAGCGGAGATTTTGGTATCCATTGCAAAAGCCGCACGGATGAAAATTCCAACCTTGCATATCAATGAATTTATTCAAATGTGGGAAGCACAAGCCTAGATAGTTATAAGGACGATTACAGCATTGAGCCGTTATACTACCTCATTAAATTTCTTAGAGAAGGATGTCTGAATATGGCAATGCCTAGTGGATCAGAATTACTGTTAATTTTCGGAATAGTTGTGTTGCTTTTCGGTGCGAAGAAAATCCCCGATCTTGCTAAAAGTATCGGTCAAGGGATCCGTGGATTCAAAAAAGAGATGAAAGACGAGGACACAGCACCACCGCCTACGGCTAATGTGACTCCAGAAGCTCCAAAGCAAGTAGAAAACGTTACCACAGTAGACGCAGAGCCTGTTCAAGAAACTACCAAACAAGCGTAAATCTTGAAGCAAAGAGTAGCTGCGTTTTTACGCGAAAAATTAAATTACGAGGTTATCCTCGAGAAGCCAAGAGATCGTTCTTTTGGCCATTTCGCCACTCCTATCGCTTTTTCCCTCGCAAAAGAACTGAAACAATCCCCAATGGCCATAGCGGAACAAATAGCTTCTTCGTTTGGTGAAGATGCAATATTTACCGCAGTGGAATCGGTCAAGGGATACATTAATTTTCGTCTCTCTGAAACCTTTTTAGATGAGTACGCTACATGGGCGCTGTCTCATGGTGAGCAGTTTGGCAGCGGAAATAAAACGGGATCGATTCTTTTGGAGTTTGTTAGTGCGAACCCGACAGGACCACTGCATATTGGGCATGCGCGTGGTGCGGTGTATGGCGACACCATGTTACGATTAGGCCGTCATCTTGGATACGATATTACTGCGGAATATTACGTTAATGATGCGGGAAATCAAATCGACTTACTTGGTGTTTCTTTGCAGCTCGAAGGGCGCAGTTCATTGCTTGGTGAGAACGTTGAATGGCCTGAAAAGTATTACCGCGGTGAGTATTTGAGTGATTTGGCTAAAGAAGCGGTAAGTGAATTTGGCGAGGCTGCACTGCGTGATGAGAGCCGTCAAAAAGAGTTGGCACTGTGGGCAAAAGATAAAATTCTTGCTCTTATCGTTGAGGATTTAGCAAACGTAAAAGTCCATTTTGATACTTTTGTTGGCGAAGCCTCTTTGTACGATGAGTGGGATCGCGTTATGGCAAAAATGGGCGAGGGTGTTTATCTCAGCGAGGGAAAAACGTTTATCAAATCTTCCGGCTTTGGTGATGATCATGATCGTGTTGTCGTACGTGAAGATGGACGTCCTACCTATCTTGCAGGAGACATCATCTATCATAACCAGAAGTTTGAACGAGGCTATGATCACTACATCAATATTTGGGGTGCAGATCACCATGGATACATTGCGCGTGTTAATGCAGCAGTGAATTTCCTAGGTTATAACTCAGATAAGCTCGAAGTGTTGCTCTCACAAATGGTGAGTCTTCTCAAAGACGGTGAGCCGTTTAAGATGTCAAAACGTGCAGGAACAGTTATCCTCATGAGTGATGTTGTTGAGGAAATCGGTTCAGACGCTTTGCGCTTTATGTTTGCATCTAAAAAGTGCGACACCGCACTTGAATTTGATATCGAAGAACTGAAGCGTCAAGACAGTTCAAACCCTGTTTATTATGTTCAATATGCACATGCCCGTATCCAAACACTGATCGCTAAAAGTGAGATTGGGATGGATGCTATTATGGCCGCGAAGTTGCATGGTTTAAGTTCGGATGCGGATGGATTGTTGTTTGAAGCATTGTTGTTACCTGAAATCATCGATGATGCGTTTGAATCGCGTCAGGCACAAAAGCTTCCTGATTATCTCAAAGCCTTAGCCGCCAAATTGCATAAGTTTTATTATGATACGAAAATTATCGGCAATGAAGATGAAGCGAAGCTTTTGAAGCTTCTTTTGGTTGTTGCACTTTCTCTAAAAACAGGGTTTTCTCTTCTAGGAATCGAAGCTAAAGATCGAATGTAATTCGATCTTTGTTCACATTCTCATCATCCCAACAAACGATCAATCGACTCGCGTAAGAACTGCGTTTGATGCGCAGATGCAAGAACAGATGCGTCTAATAATCTGTTACTGCTTTGGAAATCACTGATCACTTTTGCTATGTCAGTATCGGCCATTTGACTTTTAGCTGCAGATGTTTGGGTGATTTGATTTAGTAACGCGTTGGCTTGAGTGACATAGTTGTTAGCAGCCGCACCAACATCGCTTTGGGTAGAGGATAGGGTATCCATATACGTCGAAATTGCATCCTGGTCGCCCAGTGTAAGGTTTTTTGGTGAGACACTGCTATCAAGCAGGGGTTTTTCATTATAAGATGTCGTGTTTATCATGTCCTGCATTGATGTTTGTGTACGTTGAAATTCAGCTTGCAGCGCTTGTTGGTCTAAACTGTTTAAGCTTGCGCTGTTACTTCGAACACTTAGGTCATTTAGTTTTTGAGCTGACTCAGAGAGGCTAGAGAGTGTTGCATCGGCTATTTGTGTCATCCCTATACTGTCATTAGTATTCATTAACTCTTGAGAATAAGTGTTGATTTGACTTTCCATCTGAGTAGTAATGCTGCGTGAGGCACTATCTTCCATACTAAGTTGCAGTCCGGCTGCAATTTTGTCCAGAGTTTTATCTCTTTTTGTGCTTTGCTCGTTCATTTGAGGAAGAGCTTGATACTGGGTATTGAGTTGCATGATAACTCCTTTTGGATATATCTATATGCTATAGCATATCACGTTCCCTTTTAAGAATTTATAAGTCCTTAGCTATAATTTGATCAAGAATCACAGGAGATGGGTATGGTAAAAGTAGCGGCAATACAAATGCAGATGTCTGAGAATAAAAAAGCGAATATCCATAAAGCCGAAATAATGGTTCGTCAAGCTGCACACAATGGTGCCAATATAATCTTGATACCGGAACTGTTTGAGGGTTACTATTTTTGCAAAGATATGGATCAAAAATATTTTTCATGGGCACAAGAGCGTCAAGGACATCCTATGATTGCTCATTTTAGTTTGTTGGCAAAAGAATTGGGTGTGGTGCTGCCCTTGAGCTATTTTGAAAAAGCGGGTGAACGCTATTTTAACTCCCTCGTAATGATTGATGCCAATGGAATGGTTATGGAAAATTATCGTAAAACCCATATTCCAGATGGTCCTGGATACGAAGAGAAATTTTATTTTGAACCGGGTGATACGGGATTCAAAGTCTGGAAAACAGCCTTCGGTAATGTCGGTGTAGGTATTTGCTGGGATCAATGGTTTCCCGAAACGGCGCGCTGTTTGACACTCATGGGTGCGGATATGATTTTTTATCCAACGGCGATAGGGAGTGAGCCTGAGATAGGGGTTGATTCGGCATCGCATTGGCAGCGGGTTCAAATGGGGCACAGTGCGGCTAATATCATACCTGTCATTGCTGCGAATCGTATCGGAGAGGAAGTGGGGGAGAGTTGTACGTTGACATTTTACGGAAGCTCATTTATTACCGATCATACGGGGGCTAAAGTAGCTGAGGCTTCGAGAAATCAGGAAGAGATTTTGTATACTGAATTTGATGTGCAGGCCAATCGTGAACATCGTCACTATTGGGGATTGATTCGTGATCGCCGTCCTGAGTGTTATGGAAGTATTGTAGAAAAATAAATAAACGGAATAGTTTTTGCTTTTATTGTGTAAATAATCTGACAGCGGGGGTTACCGTGAGAGTCGTTTTACGCAATAACGCTATCTTCGTTCATGGTGGGTCAAAAACCCTAGAGGAGCCGTGGATGGAAGAATTTTTTGATCATCATATCCATAATACTCTCTTTTTAGACAATGGGGTATTGGTATTGAATAATGAGGGTTCTTCGGAGCAAAAAGAAGAATTTTTAGATACATTAAGCGATCGTTACACAACAGCAAATGACCTAGCTAACCCTTTTTATCGCCGCTCTCTTCGAAAATGCCGCAGTGCCGCTGTACGTATTGAAATCCCCTATCGCAAAGCAGAAAAAGTCGATATTGAACTGTTCGCATTTGGTCCCAATCGTGTTAAGCTCACATTTTTAACACCGAATCGATGGATTATGCGTTATTTAAAACAGCAATTGTCTTCTCTCGTAACCAGTCATACTTCCAACCAAATCTATATCGATGTAAGCACCATTGCCTCCAAAGCACGTTTGGAAAAAGCGCTCAATCGACGAGAGGTGCTTCATTATGTAATCAATTACAATTATGATGAAGAATTTATGAGCAAATTGTACGGAAATTATAAGGGGTGGGGGCATAGTAATGATGAAGTAGATAAGATGATTCGCTACCATGCTATTTTTGATCTTCCAGTGGGCAGTAAGCTCGAAGATTTGAAAAAACGGTATCGTCAGCTTGCAAAGCGGTATCATCCTGATCGCGTTAATTCTAAAAGTCCTGAAATCATTAATAAGTACACCGAAAAGTTCAAGCTTTTACAAGAAGCATACGGTGCATTGCAAGCGGCTGGCTGATTTAATCATTAGATAGCTAAAGCTCGCTTCCCCATTTTAAAGCATCACAACCATATTTATCGCGAATAGCACGACTTTTTTGATCAAAGCTGCGTGCTTTAATATCTTCTTCGTAATCAATAAGCGAGAGCGTTCTGCGTGAATGAACACTAAATGCAGAGGCACTAATACCAATATGCGTGATGGTGCCGCTGATGTGCAAATCTGCTTTTGTAAAAAGTTCGCGACACAGTTGGCGAAACCGCTGCTCATTGAAAAGTCTTGCTTCGCTAAGAGCACTGTTGCTTTTTGGATAATGGCTGTAGTAAATGGATAGGGTAAAGGTTGTTGGATTCACTTCGAGTTTGGTGATAGCATAGGCGAGATGACGTGAGAGGATCGAAATTCGACGCCGTATTTCATCGCGGTTGCTTATAGGATCAAATGTACGTGAGATACCGATCGATTTACGAGGTGCATTGACAGTAAGCTCTCCTGAATCGTTGCCTGAAACGCGTTCGTACAGCGACTGTGCATAAGGGCCCCATGAATAGACAAGATTTTTAGCGCGAAGTAAATCACTCAATGTTTTAAGATGATATTGTGCACATCGGCGTTGCATGCTTGAACCGATTCCTGGAAACTTATGAACCGGTATTGTTGAAACGAAGTTGGAAACTTCATGGTTTAAGATTGTTTTACAGCCAAAAGGTTTGGCACTTTCGGTGGCAAGTTTGGCAATGTGTTTCGAATTCGCAGCACCGATGGAAACAGGAAGATTGAGGTGACGTTTTATCTCATGGCGTAAATGATCGATAAAAGCAGGGATTTCTTCTTCGGTTATCCAACCTTCTAAATCACCGTAAAACTCATCAATACTTGCTTGTTCTATCAGAGGAATACGCTCTTGTAAGAATTGATGCAGCTGATGGGAGAGACGATGATACAACTGCATATCAGGCCCTTTGATAATGAGATCTGGGCAGCGAATAAGCGCCTCGCGTATCGTCATACCTGTATTGATACCATAGGATCGTGCTTCATAACTTGCAGTCGTTAAAATCCCTCTTACACGTCCATCTGGATCGATAAATTGGCCTAAATCATCTCCTGTATAACGGTGAAAAAAGCTCCCCACAAAAGAGCCGCTATTGTTGAGCAACAGTTCTTGGTTTGATTTTTCATGGGAAAAAATGTACGGATCACCTCTGCCTCCAATGCCCACGGGCTTGCCAATCAATGCAGGCTCAATGGTACGTTGTGCCGATACAAAAAAGCAATCCAGATCAATGTGTATTTTCATAATGGCAGTATAAGGTGCTTTGAAACCTAAGAGACAAAATATGGCAATTCGCTACAATATGGCAAAAGTTTTGGGGGATTCGGATGGAGTACCGTTATATCGGACGTACAGGATTGCGTGTTTCCCCGATTTGTATGGGGACTATGACCTTTGGCTCGCAATGCGATGAAAAAGCCGCATTTGCCATTATGGACAAAGCATATGATTGCGGGGTGAACTTTTTTGACACCGCTGAATTGTATCCTGTCCCCCCTACTGCCAAACTTGCAGGATTAACTGAGGAGATGGTGGGGCGATGGCTTAAAAGCAAACCGCGCGAGAGTGTGATTCTGGCTACTAAAGTAGCAGGGGCGGCCTCGGGATGGTTTGTTCCGCCGATTCGTCACGGATTTACGGCATGTGATCGTTTTCATATCGAGCGTGCTATTGAAGGGTCACTGAAGCGGTTAGGAACCGATTACATCGATTTGTATCAGATGCACTGGCCTGATACGATTGTCCCTATCGAAGAGACATTGCGGGCTATGGATGCACTGGTGCAAAGCGGAAAAGTGCGCTACATCGGTACATCCAATGATACCGCGCGTGGGACGATGAAATCGCTTATGGTGAGTAAATACGAAAAACTGGCTCGATTTGAGTCAATTCAAAATAATTTTTCACTCCTTAATCGCCGTGATTTAACGGAGATCGGTGCATTATGCCGTGAAGAAAAAATTTCATTGCTTCCGTATTCCCCTTTGGGTGGTGGTGTTTTGAGCGGAAAATACAATCAAGCCACAAGCAGTCAAGGGCGCTTTAGTGATTATATAAATTCTAGCAATAAACGTCAACGACTTATGGCAGCACGATTCCTCAACGACAAAACGCTCGCATCGACACAGGAATATCTGCGCATCGCTATTGTGCACGAGCTGGATCCGGTTACGATGGCGGTTGCATGGAGTAAACAGTTTGATTTTGTGGCTTCTACGATTATCGGTGCGACGACACCAGAACAATTGGATGCTTCATTAGCCGCGATGAATGTGACGTTGAATGACGAAATACTAAAAGAACTGGATGCGGTGCATGCAAAAATACTTTATCCTATGGGTTAGTACGCTTATCCTCTTTCTGGGGGGATGTACCGCCAAACATTATTCGATCAGCAGTCCCAAAGTCATTACAATTAAAAGCCCTAAACTCAAATTCTCCGATACCGGGTACATACGCTATGAAGCAGATGCAGTAGAGGTGGAACTTTTTACCGCGGGTGTGGCAATCGAGAAAATTTCGATTGATGACAAAGTATGTGTGAGTTCAGGATGCATGAGTGAAGAAGCATTTGTAAAAGAATACTTGTATGAAAAATATCCGCGTGATACGATGCGCCGTATTTTGCAAGGGGAGCCGATTTTTGGGGGAATCGGTAAGGATGAAACCTGCGGAGGAGCTCTTTTTCAATTCATCCGAAATGACGACATGGACATCATGTATCGGCGTAAGGGCGGTGAAATATTTTTTAAAGATCGCCTCAATAGCTTGATGGTTAAAATAAACGATATAGAGGATACGAATGAAACTAAGTGATCGAAGCACAACTATTGCCCAATCGGAAATCCGTTCCATGACGAGAGCCTGCAATGCTCTTAATGGAATCAATATGGCACAGGGTGTCTGTGATTTGGAAGTCCCGAGTGTGGTGATCGATGCTGCGAAGAGGGCGATGGATTCGGGGGTAAATATTTACACACCTACCGAAGGATTACCCGTGTTACGTCAAGCAATTGCTTCTAAGATGAAACGCTTTTATGACGTGGATATTTCTTCTGATCAAGTATTAGTAAGCGACGGTGCCACGGGAGCTTTTTATACAGCGTGTTTGTCATTACTAAATCCGCTCGATGAGGTCATTTTATTTGAACCGTATTATGGGTATCATCGATCAACGCTTACTTCTTTGGGAGCGGTTCCTACGTTTGTGCGTCTTGAATCACCTCATTGGGAATTGGATATGAAGGCACTTGAGGCAGTTGTGACTCCAAAGACTCGCGCAATGGTTATTTGTAATCCCGCTAACCCAAGTGGAAAAGTATACACGCGAGACGAATTGGAACAAATCGGGGTCTTTGCGCAAAAACATGATCTGATTATTTTTGCGGATGAGATGTATGAACACTTTTTATACGATGGTGTCAAACACATTACGGCATTGAGTGTTGAGAGTTTGAGAGATCGATGTGTGGTACTTTCTGGATTCTCAAAAGTATTTAGTATTACGGGCTGGCGCTTAGGCTATGCGATTGCACCGGCAAAAGTGATTGAAATCATGGCACAGTTCAACGATCTCATCTATGTTTGCGCCGCCGCACCCTTACAGATGGGCGCCACAGAGGGTCTTGAAAAACTGGGGGATGAGTATTATCGGGAGCTCTCAAGAGTTCATCAAATGAAGCGTGATCTTTTTTGCGATGCCCTTCGTGATGCGGGATTGAATCCTAGCGTTCCAAGCGGGGCCTATTATGTGATGACGGATGTAAGCTCAATTATGGGGAACGATGATTTTGAAAAAGCGATGAGAATCCTAGAACAAACAGGAGTCGCTTCGGTTCCGGGCCGAGCATTTTATCATGATAATGCAGGTGCCAACATGGTACGCTTTTGCTATTCTAAACCGCTTGAGGTACTTGAAGATGCGGTGCAGAGAATTCGTCGACTGTGATATAATAATAGGAGTTGTTGAAAGAATATTTTTTCCGTTCACCCTGAGCTTGTCGAAGGGTTGGTTCATAGTTCGACAAGCTCACCACGAACGGAAAGATCAAACAAATGGACAAAAGTATGAAATGTGTAATTTGTAAACATGGTGAGACACAGCAGGGCTTTACGACAGTTACGTTAGAGAAAAACGGTGCGACTATTATTTTTAAACATGTTCCAGCACACGTATGCGATAACTGCGGTGAAAAATACGTTGATGGTGAAGTAACTGCGGAAGTTTTGAAAAAAGCGCAAGAGATCGTGAGTAATGGTGTCCAAATCGATATTCGGGAATATCAAAGCGCGGCGTAATTCTCTATACCGCACGGGCGAAGTGTCCTTTCGGTAAATTTAGCTTCAATTAAAGCAAGGTATATTTTTGGCAAGTGTAAATCAACGTATAAATGAGTTTTTAGATTACTATCTAAATTTGAATGAGCCTCAGTATGCCGTATTGCTTTCTGGCAAATGGGGAAGTGGTAAGACTTTTTTTATTAATAAATTTAAAGAAAAAAATAAAAGCAGATATAAATTTATTCATATTAGTCTTTTTGGATTGAAAGCAAAAGATGATATACATAAGCAGGTAATTTTTAAATTATTTGGTTCGCAGAGTAATGCAGTTTCTACAACTATAGATATTGCAGGGAAATTGATTAAAGGCTTCTTGAATAAATATACAGGCGTAAATATTACATTGGCAGATATCCCTATTGATATTGCTTTAAAACGGGAATCAGATCAAAAAGTTATTTTTATTTTTGATGATATTGAACGTATTGATACTGGAATAAAGGAAGTTTTGGGATATATCAACGTATTAGTAGAAGAATTAAATCAAAAAGTGATTCTTTTGGCGAATGAAGATGAGATAAATAAGCAAGAATACAACGATTTCAAAGAAAAAACTATTGGAAAAACATTTCAAATAGAACAAGATTTTGACACTGCATTTTCTTCGTTTTTAAATGAATTGAAAAATACAAAAGAAATACTTCAACACAATCAATTTGTCATTAAATCGGTTTACGAAACTGCTGGATATAACAATCTTAGAAGTCTCAGACAAGGGTTATTGGATTTGGATCGATTGATAAATTGTTTTGAGCCAGAATTTAAAAATCATGCTGAATTGATGACAGAAATCATTCAAATCTTCTTTGTTTTTACATTTGAGATAAAAAGTGGAAAGCTTGACATTCAAACACTTCAAGAGATGACAATGCTGCGTGTTGGCAGAATGTTGAATGAAGAAAAATCTGATGATGAATTAACACCGATCGAAAAAGTTTTTCATAAATACAGTTTTTTATCATATGAATTATTATTGTCTATGGAAAGTTGGATTGATCTTTTTACGTTAGGTATATTAGCGTCTGAACGAATCACGGGTGATCTCAACAGAAGTCGCTATTTTTTTAGAGAAAAACGCGAAGAATGGATCAATTTATGGTATTTTCGAGAACTTGAAGAGGAAGAATTTCAAGAAGCGTTAAAATGTACACTCGACAAATTAGAACAAAATGAGTACTCAAATCCTGAAATTGTGATGCACATAACAGGAATATTATTGCGCTTAAGTGTCAATGGACTGTATCAGGATACAGAGGCTGACATTGTTCAAACCATGAAGGCATATATTGATCGTAATCGTAAGAAGTGGGACGATATATATGCTATTGATGATTTTGGTATTGAATATTCTGCCTTTGGATTGGGATACTGTAGTGAAGAAACAGATGAGTTTAAAGAGGTAAAAAACTATCTTTTAGAGAAAGCCAAAGAAACAATTTACGAAGATTTGTCAGTACAAAGTGAGAAACTTTTAAAACATTTGAAAGAGAATAATATTAGCATGTTCATGGAAATGCTTTCAGAAACAAGAACTCATATTCTCTATCGTTTGCCAGTATTTCAAAATCTGAATCCGCACGATTTTGTTGAGGCTTTGCATCACGTCAAAAATCAGCACTTTCGTAATGTAGTGAAGACTCTTTTGATACGTTATGATCAAGTCGGATGGGGTGTATATTTTCCTCTATTGGAGGAACTAAGTTTTTGGGAAAGAGTTTGTAAGATTATCAGGGACGAAATAGAAGACAAACTAATAAATATAAAAGTGACTTGGTTAAAGTACTTGAATCAAAGTATTGAAGAAAAAATCATTCAAAAAATAGAAAAACAACTAGAACATATTTAAAAGGAAAAAAATAATGTCAAATAAATTTGTCGGTGCACATGTATCCGCATCAGGCGGTGTTTTTAACGCTCCTCTCAATGCGATGAATATCGGGGCAAAAGCGTTTGCCCTTTTTACCAAAAACCAAAAACAGTGGGTGGCGAAACCGCTTGATGATGAGACGATAGGATTGTTCAAAGACAATCTGGCCAAAAGCGGTATCTTGCCGTGCCATATTTTGCCGCACGATTCGTATCTGATTAATCTCGGTCATCCCGAAGAGGAAAAGCGCGAGAAATCGCTGGAAGCTTTTATCGATGAGTTACAGCGATGCGAACAGTTGGGACTAGATCGGTTGAATTTTCATCCGGGGAGTCACCTCAAACAAATCACCGAAGAAGAGTGCATCGACCGTATTGCCATGAGCATGAATCACGCGATCAAAGTGACTGAGGGGGTAAACCTCACAATCGAGAACACTGCAGGTCAGGGAAGCAATTTGGGGTGGAAGTTTGAGCACATTGCCGCCATCATAGAGCGTATCGAAGATAAGTCACGCGTTGGGGTATGTATTGACACATGCCATATGTTTACGGCAGGATACGACATACGTACGCGTGAAGCTTATGATGCAACGTGGGCAGAGTTTGATCGTATCATTGGATTCCAATATCTGCGAGGGATGCATATCAACGATTCAAAGCCTGATTTAGGAAGCCATGTGGATCGACACGATTCACTGGGGAAAGGAAAAATTGGACTGGATGCGTTTGGGTTTTTGATGAACGATCCGAGAATGGACAATATCCCTCTTGTATTGGAAACGATTGATGAGACGATTTGGGCGCAAGAGATTGAACTGCTGTATAGTATGCAACACAATAATTAAGGATTTTATTGAAATATTTAATTGATTTTTTAGAGAACCCCTCAATTGAGCAGTCTGAGATTTTTTCACAACTCAAATGTACCGTTGAAGAGGGAAAAGTTTTACAGCTATTGACCCGTAAGTTTTTGCAGTCGCAAGAAGATGTAGTTGTTGCCGAATTGCTTCAAGAGTTGTATGGTCCTGATGATTATTCGTATTTGAGTCATTTTGGGGAAGTGAAAACGCTTTTGGAATTGGGATGGATTACTCATCATTCTTTTACCCCGATCAAAATGAGTGAGCTCTCTCAGTTGGAGTTGTTCAATACCCCTATCGCATTAACTACGATTTTTATGAAGCTGCTTGAAGAGGGATCATTGGAGATGACGCTCCCTGAGATCAAACCGTATGCCGACCATTTGGAGTATTTGCAAGATCAGTTCTTCCGTATCGAGCTGTACCAAAAGATGTCGATTATCCGCAACAACGGGAACGAACACTCTTTGGGGATTAACCGTATCCAAAGCAAGCTCGATTTACTCGAAAAGCGGATCGAAGAGCGGATTGCCCAAACTTCTCAGGATGTTGTATTGGATCGTTTTTTTAAACAAAAGAAGCTGGAACCCAAAGAACAGGTAATTTTTCTCGCATTGCTCAAAGAGGAGTACAGTTCGACGGAGGGGAATTTGCGCGAAATGAATACCCTCATTGATCTGATCAGCTTTGATGATTACGAACGGATTAAAAACCGTGCATTGCTGGAAGACGGATCGCGTCTTATTAATGAGGATGTTATCGATTACGAAGAGATGCTCAACCCTTTTGGTGGTATCAGTAGAGCGTTTTACATTGTCGATGAGGTTCTTCAATCAATCATGCACCCTCAAAAAAAGAAAAAAGCGCGTAAGCTCAAACTTGATATGCTGATCAAAGAGCAAGAAATTTTTGAGCTGATCGAGCCTACAACGTCATTGGAAAATGTGGTGCTCAATCCTACTACGGATAAAACGCTTCAGAATTTAATGCATCAGCTGGATCGTGAAGTTGTCGCGAAATTGCACGAATGGGGAATTAAAGATAAAAAAGCTGGAATCGATGCACGGATTATTTTTTACGGTCCCCCGGGTACGGGTAAAACCCTTACGGCTCATTCGCTTTCACGGTCTCTCAAACGGCAGGTATTGAGTTTTGACTGTTCCAAAATTCTCTCGATGTATGTGGGAGAGTCTGAAAAAAATGTCCGTAAGATATTTGACACTTATGCTGATTTGACAAAGCAAACCAAAACTGAACCAATCCTTTTGCTCAACGAGGCAGATCAGTTTCTCTCATCACGTTCACAAGGTGCAGGTACTTCTGCCGATCAAATGCACAATCAGATGCAAAATATCTTTTTGGAACAGATCGAGAAATTTCAGGGGATACTGATCGCTACGACCAATTTGCTTGAAAATATCGATCAAGCTTTCTCCCGCCGATTCAACTACAAAATTGAGTTTAAAAAACCGGATAAAGGACAACGCTTAAAATTGTGGAAAATGATGTTGCCGAAAAATGCACCGTATGAGGAGGGGTTTGAGATCGAAAAACTTTCAACCTATCCTTTGACAGGCGGCCAGATCAATTTGATTGTGAAAAATACTGCCTATACAGTGGCTACGCGCAAGGAGTCAATGTTTCGACTGGAGGATTTCGTGAATGAAATCGAAAAAGAGCGCCAAGGAAACTTTGATACTGAAAAATCGGTAGGCTTTTTGAATCGATAAATGATTGATAGTGGGAATTTTTGAAACACATATTGCTTGAAGTATAAGCTAAAGTGGGAATTTTTGAAACACATATTGCTTGAGATATGACCTTGAGCAGGGTTTTTTATACATGGCTCAGTCAAAAAGCGATATTATTGTTCATTAAGTATTAAATACAACAGAGGGAGAGTTATGATTCACGAGAACGGAAGAGTCGTAGACATCGCAATTATTGGAGCCGGCCCTGGCGGTATGGCATGTGCTATCGAAGCAAAACTGGCTGGAATCGAAAACATCGTTGTTATTGACAAAGCACCTCACCACAATGACATGATTCACAAGTTTTACAAAAAAGGTAAACGTGTTGATAAAGACTGGATGGGAATCAAATTTGAGTTCACAGGTAATGTTACGTTTGAAGAGTGTTCTAAAGAAGAGTACATCCAGCAAATGGATGACAAACTAAGAGCTGCTGGTGTACTTGACACATTTGAGTATAACCATGAGATCATGAGAGTTGAAAAAGGTGAAGATGGTCTTTTTTCAATTGTTTATGGACAAGGTAATGTATCTGAAAGCATTGAAACGATCAAAGCTAAAAACGTTATTCTTTCAGTAGGCCGTATGGGTAAGCCAAACAAGCCAAAGTATCCGTTTCCAAAAGAGATCAAAGACAGACTGAACTTTAACCTCAGTAAAGTACAAGATGGTGAGAGAGTCATGATTGTCGGAGGTGGTGATACTGCTGGTGAGTACGCATATGGTTTGGTAGAATTAGAAGATATGCAAGATTGTGTTGTAACACTCAACTACAGACAAGCTGAGATCAAAAGAATGAATCCGACTAATACGCAGATGTGTACTAAGTATTTGGATAACGGCAAGATCCTTAACAAGATGGGTGTCGATATTGAGAGTGTTGAGCCCTCAGCAGATGGAAAAATCAAAGTAAACTTTACTGACGGTTCAACTGCAGAATACGACAGAGCTGTTTATGCACTTGGCGGAACAACTCCAAAAGATCTTCTTGTAAACTCTGGTGTTAAGACGGGTGAATGGGATGTTCCTGTATTCAATGCAGAGACAATGGAAACCAATGTTGAAGGTCTTTACACGATTGGTGATGTTGTAACGGATCAAGGCAGTATCGCACTTGCATTCAATCACGCAAGTTTCGCAGTAAGCGATATCGCTGCTAAACTTAAATAAATTTTCTAATACATCCACAAGGGGGAATTTTCCCCTTTTTTAAGAGATCTTCTTTTTAAAATTCTTTTTTCACATTTTACGAACTAAAACTAGCTATAAGTATAAGAAATCTATATTATAGTAACAGCATGTAACAGTTGCGCTGTAGTCGATAAACAGCAGTGTTTACTAAAGTAACAGCCGTTATCTATACGGCATAAAATAGTTGTTTTTTTAACATAAACTTGGCTATAGTGCAATACTTATTTTTATAAAAAAGCCGTATCTGAATGATGAGTATAAATTTAGCGTCGGATACGTCATCAACCATGAAAAGGTAGAAGAATGGAACATTACAACGTCACAAATCCTTACTTCGGAGTATTTGTACTGTTTGTTATTACGTTTGGAGCATTTTATGCGACGACAGTATTGGCACGCTTGGCGAGCCGCGCATTGGCGGCCAAAGATACAGAAAAATTAAAAATGTCACCGTATGAATGTGGCCCGGAAGTTACTCGGCAACCGAACCGGATTTCGACACAATTTTACCTATTTGCACTTTTGTTTTTGCTATTTGATGTGGAAATCGTGTTTATGTTTCCATGGGCGATTGACTTTAAACTTTTAGGCTGGTTTGGTTTTTTTGAGATGCTGATGTTTATTTTATTATTAGCAATCGGTTTTGTTTATGCATGGAAAAAAGGAGCGCTCGAATGGCACAACATCAAGTAAATTATTTAAAAGACGGCGGCCTTCCCGTCGCATTGACAACGATTGACAAAGTTGTAAACTGGGGTCGTTCAAATTCAATTTGGGCACTGACGTACGGTTTGGCATGCTGCGGTATTGAGATGATGGCTTCGGGGGCATCTCGCTATGATTTCGACCGCTTTGGTACGATTTTCCGTGCGTCTCCGCGTCAAGCAGAATTGATGGTTGTTGCAGGAACGTTGACTAAAAAACACGCAGAATTTATTCGTCGTTTGTACGACCAAATGACAGAACCAAAATGGGTTATCTCTATGGGTTCATGTGCAAATACGGGTGGTATGTTTAATACCTATGCAACCGTACAGGGGGTTGACCGTGTTATACCGGTGGATTTGTATCTTCCAGGTTGTGCACCTCGTCCTGAAACATTGCAGTATGCAGTAATGATGTTGCAACAAAAAATCCGTAAAGAACCTGCTTCTCGTGCGCGAAAACCAAAAAGGTTGATGTAATGAGAGCGTATACTCCTAAAGACAACGTTCAAGCAAAATCGTATTATACAGACCGCTTTTGGGTGGCACCGCAAGTAGCTAAATCAGCAGTAAGCGATGATGCAGTGTTCGCAGCAGATTTGGAAGCGATTAAAGCAAAATTTGATGTTTTGGACGCGTATATCCAAGTAGAGCAAATGGTTGTTATCATTAATGCCAATGACAATTATGCTGTTTTAGAATTGCTCAAAAACGAGTGTGAATACACGCAGCTTTCCGAAATGAGTGCGATAGACTGGTTGGCAACTGAGGGGAAATTTGAAATTTTTTATCAAATGTTGAGTATGAGCAAGCGTAAGCGTATTCGTATCAAATGCAAAATTGGCGAAAAAGAAGCGATTCAAAGTGTTGAAAAACTTTTCCGATCTGCGGATTGGAGCGAGCGTGAGATGTACGATATGTTCGGTGTTGTAGTTAACAATCATCCGTTTATGAAACGTATTTTGATGCCAGAAGATTGGGAAGGTTTTCCATTGCGTAAAACGTATCCGCTTCAGGGTGATGAATTTGCGGCATGGTACGAAGTTGATAGAATCTTCGGCAAAGAAGCCAGAGAGATTATAGGGCCTGAAAATCGTGATCCTGCTCGCATTGACCGTTACGACACGAAGCGTTTCTCTAGACTGGGCCACGAAGTGCCATTTGGTACGGATATTAGCCAAGGTGAACCGGATACGCCACTTGTCTACCAAGAGCAAGAGGGTGTGTTCATGATCGATAAATTTGATGCTCAGAAGTCCGTTGTGATTTCTGACCGTCACCGTTAAGGAGCTGTGAATGCAACAAGCCAATCGTCTTAGACCGTTTTTTGAAAACATTACCTTTGATCGAGTCGACAATGAGATGATCCTAAACTTCGGTCCTCAGCATCCATCGGCACATGGTCAGCTGCGCCTTATGCTTCACATGCAGCAAGAGCAGATTACCAAAGCACATCCGGATATCGGATACCTTCACCGTGGTATGGAAAAAATGGCGGAGAACATGATTTACAATGAATTCATGCCGACCACTGACCGTATGGATTACATTGCTTCAAGTTCTAACAACTATGGTTTTGCCCTTGCGGTTGAAAAATTGATTGGTCTTGAAGTTCCACGTCGTGCGAAAGTGATACGAATGCTTCTTTTGGAAGTAAATCGTTTGATGTCTCACCTTTTTTGGTTAGCGACAACCGCTTTGGATATCGGTGCTATGACCGTATTTTTGTATGCATTCCGTGAACGTGAGTATTTGATGGACTTGGTTGAAGATTACTGCGGTGCTCGTTTGACGCATGCAGCGATCCGTATAGGTGGAGTTCCATTGGACTTGCCGGACAATTTTATGGTTGATTTACGTAAATTTTTGGACAAACTGCCTGAAAACATCAAAGACTACGAAGATTTATTGGATCAGAATCGTGTTTGGTTGATGCGTATGGAAAATGTTGGTGTTATTTCTAAAGAAATGGCATTAAGCTGGGGATGTTCAGGTGTTATGTTACGTGCATCCGGTGTTGAGTGGGACATTCGCAAAGAAGAGCCGTATGAGTTGTACGATGAAGTAGAATTTAGCGTTCCTGTTTCGGATAAGGGCGACAACTATGCCCGTTATAAACTTTATATGGCAGAGATGCGTGAGTCAGCAAAAATCTTGTACCAAGTTGCAGATATGTATGAGGGAACATCTCCTGAATTGATGGCACATGCGCCACAATACATCTCAGCACCAAAGCTCGATATTATGACGCAAAATTATGCATTGATGCAGCACTTTGTCCTGGTTACGCAAGGGATGCGTCCACCTGTAGGTGAAGTCTACATACCAACAGAATCTCCTAAAGGTGAACTTGGGTATTACATCAATAGCCAAGGCGGACCGTATCCATACCGTTTGAAATTACGCGCACCGTCATTTTGGCATACGGGTATTTTGACTGATTTGTTGCCTGGGCATTATATCCCAGACGTAGTATCTATCATCGGGACGACTAATATCGTCTTCGGTGAAGTAGACCGTTAGAAGGACTTTTATGAAACGTTATGATTTACGTCACCTCAAAGGTACTTTTTACGACCGTATGAGTGAGATTATGAAAGAAGAAACATCAACCAAAGAAGTGTTGATTTTCTTATTTGAAATCGGTGATTTTACGCCGATTCAAAAAAGTGCCGACTTGGTAAAAGAACAAGGTTATGAGCTAATGAATTCGTTAAAATTTAACGAAGCTGACTGGACTATAGTAGTCAAAAGTAAGGCGTGAGTGTGAATCAAGAGGCGCTGGCTTATCGATCCTTTATAGCTTCATTTAGCAGCATGGGTGGTAAAATTGGCTTTAGTGCTTCTTGTGATGCTATTGCACAAAGCGATATGATTATTGTTTTGGGTGGAAGAGTAAGTTGTGATAATGAGGCAGTTTACAATGCAGTTGTGAGTGCTAGCAATAATGGAGCAAAAGTTATCTATATGCACCCTCTTGAGGATGTGTTGATGGATGGCATTATCACGCAGATGGTTAAGTATGAAGCAGGTTCAGAAGAGGGTGTTGTAGCGATGTTGGCTAAAACACTATTGGATGGGTGTGAGACGAGCGATGCTGTACAACAATTTTTGGATGACTTGGATGAGGGATATTTGTGCGCTGAGTCCAATGTTGGTGATGAAGAGTTTGAATTAATTTTTGAGACAGCTGCTGTGAGCAATAAAAAAACATTGGTAGTTGGCTTGGATCTTTTTAATCACAAAAATAGTTCTAATATTGCAAAAATATGCGGAGTTATTGATAGCGTCACCACTTTTTCGGTGGTTATCGCCTCAAAGTACAGTGACGGTAATAGTGTTGAGATGTCGGATGTCAGCCAAAAGGGTGCTCTTGATCCTGTTTCACCTTTGCCAGAATACAACGGAACTATTGTTTATCAATGTTATCCCAATAAACAATCGAATAATAACACGCTTCGCGGTTCAGCGCAATTTGCCATTGCAGCACGTTTGAATAGCGGTGACCTTGTGACTATTGATGGACATGATGGTACTAAAACGTTTTTGGTTGATGAGACACTTAAGGGGACAATTGCCCTGAATGTACTTGATGAAGAGTCCAATTGTGGGTATCGCTTTGAAAAAATTAAACTTATGAGGGTGGGTAGTTGAATTATGAATGAAATAACAATAACGATAGACGGAAAAGCGGTTCAAACGCAAGAGGGTGAGTTTATCCTAAATGCAGCGCGTGCTAATGGAGTTTTTATTCCTGCTATTTGTTACCTGTCACGCTGTTCGCCAACATTGGCTTGTCGCATATGTTTAGTAGAAGCGGATGGAAAACAAGTCTATGCATGTAATGCAAAAGCAAAAGACGGGATGAACATTGTCACCAGTACATCTACCATCGAAGACGAAAAACGTGCGATTATGGAAGTATATGATGTTAATCATCCCTTAGAGTGCGGTGTATGTGATCAATCGGGTGAATGTGAACTTCAAAACTATACTTTGGAATTGGCGGTTGATTCACAATCCTATTCAATTCCTGATACATTCAAGCCGGTACAGGATTGGGGTCTGATTAAATATGATCCAGCTTTATGTATTATGTGTGAACGTTGTATTACCGTATGTAAAGACATGATTGGTGATGGCGCACTCTCAACAGTTGCACGTGGCGGTGACGCTATTGATGCTGCCTTCAAAGAGTCAATGCCAAAAGATGCTTACGCAATGTGGAATAAACTCAATAAATCTTTGATTGCTCCAAATGCAGGGACTACCCTTGATTGTACTAACTGTGGTGAATGTACATCCGTTTGTCCGGTAGGTGCATTGGTCAGTACCGATTTCCAATACACTGCAAATGCTTGGGAACTTGAACAAATTCCTGCAACGTGTACACACTGTAGCGCTGGATGTCAAATAACTTATGATGTAAAGCATACCAGTATTGCAGATCCTGAAAATAAAATTTATCGCGTTAAAAATGAATGGAACTATGTATCACTATGTGGTTCAGGACGTTACGGATATGATTTCCAAAACAGTAATGTAACAAAAGATACAGGAGCGTTTGAAGCAGCAATCACAGCATTTAAAAAAGCAGATACCATCAGATTTACATCAACGATCACCAATGAAGAGGCAATGATTTTGCAACGCCTCAAAGAAAAGTTCGGTTATCGTTTGATCAATGAAGAAGCAAGAATCTTTAAATCATTTTTGAATGCATACAGCACAATAAGCGGGCAATCCCTATACAGCGGAAATTTAAAAGAAGTACATGAGAGTGATTTTGTGGTCTCTATTGGAAGCGCACTCAAAACGGATAATCCAAATGCCCGTTTTGCCATGAATAATGCTATTTCGATGAACAAAGGGGCAGGTCTGTATTTTCACCCGATCAACGATCCTGTTATCAATGATATGTCCAAAAATGTGACGCAGTTTAATCATGCAGCGATGATGGAAGAAGCGGCATTGTATTTGATGCTTGACTTGTTCGGAGACAAAGCCATTATGCCATCGGACATCGTAAACTATTTGGCAGCCTTCCATTCTACAAAAACAGTAACGGTAGAAGAAACAGTGGATGAAAAAGTCACTGAAACCGTTGTCAAAAAAGTAGTGAACGAAGAAACGGGTGTTGAAGAAGAAGTAAGCGAAGAAGTTACAAAAACCGTCAAGAAAAAAGTTTCCAAAGAAATAGAAGTAGATGATAACCGTCTTTACGATCTTTTAAATGCACCAGCTGGCTTTGCAGATACGTTAACGAAGTATTTGGCTAAAAAAGAGAAATTTGCATTGATGGTAGGACCTGATTTATACACACATCCAAATGCGGCTAACTGTGCACGCTTGGTAGCGTTGATCGAAAAGTATACCGCGTTTAAAGTAACGATGATTCCAAACTTAGCCAATACGTTAGGAACAGCATTGATCTGTGATCTCGATGCTGCTGGCGGAAGTTATACAATTGGATATAATACAGCAGGAAATTTCACATTGAGTGCCCTTGGAAACGGTGATTTGGATATGCCGGCACTGAATCAGCAAGAGGGGACTTTGACCAGCATTGATAAACGGGTTAATCCTACGAATGTTGCGGTAGGATTTGGCGGCTATACGCTTAATGATATTGCAAATGCACTTGGATTTAATGAGTCATTGACCGTAAATTATACCAAACAACTTCCAGTCAATGCCGGATTTGAAGCGGTAGAGTTTGATACCTTGCCAAACTACTATACCAATGCAGGTGAAGAGGTACGTGGATACGTTCTTAAAACTCAATCTGTTGCAGTCAATGGAGATGAAAGTGTTACAGGATTCAATGAATCTGCTGCAATGGGCAATGGGCTTGTGTATTTGGCAAATCCTGTCTTGCAGTTTACTCCATTTACGGCAAAAGCACATCAGCTTAAAGAATCAGGCGGGTTGTACGCATCCGCTTCCTTTATGAGTGCAAATGGGATGAATGAAGGAGATCGTGTACGTGTCAAAACGGCACAAGGCGAAATCGTGGTTAACGTGATCACTGATGGAAAAATAGAGGGTGAGATTCCTTATCTTCCTACATTTGATACAGAAATTAATTCTGGTGCATTGTTTGACGGTTACCGTTTTGCAACTGTATCAATTCAAAAGGTGTAAGCATGGATGTAGCATTTATTGTCGAAACAGTTGTTAAAATTGTTGTGATCTTATTGGTTTTCTCAGCTCTTGCAGGTTTTGGAACCTACTTTGAACGTAAGGTTCTTGCGTTTATGCAGCGACGTTTGGGGCCAATGCATGTTGGTCCGTATGGATTGCTTCAAGTAGCTGCAGATGGAATCAAACTCTTTACAAAAGAGGATATTATTCCACAAAATGTTGTTAAACCAATATTTAAACTTGCACCGGTAATAACAGCGGCTACAGCATTTATGGCAGCAGCTGCGATCCCATTTTGGCCAGAGTTTACTGTTTTTGGATACACCGTTCACCCTATTGTGTCGGATATTAATATCGGTATTTTATACGTAATGGCAGTAATGGCAATTGGTCTTTATGGACCGCTTCTCGGTGGTATGGCATCAGCGAATAAATTTTCATTAATCTCTGCTGCACGTAGTGCGGCGGTATTTATATCGTATGAAGTGATTACGGGATTAGCATTATTAGCGCCGTTGATGATGGTAGGCTCATTGTCTTTAATTGATATCAATAATTATCAAGTAGGCGGGATTAGCAATTGGATTGCTTTCTCTCAACCAGTAGCCTTCATTTTGTTTTGGATAGCAGCATTTGCAGAAACAGGGCGTACACCGTTTCACCTAGTAGCCAATGATCATGAAATTATTGATGGTTTTGGTACAGAGTACTCGGGGATGAGATGGGGTCTTTTCTTCATCGGTGAATATGCTAATATGTTCTTTATTTCGTTTGTAATGGCGATCATCTTTTTGGGTGGATACGGTGATGGCTCGATTGCGGGAGCCTTTGGATTATTGATGAAAGTAGCGTTCTTCTTCTTTTTCTTTTTATGGACTAGAGCGGCATGGCCGGATATTCGACCTGACCAATTGATGTGGCTGTGTTGGAAAGTTCTGATGCCAATTGCCGTATTGAATGTTGTCATAACCGGTGTCGTTATTTTGATTAAAACTCAAGGAGGCATGTAATGCACGTAGAGCCGTTTACAGATCGTAACGTCAGTGAGCACAGCGCTTATTATTATGTCGACATAGAAGACTATCCGGTAACCGGATGGGACAAATTTAAACAAGTCGTGAAGCGTTCACTTAAAGGTGAGCTTTTTGTGGGCTTGTGGGTAGTTATGCGTGAAATGATCAAGTTTGACATTCATACGGTGAAATACCCTCTTGAAAAACTTCCAATCGGCCCGCGTTATCGCGCAGTACATAAATTATTACGTTTATGGGAATCAGGTTTTGAGCGCTGTATCGGATGCGGATTGTGTGAAAAAATCTGTATTTCTGATTGTATTCGAATGGATACACGTATTGATGAGAATAGCCGTAAAGAAGTTACCGAGTACAGCATTAATCTTGGTCGTTGTATTTTTTGCGGATATTGCGCAGAAGTATGTCCAGAACTTGCTATTGTGCATGGGGAACGTTATGAAAATGCATCTGAACAAAGAGCCCATTTTGTGATCAAAGATGATATGCTAACCCCGCTTGATTTGTTAACATCAGGACAGCAAAAAGAGTATCCAGGTTTTGGTGCAATTACCCCACATGAGGACGAGCGTGTTACTAAAACTCCGCTTGCCTATTAAGGAGATATGAATGTTTGAAGCAATTGCTTTTTATTTGTTTGCGGCATTAACGATTGCTATGTTTACCATAACGGTAATGACCTCACAAGCGTTATATGCACTTACTGCTATGGCTGCAGGAATGATCTTCATCTCAGCATTTTTCTTTATGCTTGGGGCTGATTTTTTAGGAGTTGTCCAAATTATCGTTTACACAGGTGCTGTGATGGCATTGTATGCTTTTGGTATGATGTTTTTTGATACAACACGTACTTTGGTTGAAAAGCGTGAGAATCCTAGAACCATATTTTTATTGGGCGTTATAGCGGCAACCTTGGTAGTATTTATCATGATTTCACCGATTATCTCAAGCAATATTGAAGCACATTATCCAATTGATGCGACTGTAGGAAATTCTCAAGCCATAGGCTATGTATTGTTTACCAAATATTTGGTGCCGTTTGAAGTTGCTGCGGTTATGTTGCTCGTTGCAATGGTTGCGGGTATCGTATTGGCAGGTAAAAAAATGGACAAGTCGTTAACATTGATGGCTGAAGAGGAGATTGCGCTTATGAGTGCAACACAAACCAAACCTCAAGATGAAGAAGGAGCGCACTGATGGAAATAACGTTAGCTCACTATTTAGTCCTTTCAGGAGTACTATTTTCAATTGGTCTCATCGGGGTAATGCGTCGTAAAAACTTGCTTATGCTCTTTTTTGCAACAGAAATATTGTTAAACTCAGCCAATATTGGTTTTGCTGCAATTTCTCATTTTCACAATGATTTAACGGGGCAGATGTTTGCATTCTTCATTATTGCAATTGCTGCGTCTGAAGTTGCGGTTGGGCTTGGATTATTGATTGTATGGTACAAGCGTACAGGTAAGATCGACCTAGATATTATGACATCGATGCGAGGGTAAGCAATGGAAATTTATTTATACATCGCACTTTTTGCGCCGTTAGCAGGTTCTTTGTTCTCGGCTCTTTTTGGTGCATCTCCAAAAACGAGTATTACTGGAATTGTTAACTCTGGATTATTATTCATCTCTTTTGTGAGCAGTGCTATATTGCTCAATTATGTTATGGCAGGACACACGGTTCATGTCGAAATGATGACGTGGATTGCTGCAGGGGATCTTTATATCCCATTTGGATTTGTGGTTGATCAAGTCAGCGTTGTTATGATGATGGTTGTGAGTATCGTATCCACAATAGTGCATATCTATTCAATTGGCTATATGGATCATGATAAAGGCTTTAACCGTTTTTTCTCCTACCTTTCTGCCTTCGTATTCTCGATGATGGTATTGGTAATGAGTGATAACTTCCTGGGTCTGTTTATCGGATGGGAAGGGGTAGGGCTGTGTTCATGGCTCTTGATTGGTTTTTGGTATCACAAAGAATCGGCTACTTGGGCTGCGAATGAAGCGTTTATTATGAATCGTATCGCAGACTTGGCTATGTTGATCGGTATCTTTATTATATATTGGAACATCGGTTCATTGCAGTACGATGTCGTTTTTGCGGATATTGCGAATCTTCCAATGCCGATTATTACTTGGATTGGTATTTTTCTCTTTATTGGTGCGATGGGAAAATCGGCACAGTTCCCGCTGCATACATGGCTTGCGGATGCAATGGAAGGTCCAACTCCGGTTTCTGCTTTGATTCACGCTGCAACGATGGTAACAGCGGGTGTTTATTTAGTCGTTCGCGCGAATCCTATCTACGACCTTATACCAGAGGTAGGTATAGTAATCGCTTCATTGGGTGCGTTTGTTGCTATGTTTGCAGCAAGTATGGCATTGGTTAATCGTGATATGAAACGTATTATTGCGTATTCAACATTATCTCAGTTGGGGTATATGTTTGTTGCTGCAGGTTTGGGTGCCTATTGGGTTGCATTGTTTCATCTCATGGCACATGCTTTTTTTAAAGCATTATTATTTTTGGGTGCAGGTAATGTCATGCACGCAATGCACGATGAACTCGATCCGTTTAAAATGGGCGGTTTGAAAAAACCAATGAAATGGACATGGATTCTTATGACGTTAGCGTCCGTTGCATTGGCGGGTATTTATCCACTGGCAGGGTTCTTTTCAAAAGACCTTATTTTGGAAGTAGCCTTTGTAGAACAACACTATATTCTATACAGCGTATTGTTGATTACGGCAGGATTGACAGCATTTTATTCATTCCGTCTTGTTGCCTTGATCTTCCATGGAGATGAGCGACATTTGGAGCATGGAATCCACCCGCATGAAGCCTATAACTTTATGTTGTATGCTATGGCACCATTGGGAGTATTGGCTGTTATTGCCGGTATGGTCTTTAAAACGCCGTACTATGAAATGGTAACGCAGCTTTTACCGGCGATTGAATATCACATTCATAATCATACGACATTTTGGATTATGACGATTGGTACGCAGTTGTTTGTAATTGCAGCTATCGCTTATGCATACAAAAAATACGCAAAAGCAGTTAAAGTAGATCCAAAAGTTGAATCTGGATTTTTGTATCAATTGTTGTATAACCAATACTACATTCCAAAACTCTATGATGAGTTATTTTCAAAGCCGTACCGCGAGCTGTCGAAAATAGCGTGGAAACAAATTGATCTTAAAATCGTTGATGCAACGGTGGATGGAATCGCGAATGTCATCTATCGTACGGGTGAAAAAACACATACCATGCAAAATGGTAACCTATCGAGCATGTTACGCTGGATGGTTATTGGTTTAGTGGTTTTATTGGTACTCGCTATCGCATTTACTGTTGGATATAACGCAGTAACAATGCGGGCGATGTAAGGAGATGTTGATGCAAGAACACATTTTATCGATCTTAATTTTCTTTCCGGCATTGGCTGCAATGCTCGGTTTCATCGTTCATAAGGACAGCGTAAGAGCCTATGGTATTACGGTTGCCGCTATTGAATTTTTTCTCTCATTGTTATTGTGGAATCTGTATGATCCCATGACATCAGGAATGCAGTTTATGGAAAGTGCACCTTTGGTTTCTGCATTCGGTATTAATTACCTTGTGGGAATAGATGGAATCTCTTTATTCATTATTGTATTATCAACTTTTTTTACAATGATAGGAATTGCTTCATTAACGGAAACACGTCGCGTTAAAGATTTGATTATTACTTTACTCTTTTTAGAAATGACAATGGTCGGTGTTTTTGCGGCATTGGACGCAGTTGTTTTTTACGTATTCTGGGAACTTTCGTTGATTCCTATGTTGTACATTATCGGTGCTTGGGGTGGACCGCTTCGTATTTATGCATCGGTTAAGTTTTTCTTGTACACCTTTACGGGTTCATTGGTGATGTTGGTGGGAATGCTGTTTATGGCGTATTTTTATTACCAAGCAACAGGACAGTGGAGTTTCTCACTTCTTGAGTGGTATCGTTTGATTTTACCGCTTAATTTTCAGCTTTGGTTATTTGCTGCCTTTTTTGTTGGATTTGCGATTAAAGTACCGATGTTTCCATTTCATACATGGCTGCCTTATGCACACGGGCAAGCTCCAACAATCGGTTCGGTGATTCTTGCGGCTATTTTGCTCAAAATGGGTACGTATGCTTTTGTACGTTTTTCATTGCCTTTGTTCCCGGATGCATCTGTTTACTTCATGTTTCCAATTGCGACACTTGCGATTATTATGATTGTGTATACGGCAATGGTTGCGTATGCACAAGAGGACATTAAGCAAGTCGTAGCTTACAGCTCAGTATCCCATATGGGGGTTATTGTTCTTGGTACCTTTGCCCTTAACGTTGAGGGGATCAGTGGATCTATTTTCTTGATGATTGCCCATGGAGTGGTATCGGGTGCATTGTTCTTGCTGGTTGGAGTGATTTATGATCGTCGCCACACAAAGTTAATGTCTGAATTTGGAGGACTTGCATCGGTGATGCCGCGCTATGCTACCATCTTTGGAATAATGATGATGGCATCCGTTGGATTGCCGTTGACGATTAACTTTGTCGGCGAGTTTTTGAGTTTGCTTGGATTCTATAAACAATCGCATTCGTTTACGATAGTAGCAGGAACCGCTATTATTGTAGGAGCTATTTATATGCTAAGTGCGTATAAAAAAATGTTCTTTGGAGCGGTGACTAAAGAAGAAAATAAACATTTAAAAGATGTGAATAAAACTGAACTATTGGCATTAGTACCATTGGTCATCATTACGATATGGCTTGGTGTGTATCCAAAACCTATTTTGGAACCTATCAATAACAGTGTTGAATCCATCGTTCAGTTGATGCACGATAAAGCACAAACAAAAGAAGCACAAGCTCGTATCCCGAATCTTGGTAATCCTCAAGCCATGAATTCACAACAGGAGACACACTAATGTTAGAACCAATAAATGTTTCTTTAGCGTCACTGAACATTGCAACTTTAGCTCCTATGCTAATCGCTATCGTAGGTGCACTTACAATTCTTTGTATTGATTTGATAAAAGGGGGACTTCACAAGTCTTTCTACGTCATGGTAAGTTCACTTTTTTTATTGCTGGATCTTGGGGTAGTTGTTGATTTCGGTAATATTTTTCTAAAGAATGGGCCTGTATCGGGTATGTTTGATATGATGCTCATTGACGGCCTTGCTATCATGGGCCAAATAATCATAGTAGTTGGTTCAATGCTGTTTATCCCATTGGCATTAACGTCTAAACGTTTTCATGAGTACAATTATCCGGAGTATTTTGCACTCTTTTTGTTCATGATTGCAGGCTTTCAGTTTATGGTCGCAACAGACAATTTGATCTTGATCTTTGTCGGTCTTGAAACAGCTTCTTTAGCATTGTATGCATTGATTGCTTTGCATAACCGATCTAAATCATTTGAAGCAGCAGTGAAGTACTTTACAATGGGGGCATTGGCTGCAGGCTTTTTTGCTTTTGGTTCAATGATCTTGTATGCTATATCGGGTTCAATTGAGATTAACCAAATAGCATCTGTATTAGCGGCTGATCATTATGCAAACATTGGTTATGTATTAGTAGCGGTATCTTTTATGTTGGCTGCATTTGGATTTAAACTTTCAATGGTCCCTTTTCATACCTGGACACCGGATGTTTATGAGGGGTCTAGTGCTGCCCTAGCCGGGTACATGTCAATTGTTCCTAAGATTGCAGGATTTATTGTTGCGATGCGTTTATTTGAATTCCTAGTTCACAGTGGTGTAGTATGGCTTCAAGTCATTTTGTACATTGTGGTTGTTGTTACCATGACAGCATCGAATATATGGGCAATGGTACAAACCGATGTGAAACGTATGTTAGCGTACAGCTCTATATCGCATGCCGGTTTCGTAATGGCTGCTATTTTAATAGGGACAACCCAATCCAATGCGGCACTTTTTATGTATTGGGCACTTTTTAGCTTTACCAACCTTGGTGCATTTACAATGTTGTGGGTCAGCCGTCAGAAGAATCTTCTAGCAGGTCAAAGCTCAGATCATCCGTTTGAAAAATTCTCCGGTTTGATTAAAACGATGCCTATGGCTGCCATTATGATGGGGTTATTTATGCTTTCACTGGCGGGAATACCACCATTTGGGTTATTTTGGGGTAAGATTTATATTATTGCTTCCGCTGTAACAGGAGGGTATACGGTTCTTGCGTTGATTATGGCATTAAACTCCGCACTTGCGGCATATTATTACCTAAAATTGATTGTTTTCATGTTTATGAAAGAACCTGTAGTGGAATATGAAAAATTTTATTTGATAAATGCATCCGTTACGCTTAAAACAATTATTGGGATTGCGGCTATTGGGACAATCTTTGCAGTATTTGCCGTTAATCCACTTTTAAAAGTCATAACATTATTCGTGTATAATAGCGGTTACTAAGTTTATAATTATAGGGGGAAGTTTGAAGCACTGGTTATTACTTTTCCTGTGGCTTCCTCTATGTGCTTTGGATTTGTCGATCCAAAGCGGCAAAGAAGAGCAAAAGTCTTACAGTATTTTGCATTTAAATGATGTCAGTAACTTTGCGTGTTTTCCAATGCGTAATGATTATGATGAAATTGTACGTATTGAATGTAAACTACCAAAAACATCTTCTTCTACCTTCTCTCCTATTAGCAATGCCCATTTTACGGTTGAACACAAAGCCTCATCTTCAGGCTATACGATTATCATTACCCCAAAAACAAAAATAGCTCTTTTTCCCAATAGCTTTGATCTACGCAAAGATCCGCAAATATACGTTTCAGAACTCAAACCAAGTAAGCGCTGGAGCATGATAGGGTATACGGGTAACATGCCATTGCTCGGTTCTACAGAAATAAATAGCGATGCCCTTAACCTGCCCATACGTAGCCCTAAGGGGACGCATCCATACGTGGGAGGATTGGATTTAAAAGGAAATCCAATTAAGATGAAACGTATTCAAGACGTAAATGACTATATGGAAATTAAAAAAGCGTATAAAAATGAAAACTATTCCAAAACAGGTTCCCTAGCAAAACAAACGTTGGAAAAATACCCCAATACCATCTTTAAAAATGAACTCTTGCTATACCAAATTCGTGCATTGCATTTTATGGGTAAAAATGAAGAACTTTTACCGTTAGCGAAACAATTTATTCGTCTGTATTCAGGAGATCAAGCCATCGCAGAGGTATTGGCATACACAGGGGATGCTTACAGCAAGATAGGTCAAACTAGCGATTCTGAGTATTTTTATAATCGGCTTTTTTCTGAATACACAGAGAGTCCATTTGCCACGCATGGGATGTTTCTAAAAGCGCAGCAATTGGAAGTATCAGGAAAGCTAAAACCGGCAGCTCAATATTATCGACAAGTATTGGAGAAAACGAAAGATGTCGATTTGGCATCTGCAGCAGCCTTTAAGCTGGCAAATGTACACATCGGATTGGGGCATTTGGACAAAGCTAAAATATACATTGACAAAATAGTACGTGCCAATCCAGATTACTTTAGCAAAGTACGGGAACAATCGGTGAACATGATAAATACATACACTGAAAACAAAGATCCAAAAACAGCAGCGAAGATATCGCTTTGTTTAATGGAAAAAAGTATTCCAAAGTCAGACGAGCATCAATCGCTACTTAAGAATTTAGGATTGCTCTACGCTGCTTCAGGGGAAAAAGAGAAGGCGCTGGAACGTTTTGATGCATATCTTAAACTTTATCCTTATGGTTCGGGAATGGAGGAAATTAAGCATGCAAAAGATGGGTTGTTTTTTGAAAAAAGTGAGCCAAAAGGGAAAGAAGGAATCAAAAAATACAATGATTTGATCGATCGCTATGGAAATGATCCGGTTGGGCAAAAAGCATTGTATAAAAAAGCACAGTTGCTGCTTAAAGAAGAAAAATTTCAAGAAATTCTTGATATTGAGAGCGATCTGTATCGATTGAATACAAAAGAGTTCCCTGATGTTAATACAATGATAGGGCAAAGTGCGATTGCATTAACCAAAAAGAAATTGCAAGCATTAAAGTGTTCAGAGGCGATGGCATTGCATAAAATGTACCGCATAAAGCTGCAGCCTCAATGGGATGGACTGACATTTGATTGTGCATTAAGAATGGGTAATTTCCCGGTTGCTAAAAAAATTGCAACACCGCATTTAAAAGCATCAACTATCGCAGAGCGTCAAATTTGGCTTTCACGATTGGCAAAAGTACATTTTCAGCTTGGAGAATACAAAGAAGCAATACGTTCGGGAAAAGAAGCGGTTGCACTCCTAGAAGTAGAGAAGAATCCATCAGTAAACAGTGTCTATCGTACCCTTTTTGATGCGGCTGAACGTTTGGGTGATGATGTAAAAATGATTGAGTATATAAAAGGGTGTGAGAGTGCATTCGGAACCAATTTCGCAGATATCGAACGCTATACGCAAATGGTAAGCGTTGGATTAAAGCGAAAAGATGAGGCACTGGTGCAAAATTATGCTAACCGTGTTGTTGCATTGCAAAATCGTACGAAAACCTATACACAATCTCCATTCATTGAATTTACATTGGCGCAATCTTTGATTAATCAAGAGAAAAATACTGAGGCACTTCAAGTACTAAAAAGTTTGACCGCGAGAAAGTTGACTCCTGAGAAACGATCACGCCAGCAGTATTTAATAGGATCATTAGCTATGAAGCTCGGTAAAACAGCTGAGGCGAAAACAGCGTTTGGTGCGAGTATCAAAGCAGATGCAAAATCGGCATGGGGAAAACTCGCCAAAGATGCATTAGGATTGCTGTAAAAGAGTTTCTCCAATAGAGTAAAGCTCAGGAACGCTTTTACTTGCTGTGAGTGTAAATTGATGTGTATTGAACGTCTGTTGGCGTTTTGCCAATTGTGCTGTATGCGTTGAGATGAGTTGTATCAACGCCTCTTTCGAACATTTCCCATCCAGATAATCCAGTGTTTCAATCATACCGATAGCTTTCATACTGTTTGGAGAGCGTCCATAAAGCTGTTCACACTGTGCCACTTCATCAATGAGTCCATCCCATAACATTAGCTGTGTACGCAAAGCAATCCTCTCCCTTAAATAAGCACGCTCTATATCGATATTTAAAACAGGGCAGTCGGTAATCACACTAAGGGGCGGATGTGTTTTAAACCATTGCGATGGAGGAATATTTGTTTGTAAAAACAGATGAAGCATCTTTTCAATACGGTAGCTATCAGCAGAGGTAATCGTAGACATAGTATCGGGATCTATTTTAGCTAAAAAGCGATATGCATTTTGGATATCTTTTAACATAACAGAGGCTTCTTCTCGAACAGCGTCTTCGATGGTTGGAATATGAGAAAGTCCATCG
Source organism: Campylobacterota bacterium (assembly GCA_023379705.1). Lineage (GTDB taxonomy): Bacteria > Campylobacterota > Campylobacteria > Campylobacterales > Sulfurimonadaceae > Sulfuricurvum. Next base: position 38,542 of record JAMCPS010000019.1, read on the forward strand.
ATCATGCTTTTGAGATAAAAACTGCTTCCGCCAACAATGATTAGATTTTTATGATTCTCTTGCGCATAAGTACGAGCGCGATGATATTCATGAATAAAGGTAAACACACTGGCGGTTTCATCCGGACGAAGAATGTCAATGCCGAAATGTTTGGTCAGAGAAAGTTCCTCTTTGTTGGGTTTGGCCGATGCGATATCGATATTGCTATAGATGGAAAGAGAATCGATAGAGAGGATAATTGCATTATGGGCGAGGGCCAGCTCCAGTGCGAGTTTACTTTTTCCTGAGGCGGTAGGACCGATAATTGCCAACTGTTTCATAGATGGCATTATACCCTAGCGCGGACAAGAACTATAGTCAAGATACCTTCCAGAGGTGTCACAAAGAGAAATTACGCTAAAATAAAAACCAATGATAAAAAATGAATAAGGAAGCCCGTGCAACGTCTTGCAAAACGACTCCGCGATTTTAATGAACTGGTTATGTTTCAGCATTCGGTATTTTCACTTCCCTTTATTTTTATTGCAATGATAGTGGCTTCAAACGGGTGGTTTGGATTTAAATTGTTACTGCTTGGCGGTTTGGCTGCCATCAGCGCCCGTAATGCCGCTATGGGGTTTAATCGGTATGTAGATCGAGCTTTCGATGCTATAAACCCGAGAACAGCGGGAAGACCCAGTGTGGATGGAAGGCTCAGTGCTATTTCCATTGCCATATTTACTGCTGTGAATGCCTTGGTATTTGTAGGGGTATCGTATATTATCAATGATTTGGCGTTTTACGTCAGTGTACCGGTACTGCTTGTATTATTAAGTTATTCGTATTTCAAACGCTTTAGCTCGATGGCACACATTGTGTTGGGTATATCGCTGGGTCTTGCTCCAATTGCCGGAGCAATCGCAGTGAGTGCAACAATCCCCCTGTGGTCACTTTGGCTTTCTATTGGTGTTGTCTTTTGGGTTGCAGGTTTTGATCTGCTTTATTCGCTTCAGGACATGGAGTTTGATCGCACACGCGGTTTACACTCCATCCCATCACGATATGGCAGTACGGTAACCTTGCGTATATCACTGTTTTTTCACACAATAACTGTCACTTTTTGGACTTTGTTTGTGTATGAAGCCGGTTTGGGAATGGTTGCGTATATGGCAATTTTATTTTCGATACTTATGCTAGGGTACGAGCATTATTTGGTTCGTTTGGATTTTACAAAAATAGACAGGGCTTTTTTTACAATAAACGGATATCTGGGATTTGTTTTTTTTGGCTGTATTATTTTAGATAAGGTGATGGGATGAATAAAGTACATTTGATTGAAGCACCTTTGGAGGTTGAATTTGACATCGACCAGGATAATTCCGAAGACTTTGAGCGCGAATACAATACTATCGGTGAATGTGATGATGCGATAGGACAGTGGCTTCGAGCGGCAAAAGCCAAAGGTGAAACGAATGACAGTGACCCTGTGATGCTGCATCTGATTATTGAGCTTTATCGAAAAATAGATCGATTGGAACAAGTCATTAGCAACAGCGTACCAACGTATTTCTCATTGCGCCAAAAAGTTCTCATTAGCCGAATTGGATTCGAGCATTTTGAAATAAGCAAGCCATTATTGGAATTGGGGCAACGGTATTATGGACGTATCGTTTTACCACTTCAAAATAAAAAAGTGGTACCGCTGTATTTTGAAGCACAAAGTACGACATTGGCTAAAATTGTTCGTATCCATTCAACAGATGAGAAAGAATGGGGTACTTATACAATGTCCAGAGAGCGCCTAAAAATACGCCAGTTAAAGGGGAATGTGTAATATGGGAATTGAACTGGTCATCATTGCACTTGCAGTTTTAATTTTGGGATTGACCTATTATTCGGTCAACAAAGAGAATGAGGTAAACACAAAGCTTCGCGCGATTGCACATGCGGTAGAAGACTTGCACCGTGAGGTATACAAACTGGACAAGCGGGTTACTCAAGAGATCGAAATTATGACTTCACTGCAAGCAACACTGCCAGAAACAGCACGTCTCGCAAATGCCAAAACAGATCAGGACATGAGTGAGCTATCCGCCCCGATTATGGAGTCGTTGGAACATATCGAGGGAACGTTTACCGCCTACAAAGAAAAAACAGAAAACCGTTTGCGCTATTTAGAGGAACGGATTCGTAATCTCTCGCTGCCCACGTCAATCAGCGGTATGGATGATGAAAAAGTGATTAGCCGATACAATCAGGGAATGGACGTCGATCTCATAGCCAAAGAGCTGCGTCTTTCCAAAGCTGAAGTCGAGTTTGTTTTAAAAATAAACCAACTCAGATAGTTATAAGCTTTTAAAGGTATAATTTCGTTCTCTTTAAATGTGCGTCCGTAGCTCAGCTGGATAGAGCACCGGTTTGCGGTACCGGCGGTCAGGGATTCGAATTCCTTCGGGCGCACCATCTATAAACTCTCAACACAACGACATTCTATCAACTTTTATCAAACACTAAAATGACTTAAGAATTCGTCCACTCCCACTTTTTCTCTCTATCATGCAAAGCTAATAATAAACTGTCATCACCATCCAGCTGATCCATATCCTAATTGTTAGGGCTGATTGTAGGCGATGGTTCTGAAAAGCAGATGAGGATGTACATCTCACTGAGAACTCCATACAAGCTTTATGGGGAGCGATAACGATTTAAAGGATAGAATTATATATCATCCCTTGAAGGAACTAATTTGTATATGATGGAAAACTACAGAGACTGTGAAAGAACTCTATAAATTTCAGACTGATTTAGCTTTGAAATCCGAAAAATCATATCTAAAACCATTGATTTGAATAATTTGTACAAAAACGCTCCAAATCTGAATAGAGACAGCAATAT
>JAMCPS010000020.1 GCA_023379705.1 Campylobacterota bacterium
TGTGGAACCTGTAATGCACGATGTGGACTTTTCAAGAACCAGCCCTATTTTGATGAGAGTATTTCGTCAACGATGCAGATTTTGGCTGACTGGGTGATAGCGAGCGATAAGGTTTTGACGTTTTAATGGCAAAGACAGAAAGTTTCGATCTTCATAGCAATGCGTATGAACAATGGTTTGAAAAAAATCCGCTCATTTATGCAGATGAAGTTCAAACTCTCTTACGGCTCGTAGGAAACAATACAAATGGTCTTGATATCGGAATGGGAAGCGGTAGATTTGCTCTACCGCTTGGTATAGAGATTGGTGTTGAGCCTTCTCAGATTATGAGAAATATTGCTATTACCAAAGGATTGCATCCGATTGAGGGGATAGCTGAGAAACTCCCTGTGAATGATGAAACTTTCGAGTTTGCCATCATGATAACGGTAATCTGTTTTGTGGATGATCCTCTTAAAGCATTGAAAGAGGCTTATCGGGTTATCCGCAAAAATGGATTTTTGATTATCGGAATAGTCGATAAAAATTCATTGTTGGGACAGATGTACGAAGCAGCCAAGAAGGAAAGTCGTTTCTACAGCAAAGCCACCTTCTATTCCGCTCAAGAAATAATGACATTAGCCCAAAAAGCTGGCTTTCTTAATTGCTTTTCCACAGAAGTGGTAATGACGAATGGCGCTTTTACTTTCATCAAATGTTTTAAACTGAAAGAGGAGTAATGAGTGAGATACATCTTAGTATTTTTGCTAATTGATTGTTTTTTTACCCTCTAAAACTTCCAGAACTAATTTGGCTTTAAACTCAGCACTATAGGCTTTTCTTTTGGTACTCATTTTTTAATCCCTATGTCTTCGTATTTTATTCTAGCGTTTTGGAATTAAAAAATAGAATTTACCGGTTTGATTTTAGGGGTTCATTATAGCATGAAGGACCCCAATCAAGTTCAGTAAAAAAAGACCTTGTTAAAAACAAGGTGATTAAGAGGATTTTTTCTTATTAATGCAATGACTTAATATGTGTTATAAATGCTTGTGTATCTATATATCCATTTAAATCAGCACCTTCGATTTGCGCACCTTTTTCACAAAAAAAGATTATTGCTGGTGGACCGAAAAGCCCAAACCGTTTTATAAGTGCTTTTTCTTCATCACTGTTCTTAGTTATGTCTGCACGTACCAATACATAATCTTTGAGCATTTCAATTACGACAGGGTCTTTAAAGGTGACAGCATCAAGCTCTTTGCAGGAGGTACACCAGTCAGCATAAAAGTCAAGCATTACTTTTTTCCCTTTGCTATCGGCTAAAATTGCATCTAATTCTTCAGAAGAATGAATCGTTTTAAATGTGATTTCTTTTGATGCTACCACTTGTTGTTCATTCGCGAAGGTTAGAGGAGCAAGAGGATTTTCTGCCCCTTTAACACCTCCATAAAACAACATCAAACCATATGCGAGCAGAATAATCCCCACTCCTTTATAAAAGGCTTTTATCCCTTTGTAATGGCCGTGAAGGGATTCTAGTGCTCCAAAATAAACAGAGACGATAATAAACAAGAAAGCCCACAGTAATATTGCAATAGATGGCGTAACGATTCGGCTAAGTATCACGATTGCGATAGCAAGCATTATGACACCAAAGATATGTGATACGGTGTCCATCCATCCACCTGGACGAGGCATATATTTGCCTGCCCCTATGCCAATTAATAATAACGGAATACCCATTCCGATACTAAGTACAAAGAGAGCTGCTCCACCCAGTAGTGCATCTCCGCTTTGACCGATATAAACCAGTGCTCCTGCTAGAGGAGGAGCAACACAAGGTCCTACAATTAGGGCTGAGAAAAAGCCCATAATGGCAACACCGATGTAACTTCCTTTGGAACTGACATTTTCAGACGACTTTGAGAGCTTTGTTTGCCACGAGATAGGAAGTCCTATTTTAAAGAATCCGAACATCGACATCGCTAACCCAACAAAGAGAAGTGCAAACGTCGAAATGACCCACGGATTTTGCATAGCGATTTGAATGTTTCCTCCGAACAATCCTGCCAAAACACCTGCAATCGTATAGGCGACCGACATAGCAAGGACATAAACCAAAGAGAGTATAAACCCTCGTGTAGTATTCATATTTTTACCCTGTGCTACGATGATGGAAGAGAGGATCGGAATCATCGGAAAAATACACGGGGTAAGGGAGAGTAAAAGCCCAAAGGTAAAAAACGTTAATAAAATAAGTGGAATATTACCTTCGATAAACGTCTGGGTAATTTGATCGGTTTCCGATACAACAATAGGACTTTTTCGTACTGTTGGATTAGATGTCTTGATATCGCTTTTAACAACAGCAGGGGTGGTAATAGGTCCCGCTTTTTGAATAGCAGGAGTTTTGGCGACATCAGATACAAGCTTTGAAGCATCAACCTTAAGAGATATTTTTTCTACAATAGGCTCATAGCACAATCCGTCTTCCGAACATCCTTGAAACTCAAGCTGTAAAGTCATAGGGACAATTCCATTTAACGGTTTGGATGCTTTTAGTGAAATAGTTATTTTAGGGGATTCGATAAAAACTGTTTGACCCTCGTGATCAACACCATCAGGTAAGGTTATGTGATCGATAGCAATACCACTGTTACCTAGGAGCTTTGCATTAAATTTTGATTTGTAGAGATAGATATGATTACCCAACTCGATTTTAGCGACAATAGCTCCATTTTTTGTGACGAATGCCGAAGGCTTGAAAGCTTCTTTGGGCATTAAAAATTGTGATTCACCAAATAAGAAAGCGTTAAATATCAATACAAATAGAACTACATACTTCATTTATTTACTCCATTAAATTGTGTAATTTGATTAAAACGTCAAAACCTTATCGCTCGCTATCACCCAGTCAGCCAAAATCTGCATCGTTGACGAAATACTCTCATCAAAATAGGGCTGGTTCTTGAAAAGTCCACATCGTGCATTACAGGTTCCACA
>JAMCPS010000021.1 GCA_023379705.1 Campylobacterota bacterium
AAATACGAGCACTTTTAACCCCATCGATGAGCTCGATACGTTTGATGAGGTGGATAAGCCCCTCTTGGACATTTTGATCACGCAAGTAGGAGCTGGAGTCTTGTGATATAAAAGTGAAATCGTAATAACCCTTTGCAACCAATCCTTCTACCTCTTTGGCGATACTGTCAAGATTACGGGAATTGAGTTTGCCTTTGAACGAAGGAATCGCACAAAAACTGCACTGTTGATTGCACCCCTCAGAGAGTTTGATGTAGGCATGGTACGTTGAACCCGTTACCACACGCTCGGCTCCGTCGATGAGATACACTTCAGGGGTAAAACGGCTTTGTTTGAGGGCTAACAGCTCATCAATTTTATCGTAATCGCCGACACCTGTGAAAATGTCCACTTCAGTGAGTTCTTTGGCCAAATCATCTTGATAGCGTTCACTGAGACATCCCGCCATGACTAGGACAGAGTCTTTTTTACGTCCCGCATTGAGGTTAAATACGGTATTGAGCGACTCTTGTTTGGCCGCATCGATGAATCCGCAGGTATTGACGATGATGACATCGGCTTCGGTGCTCGCGTCCGTCATTTCATACTCTTGGAGTCGTCCCAGCATGACCTCGGTATCAACGAGATTTTTGGTGCAACCCAATGAAACGATGTGAAGTTTTTTAGCCATTTACCAACCCTTGGATATTATTAGTGCAATTATAGCTAACTGGAGATTTATCATGCTTACACGCCGCAATTACTCCGATTTGATACCCTCCAGTCAAATTACGTCTGAGTCGATTTATAGCGAACGAAGGTTTTTGATGAAATTAACGGCTTCTGCTGTTGCATTAGCGGGGAGTCCCTTGTTTGCTGCATTGAGTTATGAGCGTGAAAAATCGGATGGGGGATTAGAACTCACCTCCTACGATCAGATTACGACATATAACAACTTTTATGAGTTTTCAACCGATAAAGAGGCACCTGCCAGATTGGCTAAAAATTTTAAGATCAAACCATGGACGTTAAGCATCGGTGGGGAGGTGCAAAAAAAAGTAACGCTCGATATTGATCAATTGCTAAAACTCATCCCTGCGCAAGAGCGGATATATCGTTTTCGGTGTGTTGAGGGATGGTCAATGGTGGTCCCGTGGGTGGGCATTCCTCTAGCCTCGGTACTCAAATACGTCGGATTAACGTCCAAATCCAAATATGTAGAATTTCAAACGCTGTTTGATCCTAAACAATTTCCGGCACAAAGGCAAACTTTTGGTACTATTTCGTTTCCTTATCGTGAAGGGTTACGTATCGATGAAGCGATGAATCCATTGACACTTTTGGCAGTTGGACTGTACGGCAAAGAGTTATTACCGCAGAATGGTGCTCCGATACGTCTTGTTATTCCATGGAAATACGGGTTTAAAAGTATCAAAAGTATTGTAAGTATTACACTACATCAGAGCCAGACCCATTCTACATGGAATGAAATGGCACCCAAAGAGTACGGCTTTTTTGCAAATGTCAATCCAACGGTCGATCATCCGCGATGGTCACAGGCACGAGAACGGCCACTGGGCCATTTTTTCAAGCAGGATACATTGATGTTTAACGGTTACGAAAGAGAAGTGGCGCACATGTATAAAAATATTGATTTGAAAAAGTTTTTTTAAAAGAGGTTCGATTTGCGAGTTTTGATTTGGTTAGGGGCTTTGTCGCCACTTGTGTATACGGTATTGCGGTTTAGTGTTGAATTCCATCCGCATGTCTTGCACGATGTTTTGCTTTTAATAGAGTCATATATTCATATGATATTGACAAAGATTCCTACCGATCCATTTAAGTTTTTGAGTGATCTTGCCGGGAACAGTGCACTATGGCTGTTGGCACTAACACTGTTAGTCACACCGTTACGCAGTTATCTCGGGATCAATCTTCTCAAATATCGACGTTTATTGGGATTATTTGCCTTTTTTTACGCGTTGATTCATGCGCTTATGTTTATCGGAATCGATCAGCAGTTTGATCTGTTTGGTGTACAGCACGAAGTGATCACCAAACCGTTTATTGCTTTTGGGATGGGTGCATTTATTATATTGCTACTCATGGCGTTGACGTCGAGTAAAAAACTGTTTGCCAAGTTTCGGTCATGGCATAAGCTGGTCTATATCGGAGTGGTTCTTATCGCGATTCATTATCTGATGAGTCATAAAACGGTTACGCTAACACATATAACCGTTGTCGGAACGCTTTTTTCATTGCTGGCATTGCGATTGGTGAAGCGATGAAGGCAATACTCATCCTCATCACGAGTATAACTATCTACGCCTCCGACGTAATCCTCTCCAACACCCTCGGAGCCTATTACTGTGCCCAAGAACCAAACCCCAAGACCTATATCAAACACACCGTTGAAGAGCCTATCAGCATCTACTGGGAAGATAATGTCTATCCGGGTTTCGATGAAGCGGATAGTAAGCTCATGGTTGCCAACTACCTTGACGGTATCAGACTTCAGTCGATGGCGCTTAATACTCCTGATGGGAAGGTGAGAATTTACAGCTACGCCAGTGTTCCTCAAAGTTATATTGACTTATTTAATGAGGGGTATACGACTGATAAAGAATGGACGATTCGTAAAGCTGCATCCAACAAAGCCTTTGAAGAGGTCTACGATTCAAAACGAGGAAAATACAAAGACGGCTATAGCCGTGATTCTTCACCGCTTAAAGAACTTAGTGCAGCATTTAGAGAAATTGATGCAAAAAAATCAGCACTTATAAAACAAATCGAGTCTGCCCGATCCAAACTCAATCTAGTCATCACTGAAACAACCCGTGATCAAATGACCCAAATGAACTACACCATAAAAAGCGATGAAGTTCATCTCTCCGATCTTGCACGCAAAGTTCTCTACAGTGACGAAGTAAAGATTACTGACAATCGTACTAAGGAGGTGATCGCTTACAACCGACGGATTACGCAGCTCTATTCGGCAGTATTGCTGCCGGATTTTGGAAGAGGAGATCGGTATTACGATCAAGAATATATGTGTGGTAGAGATACTCAATCGTTTGAACGATGGGTCTTTGGCGAACTGGGTATGCGAGCGTCTAATCATGAAACAGACTTAAATGTAAAGCTTTATTATAAATACACTACGAAGGATAACAAATGACATTTGAAGAAACAATCACGGATATTAAGCGCAATAGAAGTGATAGATTTTTTCTCTAATTTGCATTTGACATTAAATCAAATTAGTTATAAAATACATTTAATACAGGATGATCTTTTTGTATAAAGTATATTTTATACTATAAAGGAAATAGGGATGTCGCTTCCGATTCTTCAAAAAATATCCGCTCAGATTCTTAGCAGACCGATACCCGCATATCAACGGTGGCTGTATAAAAAAATCGACTTTACAGGTAAACTAATCGGTATCAAAGGTCCTCGCGGGGCAGGAAAAAGTACGCTTTTGCGTCAATATGCGTCATTATGTTCTATTGAGCCATCAAAAATTTTATTTATCAGTTGTGATCATCCGGCAATGGCGGATGTGAGTTTATACGATATCGCCGAAGCTTTTTATGCGCGGGGCGGTAAGCTTTTAATCATTGATGAAATACATAAAAACGAAAATTTTTCGACAGCGCTTAAAGCTATTTACGATGTTTTTGATTTGCAAGTGATCTTTTCAGGCTCATCGGCGCTTAGGCTTGAGCATGCTCAAGGAGATTTATCCCGTCGCGCCGTTGTCCATTATCTGGGTGTCTTATCCTTACGTGAGTTTGTTGAGATTGAGACGGGTGAAGATTTCCAAAGCTATACACTCGAAGAGATACTAACGGGTCATTATGACATTGTATCCACGATTATGAAACGGATTCGACCACTGGAACAATTTACCAATTATTTGGAATATGGATGTTATCCGTTTTATTAAGAGTCTCGCAGTGATTATTCACAGAAACTGCTTGAAGTGATTTCGCTGACGATTGATGCCGATTTGTGCGGTATTTTCAACATTGACCCCTCTAAGCTCGACAAGCTAAAAAAAGTGATGTATATGCTTTGCTCGACGTCTCCGTACGAACTCAATGTTTCCAAGCTCAGCGGGGCAGTAGGAACATCGTGGCCGACACTGTCTAAATACTTGGAGAGAATGGATGCGGGGAGTTTGATACATATTGTTCGTGGTGGAAGCGGAATGCGTGCAGTGAACAAACCTGATAAGCTGTTACTGGATAATCCTAACATGTTTAATGTACTGTGTGCCTCAGGAGATATAGGTTCGATTCGTGAAAGCTTTTTTGTGTCTCAGCTGACGATGTCGAATCAAATTCATTATCACGACAAAGGTGATTTCATCGTAAATGATAAATATGTCTTTGAAATAGGGGGAAGCTCCAAAAAGAAGTTTCAATTGGAAGGAAATCCAAACGGATACATAGCGGCAGATGATATCGAAATAGGATATGAGCATAAAATTCCGCTTTGGCTTTTTGGATTTATGTATTGATGTATATGAAAAATAAAAATTTAAAAAAGCAGTTGAATGAAACATTTTGACGTCATTATTTTAGGGGCAGGTGCCAGCGGGCTGATGTGTGCCGCTCAGTTGCGAGAAAAAACTTCGTTAAAAGTTGCAGTGATTGACTCAAATATGAAACCCGCATTAAAACTCAAGGCTTCAGGCGGAGGGAAATGCAATCTCACGAATGTGGAAGTGGATGCTAGCCATTTCTTGGGCGAAGAATCTTTGGTTTCTCATACGCTGAGTGTTTTTTCCAAAGAGGCATTGCTTCATTATTTTCATGATGGCGGATTACGCCCCGTCATTCGTAAAGAACGGTACTATTTTTGTCCGAAAAGCTCTGATGAAGTTATCTCTATTTTGATGGGTAAATCGCGAGGGTGCGAGATGCTGATGGGGCATAAAATTGTGAGTGTTGAGCGAAATGCACCTTTTATCATCACAACAGACAAAGCAAAATTTAGTGCATCAAAGGTAGTCGTGGCAACAGGTGGTGCGAGTTATAAAGAGCTTGGGGCCAGTGACATCGGACTGAAAATCGCACAAAACTACGGGCATAAAGTTATCCCTTTTGCCCCGGCATTAGTAGGTTTGACGTTACAGCCCAAAGAGTTTTGGATGAAAGAACTTAGCGGGGTGAGCTTACGGGCTCGTATTCATGTAGCAGGGAAAACACTGGACGAAGATCTTTTGTTTGCTCATAAGGGGATCAGCGGTCCGGTAGTCCTATCGGCCTCGCTGTATTGGCATCGCGGTGAGATTGCCATCAACTTTTGCCCGAATTTCGATTTAACACGGTTAAAAAATGAGAAAAAATTAATCAGTACTGCATTGCCATTGCCCAAACGATTTACGAAAGCTTTTTTAGAAGCGATTGTTTTGGAAGACAAGCCATGCAACCAATTAAATGCAGATGAACGTGAAAAACTTTCTCTCCTACAAAACTATAAAATGGCACCCTCAGGAACTTTTGGTTTGACCAAGGCAGAAGTGTGTCGAGGGGGAGTTGCTTGCGAAGAGCTAGAGGTGAGTAGTATGCAAAGCCTTAAAATCAAAGGGCTATATTTTATCGGCGAAACCGTAGATGTTACGGGTGAACTTGGCGGTTATAATTTTCAATGGGCGTTTAGTTCCGCAGTGGTATGTGCAATAAATATTTCTAATAATAGTTCCAGAAAATGATATAATCTTTTCCAATAGCGTTTTGCAAAGGGATAAAGATGGAACGTAAGCGCGTTGTGATAGTGGGTGGGGGTTATGCAGGTGTGCAGGCTCTAAAGATCCTAGCTGCTTCGGGGGAGTGTGATGTTGTTCTTATTGATCAGCATCCGTATCATTATTTGCAGACAGAAGCATACGAACTTATTGCCAATGAATGCTCAATGACACGCGTAATGATTGATTTGGTCGCACTGTGTTTGAGCTACGGTGACAATGTGACCTACATCAAAGACACCATACGAGAAGTGGACTATGAAGCCAAACATATTATAGGCAATACTTCAGGGCACTCCTATGATTATTTGTTACTGTGTACAGGCAGCCGCACTGCGTATAATGGTGGGACACAAGGGCTTCGTGAACATTCACATGGGGTGAAAACGCTTCAAAGCGCACTCTCTTTTAAGCAGCAATTTGAACAACGACTTTATTCCAGGCTTGAGAGTGAGGGGGGATGGTGTTCTGAACCTTTTAACATTGTGATCGGCGGCGGAGGTTTGAGCGGTGTCGAAATCGCCGCAGAAATGGCCCATTACATTCGCATTTTTCATAGAGACAATACGCTGACATGTGACAACATCCATATTTTCTTAATTATTCCTCATGAGACGGTTTTGGAGGGGATGGAAGAGTATTTGATCAAACACGCGACCAAACGGCTGATTCAACTGGGGGTAAATATTATTAATCATTCACGTATCACCTCGGTTGAAGAACACGCACTGGTTCTTAATGAAACTGAAGCAGTTTGTTTTGATTTTATGATTTTTACAGGGGGAATTGTTGCGTCTACCCTAACGGCGGGGATGAAGGTTGCAAAAAATAAAAAGTCACAACTCATCGTAGATGAATACATGCGAGTGACAGAGTGTGAGGGTGTCTTTGCAGCAGGTGATATTGCCCAGCTTCATGACCCAGAGGGAAAAATGGTTCCTCCAACGGCACAGGGGGCGGAAGCCAGTGGAATAAGTGCCGGTGTAAATATTCTCGCACTTATTCAAGGCAAACCGATGGTACGTTCCAATATTCGCCTCAAAGGGATGATGATCGCTTTGGGCGGGGGTTATGCGACTGTTTCTTTGTTGGGATGGATACGTTTTAGCGGTTTGATCGGATATACGATTAAGGGAATTATTATGCGAGGATACCGTTATCTTCTTCATCGCCAATGCGCAAAAGGGCTGAAGCGCATGCCACAAAACAAACGTAAATGTCGAATCGAATTTTAATCTAATGACAAGTACAATACGGCATTAAACACATAGGAGCTTTTTATGATATTGATGGCGGGTCCATGTGTAATTGAGAGTGAAGAAAATCTTTTCAAAATAGCCAAAGAGCTAGAACGCTATCACAGCGATGCGCGATTCGATTTTTATTTCAAATCGAGCTTTGATAAGGCAAACCGTACCTCATTGGAAAGCTACCGCGGACCGGGATTGGAAGAGGGATTGCGATTGCTGCAAAAAGTGAAAGATGATTTTGGCTACAAGATCGTCACCGATGTTCATGAAAGCTATCAGGTTCCTATAGTGGCTGAAGTTGTGGATATGATTCAAATCCCCGCTTTTTTGTGCCGTCAAACCGATTTGCTTGTGGCTGCGGGGAAAACCGATAAAATTGTCAATATTAAAAAAGGGCAGTTTATGACGCCCAGTGATATGCAATATTCGGTTATGAAAGTGCTCAAAACACGAGGATGTGATGAACTAAGCTATGCGACTTCAAAGAAACACGGTGTTTTTCTTTGTGAGAGAGGATCGAGCTTCGGATACGGTAATTTGGTAGTCGATATGCGCTCATTGCACATTATGCGCCAATTTGCTCCTGTTATCTTTGATGCGACTCATTCGGTGCAAATGCCGGGAATCGGCGGCGGTAAAACAGGGGGGGACAGCTCGATGGTTCCTCATCTGGCACGTGCAGCAGCAGCAGTGGGAGTTGACGGATTTTTCTTTGAAACCCATTTTGACCCGACGTGTGCTTTGAGCGATGGCCCAAATATGCTAACATTAGAGCAATTAAATGTGCTGACCGAAACACTCATAAAAATTGATGCAATAAAAGGATAAAAATATGAAACTGATCGAAGGAAACTTGCGCGTTCGTGCTGGGAAAAAAGTAGCGATTGTAAGCACACGATGGAACCATTTTATCGTTGATAGACTTGTTGAAGGGGCAAAAGATGCCTTCGCACGACACGGTGGTAATGATGATGATTTAACACACGTATTAGCACCTGGGGCATTTGAATTGCCGATGGTCATTGATCAACTTTTAAACAGCGGAAAATACGATGCTGTTTGTGCATTGGGTGCGGTTATCCGCGGTTCAACTCCTCATTTTGATTATGTCTCCGCAGAAGCTACCAAGGGAATAGCAACCGTGAGTCTGAAGCATAAAAAACCGGTATCATTTGGTCTACTAACCACGGATACAATTGAGCAAGCCATCGAGCGTGCAGGGACAAAAGCAGGTAATAAAGGTTTTGAAGCGATGACGGTTGTGATCGAATTGCTGGATCTTTATGAAGCGATGGAAGCGTAATGGCAACACGACATCAAGCTCGTATGGCGGTTGTTAGTTTGCTGTATGCTTATGATTTGGGAAATCAAAGTATTCTTGATTTCAGTGATGAAATCTTAGAAGAAAAAAAGATCCGTAATAAACAACGTGATTTTGCCCTTGATTTGTTCAAAGGGGTAGTAGAGCATTTGACACCGGTCGACGAAGCGATTGAAAAACATCTCAAAGATTGGGATTTTGACCGTTTAGGTTCGATTGAGCGTGCAACGCTTCGTTTGGGCGCGTACGAAATCATGTTTGGCGAACTCGATTCTGCTGTTATTATCAATGAAGCGATTGAAGTGACCAAGGCATTCGGCAGTGAACAATCGCCTAAATTTATCAATGGTGTCCTCGATGCCATTTCCAAAGACAAATAGAGACCCGATGCGACTCACGAAAGAACAGGCATTAGATCTTATTCGCAATGGTGATCTCAAAGAATTGGGGAAAATGGCAACGGCGCGTAAGCGTGAACTGCATCCGCAGGGAATCACGACCTTTGTCGTAGATCGCAACATTAACTACACCAATGTCTGTTGGGTGGATTGTAAGTTTTGTGCGTTTTACCGTTCTCCTAAATCGGATGAAGCATATGTACTAACATTCGAAGAGATCGACCAAAAAATCGATGAGCTTTTGGAGATCGGCGGAACCCAGATCTTGTTCCAAGGCGGAGTTCATCCAAAGCTCAAGATAGAGTGGTATGAAGATCTCGTAGAACACATTCATGTTAAATATCCAACAATTACGATCCACGGTTTTTCTTCGATTGAATTGGATTACATCGCCAAAGTGTCTAAAATAACGATACAAGAATGCCTCTCCCGTCTTCATGCAAAAGGGCTTGCTTCAATTCCCGGCGCAGGTGCAGAGATACTCAGCGACCGTGTCCGAGATATTATTGCCCCTAAAAAAATTGACAGTGCTGTATGGCTGGAAGTTCACCGTGAAGCGCATAAACTTGGGATCATGTCAACGGCTACAATGATGTATGGTACGGTTGAAACCGATGAAGAAATCGTCGAGCACTGGAATCTTATTCGAGATTTACAAGATGAGACAGGCGGATTCAGAGCCTTTATCATGTGGTCGTTTCAGGGGATGAATACACAGTTGATGGAAGAGCATCCTGAGATTGAAAAACAATCGTCAAACCGCTATTTGCGTCTTTTGGCAGTGTCGCGTTTGTTCTTGGATAATTTTAAAAATATTCAAAGTTCATGGGTGACACAAGGGCCGTATGTAGGTCAAATGGCACTGTTATACGGTGCCAATGATTTAGGCTCGACAATGATGGAAGAAAACGTAGTTCGCAGTGCAGGGGCAGGTTTTCGCATGGCAAAAGAGGAGATGATCCGTCTGATCCATGACCTAGGAGAAACACCTGCAATTCGCAATACAGCGTATGAGACATTAGAGAAATTTGCTTGAAATACTTTTTAGCAACGATACTATTTTTAGGACAAATACTTATGGCAAGCACTTTGGAATACATAGAAGTTAAAGGGGTTAAAATCCCGTTCATCCACGAAGAGGACAAGCGTCTTCCAATCGTATCCATGCAATTGGTTTTTACAGGAAGCGGCAGTATCGATGAGGGGAAAAGTGCAGGATTGGCACGTGTTAGTGCAAAAATGATGAATGAGGGTACACTTAAACGCGGAGCCGTCGGTTTTGCAGATGCACTGGATGCACGAGCGATTCAGTTGAGTACCAATGCCGGCAATGAGTCATTTGTTATAGAGCTAGGTACGCTCAAAGAAGAGTTTGATACAGGCCTTTCCCTGATGGCAGAACTGCTCAAAGAACCTAATCTCACAGAAGAAACACTGGCAAAAGTTAAAACCAGAGCCCTCAGTGACATTGCACGTAAAGAAGCCGATTTTGATACGGTAGCCTCCGATGAACTCAAAGCGATTCTTTTTGAGGGAACTGTCTCCGCAGAAGCTACCAAGGGAATAGCAACCGTGAGTCTGAAGCATAAAAAACCGGTATCATTTGGTCTACTAACCACGGATACAATTGAGCAAGCCATCGAGCGTGCAGGGACAAAAGCAGGT
>JAMCPS010000022.1 GCA_023379705.1 Campylobacterota bacterium
ATTTGGTATCGTTGTACCATGGTCAATTGGTTGTAGCTCATATATGTCCCTTTATCTCTGGTCCGATAAAATCGACTCTTAGCTACACCCTTTTGATCTCCTGTTGCACTTTAAACTTGAATTGGCGAGCTATTTCGCACGCATCTTGGTGCTATTCTCCTTTAATGGCTCGTTCCATGTCACGCTTTATGTCTTTTTCTTTGAGGTCACTACGCTTGTCGTAGAGTTTTTTCCCTTTTGCAATGGCCACTTGCAGTTTAGCAAGATTACGGTCGTTAAAATAAATACTGAGTGGAACGAGAGTAAAGCCCTCTTTTTCTACTGCTTTAAACATTTTATCTATTTGTTTTTTGTGAAGTAATAGTTTGCGGCTTCCACGCTCTTCATGACCATAATAGTGATGGGTAGTATTTAAAATCCCAATATGGACATTGAACAATATCGCTTCACCGCGTACGATTTTGATAAAGCCGTCTTTGAGGTTTACACGTCCTGCACGCAATGCTTTGACTTCACTGCCATGCAAGACAATACCTGCCTCATATTTTTCTTCAATATGAAAATCAAAAAATGCTTTTTTATTGGTAGCGATATTCTCACCCATTGATATGTCCTTTTAATCTGAAAAAACTGCTGCCGCTTCCGGAAAAAAACCAGCCCTCTTTTTCACAAAGTTCAGGATAGCTTTTCAATGCAGCAGGATAAAGATCGTTTGCTTCTTTAGGATTGATTGTCGTTAAAATATCAAGAGAAGACATTAACTGCAATTTTGCCGCTTCATCGGAGTTTATAGGCGCGTAGAGATGTTCTCGGTAATAATTATAGACTGCTGGAGTACTGATTTGTATCTGAGGGGTTATGATCTCAAATTCAAGCGGTTTTTCATTGTATTGTTCTACAATTTCGCCGATACCGCTGACATTGGCACTCTCATAGCCATAGACGAAAAAGGGGACATCCGCCCCAATATTTTCGCCGACCAAAGCAAGAGCTTCTGTAGTGAGCCCAAGTTCAAGTTGATCATTACACATATGCAAATAAGTAGCGGCATCTGAGCTGCCTCCACCTAATCCTGCGAAGGAAGGGATCTGCTTATCAACATAGACAGCATGGCCTTCCATCCAATTTGAGAGTTTATCAGAGTTGGTTGCGGCAAGAAGATGCTTATAAGCTTTGTAAATCGTATTTGAACGTACTTCACAATCAAAATTCCCTCTGATTTCAAATTCAGGGTTAGACTTTGGTTCAAACCAGAGGGTATCATAAAGTGATGATACCCGCATGAAGCGGGAGGTAATAGTGTGATAACTATCTCTTTTTCCGGTTATCTTGAGAAAAATGTTAACTTTGGCATAAGCGCGGTATTGCATCATAATTTAAATTTTTGAGCAAGTTGGCGCAGGAGAGAGTCATCTTGCTGTGTTGATGCGGCTTGATTGGAGTCTTTGACTGCATTAATGAGCTCACTGCGCAATACGCGAATATTAGACGGTGCTTCGATACCGAGCTTAACACTCCCTTTGTCAATAGAAATGACTTTCAGAGTGATTGAATCTCCTATGAGGATAGACTCATCCAGTTTGCGTGAAAGTATTAGCATGCATCAACCTTGTTAAGAAGATAGGTTATTCCATCATCGCTGAACTCTAGTATGGAGATGGTTTGGCCATTGTCTATCCAGTAGGTGCCGTTAGCTTGTATTTCAAAATCTTCTCGAAAAAGAGGCTGGCCTAGTAGGATGGATTTATGATCGCCATTATAGCAATTTTTAGGGATTCCTAAAGCCGTTTTAATATCAATAGGGCATTCGCTATTGTAAAAAAACTGACCTTCGTTGAGGCGCTCTAGGGCACTTAATGCACCGTTACATTCAAGCTTATCGGCGATTAGTTCACCAAAAGAGCGAATATAGCTTCCCTCAGAGACGGTTGCTTCAAAAGTCACAAAAGGGTGGCAATAATGGACAAGATGAATATCATAAATAGTAGACGTTACACTTTTTAGCTCTACATCAATCCCGGCGCGTGCAAATTCATAGGCACGTTTTCCATTGAGACGTTTAGCGCTGTATTTAGGAGGCAAATACGTAAGTTCCCCTTTTAGTGAGAGGATAACTTTTCGAACAGCATCCTCAGGGAAAGGGGAAAGTGTATCGATCTGTTCGATTTGCTCAATGTCCAGGGTAGGTGAATACGCACCCAGCCAAAGTGTTGCACGGTAGCGTTTTGGGGCTTTGTTTAAAAATCGAAATAGTCGCCCGTAATTTCCAAAGGCGACGATCAAAACCCCTTTGGCAAAAGGGTCAAGAGTCCCTGAATAACCCGCTTTTTTTTGGCCATAGCGGCGTTTAATACGTCCTAGAAGTTGATTGGAACTAATGCCGGTCGGTTTGTAGGCCA
Organism: Campylobacterota bacterium; assembly: GCA_023379705.1. Lineage (GTDB taxonomy): Bacteria > Campylobacterota > Campylobacteria > Campylobacterales > Sulfurimonadaceae > Sulfuricurvum. The sequence continues at coordinate 2,400 of JAMCPS010000022.1, forward strand.
CAAAAAGTTTAGAGGACATGAGTTAAAGCTTTTCCACAAAAGAGGCAAGAATGTCACGTTTATTGCCGCCAAAGTTAATGAGAAGTTTAAATTCTCGACCCGATTTGCTGACACCTTCGACTCTTCCTGCACCAAATATTTTGTGACGGACCAAATCCCCTTTTTTAAAGGAGGTGTTTTTTTCTAAAATCAATGATCCTTCACACAGTCCGGCTTCATTAATAAAGCGGCTTTTGTGCAAGTCGGTACGCCGACCTTTGTAAAAACGGCTGTTTACGCTGGATACAGTGAGGTTGGATTTTGCACGCGTAAAGGCAACATAACCTAAGCGGCGTTCTTCTTCAAGGTCGCTGCCATCACCCACAAGAGGCAAGAATCCTTCCTCCATACCGATCACAAACAGGTGCTCAAACTCCAGTCCTTTAGATGCATGGATACTCATGATATAGATGCTCTCCCCCTCAATTTGATCCTGATCGCTTTGCAGGGTTATGTCGTTTAGAAATTCTGCGAGACCGGCATCAGGATTTTGTTTGACGTAGTCACGGAATAGTCCGTAAAACTCATCTACGTTTGAAACCTTATCACTTTCATCCGGTAAACCGCGAAGCGTTTCTTTGATTTTAAAACGATCTTCAAGGGCATCTATAAATTGGTACATTGCTTCTGAAGCAATGGTACGAAGCTCATTGATTTCCATAATGAATTTACGTAGCTCTTGCGTACTTTTTTTACGTGCCAAGGCTTCCAATTCGCTGTCGCTAGCCGTTGTAATAAATTCGAACATTGATTTTTCAGCTTCCATAGCTGTGAGTTCTATTTTTTCGATGCTCGCCTTTCCCAGTCCGCGTTTGGGTTTATTGATAATGCGTTTAAGCGAAAAATTATCATGAACATTGGTGATAACCCGTAAATAGCTGATGAGGTCTTTGATCTCTGCACGGTCGTAAAAGCGTAGACCGCCTACAAGACGGTAAGCAATTCCACCACGATTGAGCCCTTCTTCAAGAGATCGGCTTAGTGCATTAATGCGGTAGAGAACGGCGATATCGCTGGCATGAACTCCTTGGTCTAACAACGTTCGTATTGCTTTTGCGATTTTTTTTGCTTCTTCGCTCTCGTCATGAGAAGTGAGTGTTGCCACATCATTCCCCCCTGTTTTTGTCGCGATGAGCGTTTTACCCAGTCTTGAGCGATTATGTTCTATTAGCGCATTGGCAACTGTTAAAATTGGCTGTGTAGAGCGGTAATTGTATTCAAGTTTTATGACGGTGGCATCCGCAAAATCTTGATCAAATTCTAAAATATTACGGACATGTGCCCCTCGCCAGCCATAGATACTTTGATCATCATCACCCACAACACATAAGTTGTTATGAGAAGTACAAAGTTTTTGGAGCAATCGCAACTGCAGTTCATTGGTGTCTTGATACTCATCAATCATGATATAGCGGTATTTTTGACTGGTTTGAATACAGAGTTCAGGATTTTCATCCAGAAGCTTAAAAGTAAGGCAGAGAAGATCATCGAAATCGACAAGGTTATTTTTGAGTAAATAAACTTCATACTCTTCGTATATCTTGGCAATATTTTTGTAGTTCGTCAATTCTGCTTGGGAATAGGCCTCTTGCGGATCAATCATGGAATTTTTATAGCGGGAAATCTCACTGGCAATCAGGGCTGTTGGCAGTTCGGCATTGATTTTTTTGAGAATCTTTTTTTTATCATCGGTATCAATAACCACAAAATTATTGCTTCGCCCCAGTAAATGAATGTGAAATTTTAAAAATAAAAGCCCAAATTTATGAAAAGTACACAGTAGGGGAGGAAAAGAGTTTTGGGTTATGAGCCCCATGGCTCTCTCACGCATCTCTTTGGCCGCTTTATTGGTAAAAGTAAGTGTCAATGTTTGGCTGGCAGGAATGCCAACGGTATCGAGCAAGTAGGCTAATCGAGAGGTAATGGTTTTTGTTTTACCACTTCCTGCACCTGCAAGAATTAAAAGAGGACCTTCTGTTTGCTCAACGGCTTGACGCTGGGCATCATTGAGACTATCGAAAATTTTATCCATAATATTACTGCGCCTTCATGCATGAATTCTTTTATTATAGCCCAATCTTTCACAAAGCAATTTAAAACTGTCAATCTCTTGTAATCATCATAATAATGGGTTATAATACGTTTATATACTTTACTTATAGGAATCATTATGTTAAAAGATTTTGCTAAACTACTGACTTTTTTGACAGTTATCAAAGAAAAAAGTTTTTCAAAAGCCTCAGCTAAGTTGGGAATTTCACAGCCTGCAGTAACGCAGCAGATTAAATTTCTTGAAGAATATCTCGACACACGTATTGTAGAACGTAAGAAAAATGGGATTAAGCTAACCAAAGAGGGTGAAGATCTTTATCGAATTGCACTTAAATTGGAAAAAGCGATTCTGACAAGCGAAAAAGATCTTTTGAAAATCATCAATAAAGAGTTTACTTTTGTTGTTGGTGCGTCTTATGTAATCGGAAACTATGTGCTTCCTAAGTATCTTGCCCAATTAAAAGATAAAATCAATAATGAAGTACACGTTCGTGTGGCTCTCTCAGAAGAAATTATTGATCAATTAATCGATAAAAAAATTGATATCGCCTTGATCGAGTCACCGGTATTTAAAGATGGTATTATTTACAGAGAATGGGAAGAGGATGAGTTGGTTATTTTCTCGAACCAACCAATTCCAAAACAGCTTCGAAAAGAAGATTTGTATAAATTTGATTGGATTTGCCGTGACGAAGCTTCTCATACGCGCAAACTTACTTCAGAAGTCTTTGAAGAAATTGGAGTAGAGTGTTCAAGTTTTAATGTTATTGGTGTTGTCGCCAGTACCACAACGATCAAAGAGACGATTATGCATTCACCTAAAAAGGCAGAACGCCCTGTTGTATCGGTTATTTCTCAGCACGTAATTAGTGAAGAAGTTCAAGATGGGCGCCTGTTTGAAGGACGCATTAAAAACTATAAAATCAAACGTAAATTTTACATTGCCTACAGTAAAGAGCGCAAGCATGATGCCTTCATTGATAATGTGGTTACTTTCTTGCACGGGCTAAAACTTTAACCTTATTATTTTTTTGGGGCTTCTTTGATGAATTTCTGATTTTCAGGATTGGAAAGAAAGGAGCTCATTGAATTTTTAACCCCTTCATTTTTTTCGATGTTGACACTTAAAGACTTTTCTGGCGGCAGTGCAAGATTCACAAATGCTGGAGTGTCATCAATAATAATTTGGACAATGCTTAGTAATGGAACGGTGACCATGCTACCAATGTTCTCTTGACCAAATCCTGCTTCAAAATAGAGGATGTTGTTTTCAAGACGTGCACTTTCAAATGTGTATCCCGCTAAAAAGAAAAGAGTCATAGCCCGAAATTCACTACTGATATTCACAGGCAGGGGTGGATCAAAAGTTAAATGTTCTATTTTGCATAAAATACCAAAGCTTTGATTGTTTTCAAATAGATGGATGAGCAATTCGCGAGCATGTGTTTCCATCAGCCTAGCAAATGCAGGATTTTTAATAATATCGAAGAGCATTTTTTTCAGCCTCTTATTTGTATTTTAGGTAATTATACCATTTTCAATCTCCACAAATCCTACCATAGCATTCATTATGGCAACCTTCTGCGCTTTTGATACATCATTTGGGGTTAAAACGGAAGGTAATAAAAATCCTTCATCGATAAGTCGTGCTCGTGTGGTACCTTGTAAAAGAGGTACTTGCGGTGTCAGCCATTGACCATCAATAAATAAGGCGATGTTGGCAATGGTTGTATCTCTTAAAAGCCCCTCTTTGACGATAAGGACATCATTACAGGACTCTCTGCGCTCAAATAGAGCACTCAGATGATCTCGGTGGGTATATTTCAGGGGATAGTGGATGGTATCGTCCAATACTAAGCGCAGTGAGGTTATTGGCCGAGGAGTATAGGGATGAAACTCTATGCGATAATCAGCAGCGTCGTAAATAAATCGGCAGCGATAAAGCTCCTTGGATGGGGGAACGATAAGTTTTTCTAAATCAAAGTGTGTTTTAGAACCAAGGCACTGAAGGGAAGCAGTAAGGCGTTTTTGATGGTAGGACAGATGCGCAACGACTCCATCCTCGCAACGGATGGTTTCGAACAGAATATTAGGCTTCAAACAGCGCGGTACTCAAATAGCGTTCCGCAGTATCGCATAAAACAGTCACAATCGTTTTGCCTTGATTTTCAGGACGCTTGGCTACTTGTATGGCTGCATAAACATTTGCACCCGCTGAGATGCCTATTAATATGCCTTCTGTTTTAGCAAGTTCTTTGGCGGTAGCAATAGCATCTTCATTGCTTACCGTAATGATTTCATTGTATAAAGATACGTTGAGAACTTCAGGGACAAATCCAGCACCTATTCCTTGAATTTTGTGAGGACCGGCTTTTCCTCCTGAAAGTACAGCAGAATCTCTGGGTTCAACGGCAATTATTTGAAGATTGGGAATGGATGCTCTTAAAACTTCACCTGTTCCCGTGATGGTGCCACCTGTTCCGACAGCGGCAACAAAAATATCAACGTTTCCATCGGTATCGCGTAATATTTCTGGCGCTGTGGTTTCTCGGTGAATTTGCGGATTGGCAGGATTGGAAAACTGTTGCAATACGATACTGTTTGAAGTGGTGGAAGAGAGAGCATTGGCTTCATCAATGGCACCCTTCATTCCTGACGCAGCAGGGGTCAACACAAGATTTGCACCCAAAGCTGACAAAAGATTACGGCGCTCGATGCTCATGGACTCAGGCATTGTGAGGGTGAGCTTTAGACCCAAAGCGGCGCAAATAGAGGCAAGAGCAATGCCTGTATTCCCGCTGGTAGGTTCGATAATCATGGTGTCGTGATTGATCTTACCTTCTGCCATTGCCGACTTGATCATGCTGATACCTATACGGTCTTTGACAGAACTGGTAGGATTCATAAACTCGCATTTTCCGAGAATTGTAGCACCTGAAGCTAAAGAGGGAGCATTAAGTCGAACGAGTGGAGTATTGCCGATAAGTTCAGTAATGTTAGCTGCGATCTTCATCATGAAATCCATTTTTGACATATTATAGTGTGTATTTTAAAAAATCCAAAGAAATATGAGCAACTTATTCAAGTATAGGGACTAATTCGTTTTAAATATTAAGTCGGTATAATCTCGCAATAAAATTTTACAATTTAGAGGTACCTGATGGAATGCAAAAAGATTAACAAAGTTTTAATTGCAAACCGCGGTGAGATTGCATTACGTATTATTCGAGCCTGTAAAGAGCTTGAGATTAAAAGTGTTGTGGTTTTTTCAGAAGCAGACGTTAATGGTGTATGGGTACGTAAGGCGGATGAATGCTATCCGATTATGGGTGATCCTATAGCCGCGTATTTGGACTTTGACCGTATTATTAATTTGGCAAAAAAAGCAGATTGTGATGCGATTCATCCAGGATATGGGTTTCTTTCAGAGAGTGCAGAATTTGCGCAGGCGTGTGCGGATAATGGCATTATTTTCATTGGTCCAAAACCGGAGCACATTGCATTATTTGGTGACAAGATGGCATCAAAAGTAGCGATGCGTGAAGTGGGTGTTCCGATGTTGCCGGGTACCGATGAACCAATTGACAACATCAATGATGCAGAAAAAATTGCAAGTGATATTGGATTTCCGATCATCATTAAAGCGGCATTCGGTGGTGGCGGACGTGGTATGCGTATCGTAGAAAAAGCGTCTGATTTTAAAGAGATGTACGAATCAGCAACCAATGAAGCAATCCGATTTTTCAATCGCGGGGAAGTGTTTATTGAAAAATACCTCAAAAATCCTCGTCACATCGAGATTCAAATGGTTGCAGACAAATACGGCAACATTGTACATTTAGGGGATCGTGACTGTTCTATTCAGCGTCGTCACCAAAAAGTAATCGAAATTGCTCCCTCACCGCTTCTTAATAAAGATGTCCGTCGTGAGCTTTATCGTGTCTCTAAAAAAGCGATGTATCGACTAGGTTACGAGAGCGTTGGAACGATTGAGTATCTAGTGGACCAAGATGACAATTTTTACTTCATCGAGATGAATACCCGTATTCAGGTTGAGCATCCGGTAACAGAACTTATCTCAGGTATCGATTTGATTCAGCGTATGATCCAAATCGCTGAGGGTGACAAGCTCATGTACATGCAAGAAGAGATTCATCTTCGCGGGTATGCGATCGAGTTTCGTATCAATGCAGAAAATCCAAAATTGGGCTTTGTTCCATCACCGGGTCTTATCACGCGTTATCTTGCACCGGGTGGTCCAGGTGTGCGTATGGACTCTATGGCGTATACAAACTACCTTATTCCCTCAAACTATGATTCTATGATCGGTAAATTGATTGTATCTGCTCAAACATGGGAAGATTGTGTTCGCAAAGCTAAGCGTGCATTGGATGAGTTCATTATCGAAGGTGTTCCGACAAACATCGCATTGCACCGACAGATCGTTCGTGACCAAGACTTTATAGATGGCAAGCTTGATACGGGTTATCTTGATGGAAAACTGCAAACTTTTAATCTTGATGTGATTCACAACATGGAAGATGAAGAAGAAAAAATGAGACATATCGAGCAAGTGATCGCTGCGATTAACGCAAAGAACTTAACGGTTCGCCACTAATTTCCAACAATTCCCAAATATTTTGGGAATTTCATCCTTCTTGTTTCACAATATTAATCATCAATAGTTTCTGATATAATTATCCAAAAGGGGTAATATGCGTACAATATCACATTTTATTTGGCGTAAACATGCGCTGGAGCGAATGTTGCAACGTAATATTTCCCGTGATGAAGTGATTTATTGTATATTGCATGGCGAAGAGATAGAATCTTATCCTGATGATACTCCATATCCCAGTTTGCTGGTTTTGGAGATTGGAACACAACCTCTTCATATTGTTATAGCGATAGATGATGATGTTTGTTATATTATCACCGCATATCGACCTAGTAATGATGAATTTGAAAATGATTATAAAACGAGGAAAAAGAGATGAAAAAATGCCCATTATGTCAAGGTTTTGTTGTCGATGGAAGCGCGACGTTTACGGTTGATTTGGGAGAAGGTATTGTAGTAGTGAGAGACATCCCGGCTCAGGTGTGCTCGCAGTGCGGCGAAGAGTGGCTAGATGATTCTACCGCTGCAAAATTAGAAAATATTGTTGAATCTGCACGTAAAAAGCATGTTACCGTTGAAGTGGCGCGTTGGAGTGAAGCGGTAGCGTAAGTTCAATGATTGTTCATGAATATGAAAAAATTGATCTAGTTATCCCTCCCGAATTTCGTCGTTATTTCTCTGAGAAATGGGGTGAAGTACGGGCAACGAACTATTGTGGCGCACTTAAAATTGGTAATAAAACGATCACCGTCCTTCCCAAAATTGATAAAAATAATGACGATGCCAATCTCCGTTATCTCACCTACATGCTCTCTTATGTTTATGATCTAAAAGTTGATGAGAGCGTTGCTTCCACTGATACTGAATCAAGTCCGATTTTAGAATTATTAATTTCAATATTTTCCCGTGAATTGATTCGTGAGGTAGAAAAAGGGTTGTATCGTGAATATATTTCTGTACAGGATAATCTGCGAGTGATGCGGGGAAGATTTTTGGCGGGGATAGATGCACGGACGAATTTTGTAAGGGATAAAATCTATTGTGAATACGATGAATTCAGCCCTGACAATCCATTGAATGCTCTTTTTGCGTATGCGATAAATGTATGTCGTCGTATTACGAAGAGGGATGATAATCGCCGAAAACTTGGGATGCTTCATCTGATGTTTGATGAGGTAAATCCCTATTACAATCCCCATGCTACGTTTCATTGGCATCGACTTAATGAACGTTTCCGACATCTGTATCAATTAGCTTTGCTAATTTTAAAACACCTCAATATCCGTTTTGATAAAGTGGGAACAAACGAGTGGGCATTTATGTTTGATATGAATGTGTTGTTTGAACAGTTTGTGGGTAAAATCGTCCAAAGCATTGAACCGACAGCCATTATTCAAGCTGAAAACAATTTTGGTAATCTCAAACTAAAACCCGATATTTTGATTCCTAATCGCCTTATCATCGACACCAAATATAAAAAGGTCAATGATAATGAGCTAAGTGTAACATTGTCATACTCTAAAGAACTGTTTAGTGTTCCTAAGAATTTGTATATCATCGGGACGATGAACACTGCGGATAAATCGATTGCCTTAGTCGATATTGCATTGCGCCGACGTTTTACTTTTGTACGGATGGAATCGATTGATGATTATTTACCTGATAACGTTAAAAAAATAAATGAGATTATCAGAGATCGACGTGGAGCCGACTACCTGATTGGTCATGCGTATTTTATGGGGAATAATGATGCAGCATTTGTGATGAAATACAAAATCCGTCCGCTTCTCGAAGAATACTTTTATGGGGAAGATATTGAAATAATTTTCGAGGGATTAATAAGCTAACTTAATGAATAAGCATGACATGTTATGTAATAGATTTTTTGCACAACTTTGATTGAAGAGATATGATTTCGTTCGCGCTGAGCTTGTCGAAGGGTATTTTATTCATGGTTCGACAAGCTCACCACGAATGGGACTTCTAATACACCATTCCACTTCCTCCGCCGTTGGCGGAATGAAATACCATAGATCCATTTTTACGAGCATAAAAGCGTATGAGAAGATTTTGTAGCGTTGGTTCGATGGAAGGTTTAAACCACCCGTTGTTACTGATTGCAATTAAATACTTTGCATCCGGTGTATAAAGTTCCTCTCGTGTTGCTTCATAACAGATAGCATTGCGAAATTTTACCCCTTTGATAACAAAATCGGTCGGTTTATCAGCGGTTACGAAATTAGAACCCCCTTCAAATACATGACGATTGACCCAATCTTTTAAAATTTCCGGCAGCGGTATGTACTCTCCAAACGGGACAAGGATCGTTTTTTTAGCGACCGTGATCTCTCCTTTATTAAAGAAGTAGGAAACATTATAATGCAATGAATTTTCTTCGTGTAAGGTTCCTGTTACAATGGCAATGGATTGTGAACGCTTTAGCAGTTCTTTTTCTATCATAGGATAATGATTCATATAAAGAGCAAAAGCCGATTCAGGCAAAACCACGAGATCGTATCCTTGATTAATGGCAAGATCTATTTGGCGAAAGTTTTCATCGATGATATCGCTCATCATGGATTCTTGCCATTTGAGGTCTTGCGAAATATCCGTAGAGATCAATTTTATACGTAAATCAGGTTTTACTGGAGGGAGATAGGTGGTCTGTATGACAAAAATTAGGGCTAAAAGGGGAAGGGCCTTTCGGTATTTCAAAAATAAAGAAGTAGAGGCAAGAACAGCTAAGGTTAGAGCAAATTGCCATTTTTCAAAGCCTATATAGCTTTCAATAAAAATCAATTCAGGCTGCATCCAGTTAAAGTCCATGGGCCACACATAGGTCAGTCCAAAGAGAATGAGCGCGCGTATCCATGGATTGTGAGTAAGTCCAAGTGAGCCATAGTAGAGGGCATAAACAACTCCAAAACCTAAAGCAACCCATATTTGAGCCCACCCAAGTCCGTAATACTGAAAACTGTAGCCTATCCAGTAGCACCATAGCAATCCGATCCAAAAACCGGCGATGGGTAAAGTACGTTTAGGTGCATGCAAAAGCCCGTACAATGCACCAAGAGCCATCAGCGTATTAAGTGCTTTTGAAGTTAGATGAAAATGTTCCCAGTAAATAAAAGCACTAAAAGCGATCGCGATAAGCAAGGGGAGAGTGAGAAGTTCGAAAGTTGTTTTTGATTGTAGTTTCATGGGGAAATTATACCGATGTTAATCTCTTTTGAGTATAATGCAATCATATTTTATTCAAGGATTTCTATGGAATTTATGTCCCAATTACTCCCGTTCGTTTTTTTGATTGCAATCATGTACTTTGTGATTATTCGTCCGCAACAGCAACAAGCCAAAAAGCACTCAGAGATGCTTGCCTCCCTTGTAAAAGGTGATAAAGTTGTTACCAATGGCGGTTTGATTGTCGAAATAAAAAAAGTTGAAGAGAATTTCTTCGCTGTTAAATTCAATAACGAGGTCGAAGGGCGTTTGGTTAAAGATGCTGTGACAAGAAAGTTCGAGGATGAAGCTTAATTACCGCGTAGTTTTACTCATATTTGCCACGATTTTCGGGCTTGTTTTTTCACTTCCTTCGTTGACTCAAAGTCAAAGCGGTGCGAAAATTACTTTGGGGCTGGATCTTCAAGGCGGTTTGCACATGCTTTTGGGTGTTAAAACCGAAGAAGCATTGACCTCTCAACTCAAGTCCACGGCCTCTGGTATTAAACATTTTACAGAGCATAATGACATCCTTATCGATGGATTAAGCGCCAGTAACAATACGGTAGTCTTTGAACTTCTTGATGAAGATGATGCGGTAGTTATGGATGAATATTTGAAAAAGGTGGAGGGAACGGTTGTCCATTCTACTAAAGGACAATATTCTTTGGCAATGACACCTGCTGCTATTGAAAAGCTAAAGGTACAATCAGTAGATCAGGCGATTGAAACGATTCGTAATCGATTGGATCAATTCGGACTTTCAGAACCTACGGTTGCAAAGCAGGGGGTTGATAAAATCTTGGTTGAATTGCCGGGGATTAAAACTCCGCAAGAAGAGCAGCGTGCCCGTGAGCTTATCTCTCGTGCTGCAAAGTTAGAGATGATGGCAATCGATGAAGATCGTGCTATGCGCGCTAATGATGTCACCCAAATGGAAGCAGAAAGCTTTGGAGATAAACTTCTTGATGATGCGATAGAGCCAAAGACAAAACATCTTGTTCATGAAATTGCAATTCTTGATGGAACCATGCTGACGGATGCGCAAGTGGGATACGATCAGAACAATCGACCGGTTATCAATTTTACCCTCAACTCTGAGGGAGCCCAAATATTTGGAGACTTTACCGGTAAAAGTGTCGGTAAGCGTCTTGCGATCGTATTGGATGGAAAAGTTTATTCTGCTCCGGTGATCAATGAACGTATCGGTGGCGGTTCAGGACAAATCAGTGGTAATTATACGACTGCTGAAGCCAACGATCTCGCGATTGCACTTCGTTCGGGCGCATTGCTTGCTCCTATTTATATGATGGAAAAACGTTCTGTTGGACCAAGCTTAGGGGCTGACAGTATCAAAGGGAGCATGATTGCGCTTCTTTCGGGTTTTGGAGTGGTTGTTTTGTTTATGATGTTCTATTATCGACGTGCAGGAGTGATTGCCAATATTGCGTTGGTTGTTAATATTTTACTGATTATTGCAGTAATGGCACTTTTTGGAGCTACCCTCACTTTGCCGGGAATGGCAGGGATTGTTTTGACTGTCGGTATGGCGGTTGATTCCAATGTTATTATCAATGAACGGATACGGGAAATTCTTGCTGAAGGTTCGTCCGTAAAGCGGGCCATTGAAGTAGGATATGAAAATGCGATGCGTGCGATTACGGATTCTAATATCACGACTTTGATTGCTGCGATTGCCTTGTACGTCTATGGAACGGGAGCCATCAAAGGCTTCGCGATCACGATTAGTATCGGTATTATTGCTTCCATGATTACGGCTATTTTAGGGACTCATGGTATTTATATTATGCTGCTAGATCGTATTGAAAAATCCAAAGACACCGCCAAATGGTTTGGCGTGAAACGGAGTATGTAATGGAATTATTTCGATATTCTAAACCGATTCCTCTTATGGCAAAATCCAAACTTGCAATGGGTATTTCCGTATTCATGGTGATTGCATCCTTGGTGATTATTTTTACCAAAGGGTTGAACTTCGGGATTGATTTTGCCGGCGGTACAATTATTCAAGTCAAGTATGAGGGTGCTGCACCTATTGACACAATGCGTCAGAAACTCAGTGGTAATCGCATGTTTGAGGGTTCAAGCATCAATGAATTCGGTTCGCCTGATGAAGTGGTCATTCGTTTGAAAAACAGTTCAGAAAGTGTTACGCGAGATATCGGAGATGTGACTCGTGAGCAGTTATCGGGAACGGGAACTTTTGAGATTCGCCGTGTTGACATCGTCGGAGCCAAAGTTGGAAGCGAATTGCGTGAAAAAGGGATAATGGCATTGACTTTTGCCATCATCGGTATTTTGCTTTATGTATCTTTTCGCTTTGAGTGGCGTTTTGCGGTAGCATCGGTCTTGGCACTTGCCCATGATCTTACCATTGCGGTGGGGGCTATCTCCCTTTTTCAATTGGATGTGAATCTGGATGTTATTGCGGCATTGCTAACGATTTTAGGATACTCGATTAATGATACGATTATCGTATTTGATCGAATCCGTGAAGAGGTTACGGCATCACAGGTAGCCAGTGTGAATGAAATTATTGATGATTCGGTTACACGAACCCTTTCACGTACGGTTTTGACATCATTGACCGTATTTATTGTTTTAGTAACATTGTTTGCATTTGGCGGGGAAATTATTCATACCTTTGCAACCACATTGTTGGTGGGTGTTGTTGTCGGGACATACAGTTCGATTTTCGTGGCTTCCCCATTATTGGAAATGCTTGGATTTAATTTGAAAAATTATCGAGCTAAACTCTCTGAAAAAGCGGCAAGAGAAATCGAAAAAGAAAAAATGCGTGCTCAGTTTGAGCAGGGCATTGTTTAATTAGGAGTTTTTTTGAATTACGTCCCCAAAGATATTGAAGTCAAATGGCAAAAATTTTGGCTTGAAAATAAAAGTTTTGAGCCAAGTGAAGATTTTAGCAAAGAGAAAAAATACATCTTGAGTATGTTCCCTTTTCCCAGCGGAAGACTTCATATGGGGCATGTGAGAAACTATACGCTTAGTGATACGTTTGCTCGTTATTACCGCCAGCAAGGGTTTAATGTTCTCCATCCGATCGGCTTTGACAGTTTTGGAATGCCCGCGGAAAATGCGGCGATTAAAAACGGTTCCCATCCAAAAGGGTGGACATACGACAATATCGACTACATGAAAAAAGAGTTTGCTTCTTTGGGCTTTTCGTTTTCTAAAGAACGTGAACTTGCAACCAGCGATGAACTGTATACGAAATTCGAGCAGGGCTTTATCATCGATATGTATGAAAAAGGACTGCTGTATCGTAAAAAAGGGATGCTCAACTGGTGTCCTCATGATCTGACGGTTTTAGCCAATGAACAAGTCGTGGACGGGTGCTGTTGGAGATGTGATACTCCCATCGTCAAAAAAGACATGAATCAGTATTATTTCAAGATTACCCAATACGGCGATGAACTGTTGGATGATCTTAAAAAGCTTGAAGGCGGTTGGCCTAAGCAAGTATTGACGATGCAGGAAAACTGGATTGGAAAGTCCAACGGTTTGGCATTTGACCTCTTTTTTGATGAGCCAAGTTTGCATAAACTTGATAATAAATTTAATGGTTTTGATGTCTTTACAACGCGTCCCGATACCATTTATGGGGTCTCTTATACGGCGTTGGCTCCTGAACACCCGATTGTGTCGTATATGATCGATAATGCATTGTTGAGTGAAGAGGTAGTTTCTCAAATCAAAGAGATGAAAAACAGTTCATCCATTGATCGTCAAAAAGAGAAAAGCGGCGTAGCGTTAGGTCTTAATGTCATTCACCCATTGACACAAAAAAGTATCCCGGTATGGATTGCTAATTTTGTCTTGATGGATTACGGCAGTGGCGCGGTTATGGCGGTTCCTGCCCATGATGATCGCGATTTTGATTTTGCCCGCAAATATGATTTGCCGATTCATGCGGTTATCAAACCATTGGACGCTGAGATTGACCCTAGTTGTGCGTATACGGAAGTGGGAGTACTTTTTAATTCTCAAGAGTTTGACGGGATCAACTCAAAAGAGGCACAAAGTAAAGTCATTGATCATTTTGAGAGTTTAAAACTTGGAAAAAAGACAACCAATTACAAGCTTAAGGACTGGGGTGTTTCACGTCAGCGTTATTGGGGTGCACCGATACCTTTTGTCCATTGTGATGATTGTGGCCTTGTCATGGAGAAAAAAGAGAACCTTCCGATCGCCTTGCCTCATGACGTAGAGATAACGGGAGAAGGCAATCCGCTCGAAAAACATCCAACCTGGAAACACTGTAAATGTCCTAACTGTGGCAAAGACGCCATACGTGAAACCGATACAATGGATACTTTTGTCGAATCAAGCTGGTATTTCTTACGCTTTTGCGCCTCGCCGAAGAACTGGGAAAGTGAAGCTTTTTCAGCGGAACAAATAAAATATTGGATGGGTGTTGATCACTACATCGGTGGAATTGAACACGCGATTTTGCATTTACTCTATGCCCGTTTTTTCACCAAAGTGTTTAGAGATTTGGGATACGTTGAATTTGATGAGCCGTTTGAAAAACTGTTGACGCAAGGCATGGTTCTCAAAGACGGGGCAAAAATGTCCAAGTCCAAGGGCAATACCGTCGACCCTGATGCAATTATTGAAAAATACGGAGCAGATACCGCACGTTTATTTATCCTTTTTGCTGCTCCTCCGACGCAAGAGTTGGAATGGAACGACAGTGCCGTTGAAGGAGCATTTAGGTTTTTAAAACGGTTTGCCGATCGCAGCCAGTTTGCGCAAAAAACAGCCAGCTTGCCAAAAATTGACCATGCAACATTGTCCAAAGAAGAAAAAGCGGCTCGTAAAAAAGTGTATGAAGCACTCAAACGCGCGCAAGAAGTTTACAATGAGCGGTATACCTTCAACACGATGATTGCCGGTGTTATGGAAGCGATGAACGCATTGGGCGAGCAAAATAATGCAAAAGTATGGACAGAAGGGTATTGGATCTTAACCTCGATTCTCGAACCGATTGTCCCTCATTTGTGTTGGGAACTTTCAAACACCCTTTTCGGCGGTAAAAATTTGGGTGCTCAAGCCGTCTGTGAAGAGGTTTTTGAGGTCGATGTTTTCACCTTTGGTGTCTCGGTCAACGGAAAAAATCGTGCGACGATTGAAGTAGGTGTTCAAGAGTCTCAAGAAACGATTATTGAGATAGCCAAAGCCTCCGTTGAAAAATGGATAGAGGGAAAAGAGATCGTCAAGGCAATCGTTATTCCCGGCAAATTGGTCAACTTGGTCATTAAAGGATAGGTATGCGTATTTTTGCAGGGTGCATAATGGCGATAATAATGTTCACAGGGTGTGGATATGTAAGTGCTGCGCATTATGCACAATCAGTTGTCGGAGAAAGTGTCAGTACGGAAGTATTGATATCCGCAGAGGACCCGCAAAATACGGTAATTATTAAAGATGCCGTGGATACAGCTGTTATTACGAAGTTTCGAACGTCATTAACATCTAAAAATGCCTCACAAACCCATTTAAGAATTCAAATAGTTTCGGTTGGTTTTTCACCGTTGCGCTACGATACCAACGGATACGTTGTTACGTATCGAACAACGGTAAACTTGGGAATAAATCGCATTACTTTTGAAAAGTCAAAAGGATATTCTACGTTGGGAATGTATGATTTTGACATAGAACCCAATGCGATTATCTCCGATCAGGCGCGTTTTAATGCTATTAACTTGAGCGCTCAAAAGGCGATTGATGCATTTATTGCGCAAATCGCGGCAGAAGGTTCGAATCCACCTAAGGAATAAGCTATGACGATTAATCAGATTGTACGTAATACCGTAGAGCGTTTAAAGAGTGAGGGTAAAGTTTGGACTCCTGATCTTTATGCCGAAGCTTTTTGTCTTGAAGCTAAAAAAGCGGGTGTCAAGGTAGAAGATTGTCAGGGAATTGACCGTTATACGCCGTTGATGGATAAAAAAACACTGGATGAAGTGAAACAGTATCGGGTTAAAACAACAGCAGAATTGGTTCGATTTTTAATCTCAAAAATGAGCCGTTTAAACCCCAGTGAAGCATCAATACTGGTTGAAGTCTTGAGCTCCTTGACTAAAACCATTGCAATGAGCGTCAATACCTTGCATAATCGAGATGCTTCTGCTCTTGCTAAAAAAACGATTGCTTTAATTGAATCACAAGCCGGTAAAACCCAAATTGATCTGCTTAAACAGGCATGGGAAAATTTCTTGAGCGTCTATGATGACAGTTTTTTGCAGAAGTTATCGGACTTTGGAGAAGTAGATTCTTGCAATCTTAAAAAAACGATTGAAGGATTGCGTGTTGATACGAGTTCAACACAAACAGGAGATCTCACTCGCATAGCACAATTAGTAGTTATGGGCCTCTCGCCATCAATAGCACCAAAATTGGACGATAAAACAACAACTCTGACACAAAAACTACAGGAAAATCCTGATTATATTTCTCATGAAGCGTTTGAAAAAGAGATAAAAGCTGCCATTGCGATGCGTATTGTACTGGATAAACAAAGTGTTGAAGAGATGGTAAAGGCCCTGGATGAACTTCTGGAGAAACTCTCGATACAACTAATCGATCTTATAGAACGCAGTGAGAGTTCCACGACTGAAATACGCGATGTAAAGAGAGATCTTGAAGCGCTTGAGTCTGATAAACCCAAAGATTTTAAAACAGCGCATAAACGTTTGTATGCCATTGCAACGACTTTGGAAGAGAAAGTAGAAATATTAAGTCAGGATTTACGTTCTCATAATGCCAAGGTTAATGAGATGGGACAAAAAATAGCAACATTGGAATCCCAGCTTGCAACAGCGACACAAGCATCCAGAGAAGACTTTTTAACCAAATTGCTTAACAAGCGTGCCCTTGAAGAAGTGATAGGGATTAAAGAAGCTGAGTATGAACGGTATGGACGTAATTTTTGTATTGCAATGTTGGATTTGGACTTTTTTAAATCAGTCAATGACACGTATGGACACGAAGCAGGGGATGCTGTTCTTAAGGCATTTGCGCAAATTATAAAAGATGAAGCACGTATTAATGATACCGTAGGGCGTTTTGGCGGAGAAGAATTTTTGGCTATTTTGGGAGATACGGAACTTTCAGGTGCTCAAACGTTTGGAGAAAAAGTACGTGCGCATGTTGAGGAAGCTCATTTTATGTATCAGGGACAACGAATTGCGGTAACAGTAAGTATCGGGATTGCCCAGCGTAAGGATTACCCATCATTAGAGACGCTCAAAGTTGGTGCCGATAAACGTTTGTATGATGCCAAGCATAGAGGGCGCAACCGCGTAGAGACATGATGGATCTCGAATCATTTTTAGCCTCTAAACCACTTTTTTACGATGTAATTGACTATGAGCGATTTCCAAAAGCTTATTTGAATATTGCACCTTTATTTCATCTTCCCAAAATTATTCATATTGTGGGGACAAATGGCAAAGGGAGTACGGGACGTTTTTTGGCCACTGCGCTGAGTCGTGCAGGCAAATGTACAGGACACTACACCTCTCCGCATATTTTGAAGTTTAATGAGCGTATCTGGATAGATGGTGCAGATATCACAGATAGGGATTTAGAAGATGCTCATCAAAAACTGAGCAGTTTTATGGATAAGAGCATTGCTCAGTCGCTAAGTTATTTTGAGTACACAACGCTTTTGGCTATGGTGGCTTTTGAACATTGTGAATACGTGGTTTTGGAAGCAGGGCTTGGGGGTGAATTTGATGCAACCAATGTTTTTGATAAAGTGCTCAGTATTTTTACACCGATTGGTTTTGATCATAGTGCTTTTTTGGGTTCAACGATTGAATCAATCGCATCTACAAAATTGCGCAGTATGCAAACCAATGCAGTTCTGGGCATTCAAAAATACGATGAAGTAGAAAGCATAGCCCGTAAGATTGCATTAGGCAAGCAGTGCCAACTGCATACAGTTCAGGAATTGGCAAATTTTAGGATTAAGACTATGGGATTGCATCTTGCCACAAAAAATTCTCTTAGTGATTATTTACGGGATAATTGTGAACTTGCAATGGTGGCATTTGAATTATTGGGATACAAAGCCGAAGAGTCGTTGTTTGATCAGAGTGCTTTGTTTGGCAGACTCAGTCGTATTGCCAAGAATGTAACCCTGGATGTAGGACACAATGCTTTAGCCGCAGGTGCTATTGTGCAAGCACTGCATGGAGAAAAAATTACTTTGGTCTATAATACTTATGCGGATAAAGATTACCGAGAAATTTTATCTATTTTGACACCCATTATAGATTCTGTTGAAATCATCACGGTAGATGAGGAGCGGATTGTGTCACGAGAACTGTTGGAAGCAGTATTGGAAGAGTTGGGATTAAGCTATGGATTATTTGAAGCTATAAGCTCAAATAAAGAGTATCTCGTCTTCGGTTCGTTTAGCGTTGCCGAAGCATTTTTAAAGAGGATCGATAAAGCATAATGTCTCAAGAACGATTTTATGAGTATCTCAAAAATAACCCCAAAAACCGATGCGATATTATCGTGTGCGAAGATGCCAAAGAAGCAGGTGAGTTAGCGGATGTTGCCAAATTCTTAAATATTGAATGCGTCGTTTTTCCTGATTTTCGTGCCATGTACCTGGATGATTTACGACCGTTTGGGGAAGAGCTTTTTGCCCTCTTTGCGGCACTGCGCTCTTATTATAAAGCCAGTAAGAAACCGTTGGTCATCTCTCCGCTTAAAACACTTTTGTATCCCTTGCCAAACGAAACGTTATTGCAAAGCATCGATATCGAATTCGCATCCCGTATTGATTTGAGCGATTTAAAGCAGACCTTATTGCGCTGGGGATACACGTTTGTGGATATGGTGGAGATGGAAGGGGAGGTGTCACATCGTGGCGATATTCTCGATATTTATATCCCCGGTGAAGAAAACCCATATCGAATCAGTCTGTTTGACGATGAGATAGAAGAGATCAAAGCCTTTGACGTAGAGACACAGCGTACGCTCAGCGAGGAACTGGCGTCGATTTGTGTCACAAGTGCCTTTTTCTCTCTGAGCGAGGAACAATACCATCGGTTTGAAAAAGAGATCTCCTCATGCGAAAGTGACAGTTTTGTCAAAGACATCGCCGCATTAGGGTTCTGGGTCTTGGGTGATGAGGGGACTGACTTTACGCAAGGTAAAAAAGTAGTGCGCCTGCGCGAGATGAAAAGCCTCTTGGATGAATCATACGGAATGAATTGTCCCGTATTGCCGCGAGAGCGTTTGGAATGTGCAATCGTCCCTGAGGCAGTACACTATTCACTGCTAATCGCTCCGAGTTTAGAAACATTGCGCAGTGTCCATAAAAAGAAAAAATTTACGATCATCGCGGCTAATGAGATGCAGCTCAAAGCGGCAGGGATTTTTGATCTCACGGGGCTGGAGATTAAAACCGCAGGGATAGTTCTCAATCTCATAGGTCCCGATGAGGTGATCATCTCACTCAATCGCCATGAGAAAAAGCGCCGTCGCCGTAAAACCTCGATATTGCTGGATGATCTCAAAGTAGGGGATTATGTTGTTCACGAAGAGTACGGTGTAGGGATTTTTGAGGGGATAGAGCAAGCGGAGATTTTGGGTGCGATCAAAGATTTTGTTGTCCTCAAATACATGGGGGATGATAAGCTGCTGTTGCCTGTGGAAAACCTCGATGCCATTGACCGCTACATCGCTTCGGGTTCACTGCCTGTTCTTGATCGTCTGGGCAAAGGGAGCTTCGGTAAACTCAAAGAGTCTGTCCGTACGCGTCTGTTTGAGATTGCCTCTGAAATTGTCGGGATTGCGGCAAGCCGTGCTTTGATCAAAGCTCCTAAGATGGAGGTTGATGCAGGAGAATTGCGCCGTTTTCAAAACGCGGCAGGATTTGATTATACTCCCGATCAGGCCAGTGCGATTGCCTCTATCGTGAGCGATTTGAGCTCAGGGCACATCATGGATCGACTGCTCAGCGGTGATGTGGGATTTGGAAAAACCGAAGTGGCGATGAATGCTATTTTCGCGGCAGCTCGTGGCGGTTATCAGAGCTTGCTTGTTGTCCCTACGACTCTGTTAAGTTCTCAACACTTCACCTCTCTAAAAACCAGATTGGGGGCATTTGGATTGCGTGTAGCCAAACTGGACCGTTTTGTAACAGCCAAAGAGAAGACGGCAACCCTCAAAGCACTCTCTACAGGAGAGATTAATTGTGTCGTTGGTACGCACGCGCTGTTCAATGTCAGCTGTGCGAAACTGGGGTTGGTTATCATCGACGAAGAGCATAAATTCGGGGTGAAGCAAAAAGAAAAGCTCAAATCGCTCTATGACAATGTCCATCTCCTGTCCATGAGTGCGACACCGATCCCTCGCAGCCTCAATCAAGCACTTAGCTCGATTAAGACGATGTCGGAGCTTCTGACTCCTCCTAGTGAGCGGCTTGGGGTTCGGACATTCGTGAAAAACTACGATGAGAAGCTGATCAAAGAGGTGATCTTGCGTGAACTGCGTCGCGGCGGTCAGATTTTCTATGTTCATAATTCGATTGATTCCATGGTGATTAAAGCGGGAGAACTCAAAGCGATTCTTCCAAATTTGCGTATATTGATTCTCCACTCTCAAATCAGTGCCGCGGTGACCGAAGAAGAGCTCAAAAAGTTTGAGGACCGCGAATACGATGTATTGCTGGCGACCTCGATTATCGAATCGGGGATTCATATGCCCACGGTCAATACGATGATCATCGACGGTGCGGATCGATTCGGTATGGCCGACTTGCATCAGCTGCGAGGGCGTGTCGGACGAGGACATATCGAGGGGTATGCATACTTCATCGTCAATGACAAAGACAATCTCACCGAAGAGGCGAAGAAGCGCTTGATAGCACTGGAATCCAACTCCTTTTTGGGAAGCGGTTCGATGTTGGCGCATCATGATCTGGAAATCAGGGGTGGAGGAAATCTCGTAGGGGATGCCCAAAGCGGTCATATCAAAAACATCGGCTATGCGCTGTATTTGCGTATGCTTGAAGACGCGATCAAGCTCCTCACCAACCAAACCACCACCGTACGGGCCAAAGTGGATATCAAACTCACCGTCAGCGCCTTTATCAGCGATGAGGTGGTGAGAGAAGACCGGTTACGGCTTGAAATCTATCGACGTTTGAGTCATTGCGAAGAGCCCACTGAAATTTATGAGATCGAAGAAGAGGTGGGGGATCGTTTTGGAAAACTGGACAATCCGACCAAGCAGTTTTTTGAGATCATGGTGATTAAGCTGTTAAGTATTGAGAAAAAGATCAAAATGGTGGGCAATTACAATCAAAACATTACGATTGAATATCTTAACGGTTCCAAAGAGACATTGCAAAGCAAGAGCAAAGATGACGACGATTTGATTGCGACAGTGTTACATTATTTGCGTACAGCAAAGCCAAAGGTGCTTTGATGAGTTTTTGTTCCTATTATGATACGAAAGTATGTCATTCGTGTTCTATGATCGATCTTTTTTATTCGGAACAATTGAGCGAAAAAAGTGCTCATCTGCACAAAGCCCTTGAAGATTTCACAGTCAATGAATGGTTAAAACCAACCTCGAGTCAGATTAAAGGATTTCGCAATAAAGCCAAGATGGTGGCGAGCAACGGCGAAGAGGGAATAATACTGGGACTCTCGGACGAGGTGAGTCTGATCGGCTGTCCTTTGTATGATATCAGTATGCAAAAAGTGCTGGAACACACTCAGAATTGGCTGCGATCTTTGGGGATTAAAGCGTATGATATCAAAAAGAAAAAAGGGGAACTTAAATACGTGTTACTGACACGAAGTTCCGATAACGGCGAGATGATGCTGCGATTTGTACTGCGTTCTCACGGAATCATTTCAAGGTTACAGGGGAATCTTGAAATGCTCATTTCCATAGCGCCCGAACTAAAAGTGATTACGGTAAACATCCAACCCATACACATGGCGATTTTGGAAGGAGACGAAGAGATTTTTCTCACCGAAGCAACACGTTTAGAAGAGAAGCTCAACGGCATACCGCTCTTTATCCGCTCCAAAAGTTTTTTTCAAACCAATCCTGAGGTAGCGGCAAAGCTTTATAAAACCGTGGCTAATTGGACAGACGAATTGGAGGCAAAAACAGTTATTGACCTTTTCTGCGGTGTTGGCGGATTTGCACTGCATGTGGCCAGTAATGAGCGCAGTGTGATTGGAATCGAGATTGAGAACGAAGCAATCGAGTGCGCAAAAGAGTCTGCACGAGCTTTAGGAATAGAGACATTGACGTTTAAAGCACTCGATGCGGTAAGTTTTAGCACGGAAACCTCAAGAGCTCCCGATGTGGTGATCGTCAATCCTCCGCGCAGAGGGTTGGGGCAAGAGTTGTGTAAATGGTTGGAGAGGGTATCGCCTAATGATATACTCTATTCTAGTTGTAATGCGATGAGTTTGGCCCGTGATTTAGAGTGGTTGAAATCGTATGAATGCTTAAAGGTACAGTTGTTTGATATGTTTGCGCATACTCAACATTATGAGACGCTGGTGCATCTCAAAAAGAAGTAAGTGAAAGTCTCATAAAACCTCGTTTGATGAAGGGGTTTTACGGGAAATTTCAATATAGGTGAGATACAGACGTACATCGAATTCTAGCTGATGATAATCGGGTTCGATGTGGGTACACAGGGAGTAAAATGCCTTGTTATGCTCTTTTTCTTTGAGGTGCGCAAGCTCATGAACGACAATCATTCGTAAAAAGGGTTCGGGTACTTTTTTAAACAGATGAGAGATCCGTATCTCATTTTTGGCTTTAAGCTTTCCTCCCTGAACGCGAGAAACAAAGGTATGTGTTCCCAATGCAGATTGCAAATCACGAATTTTGGTATCATAATGAACTTTTGTGATAGGGGGAGAGTGGCGAAAATGGGTGTTTTTGAGCTCTATCACATAATCGTAGAGACTTTTATCGGTGCTATAGGTGTGGTTATCGGGATATTTTTTTTCCAGATGACTTCCCAGTTTTCCACTGTGGATGAGTTCTTGCACCTGCGTTTGTATGTTCTCGTTGTATCCGTTGATGTACTTTAGCATGGCGAATTATACAAAAGCTTTGTTTTGGTACACTTTGGGAATTAATAGCAGATAGGGTAGAGCAGTGAAGATAGCATTTATAGGCGATATTGTAGGGCGTCCAGGGCGTAGTATGATCAAAGAAAATTTGAGAAGATTGCGAAAAACTGAGGGGATCGATTTCGTTATCGCAAACTATGAAAATGCATCACATGGCTTTGGTATGACACTCAAAAATGCCAAAGAGCTATTTGAGACAGGTATAGATGCAATGACAGGTGGCAATCATACGTGGGATAAAAAAGAGATCATCCCTTTATTGGAGACATTACCTCTTCTTCGTCCGCATAACTATCCATTGGGAGTCCCGGGAACAGGCTGCAAGATATTTGAGGTAGCGGGAGAAAAACTTGCCGTTTTGAATATCATGGGACACTATGGTATGCCGTATGTGGATAACGCTTTTCGGTGCGCACGTGATACGGTAGCAGAACTTACAGAGCAGGGGGTTAAATCGATTTTTATTGATTTGCATGCAGAAGCTTCGAGCGAGAAAAGAGCAATGATGATGTTGTTGCAAGGACAGGTCAGCGGGATCATGGGAACCCATACCCATGTAGGAAGCGATGATATGCAAATATCCAAAGGGACAGCGTATCTCACTGATATCGGTTTGAGTGGTTGTCGTGACAATGTGATAGGGATGGATGAAAAAGTTCCGCTTGAGCGATTTTTAACAGGGGTCGCAGGTAGATTTGAAGTTCCGGAGAAATGCAAACGTATTTTACAAGTTGCCGTTATGACACTTGATGATGGAAAATGCGTCCAAGCACAGAAGTTTAAAATTTTTGATGATGGTAAAACACTGGTAACCGATGCATGGATGGAAGAGTGATCGAACTCTCAAATTCATGGGAATTGTATACTGCGCTCGAACGTTTAGATCTATTGCAAAATTCACAGCCTCTTTGGTGGCCGCAGCATGGCACATTTGAAGTAGTAGTAGGTGCTATACTCACTCAAAACACCCAATGGACCAGGGTCACTGTATCCCTCGCAAATCTTGCCAAATCAGAGTACTTAAGCCTAGAAGCACTTTCAGAAATTGATCCTGAACCACTTATGGAACTCATCCGTCCAAGTGGACTTATTAAAGCTAAAGCTGCAAATATTATAAAGCTATGCCAAGCAATACGAGAAGACTTTGGCTCATTTGAAGCGTTTACGAATGAAGTGAGCAGGGAGTGGTTATTACGTCAAAAAGGAATCGGGCCCGAGACTGCAGATAGCATCCTCTGTTATGCCTGTATACGTGAAGTGATGGTAGTGGACAGTTACACGGCACGACTACTTAGAGCCTTTGGCTATGAGTTTGATAACTATGGCGATTTACAGGAATGGTGCGAGCGTGGTGTTCGAGCTCATTGTGAAACTCTAGAACTTCAGCGTATATTTGCTCACTTTCATGGGATGATTGTGGAGTATGTAAAACGAAATACTAATGGCAAAAGCGTTATAATTTCGCCATTATTTTTAGGAGTTTAAATGCGTTTTTTTATTTTTTCGGTATTAGTTGTTACAGTATTAGGTGGATGTACGGTAAAAGAGTTCGGTGATGGTGTAAGCTCTGGGGTAGATGATGTCAAGCGGGTTGTTCGCGGGAACAATAATTAAGAGTAGATTAGAGTTTTTCATAAGTCTCTGAAGATTCCGAAATGGTAAATACAAAAAGGGATATACTCCTTTTTTGTATTTATAAAAGAATCTAAGGAACTAAATGAAGCTGATTAAAGGTGCAGTGCTAACGTGCTTGCTATATGTGAGTGCTATGTATGCAGATGGAGCGAAAGTCGTCTATGATTTGACTAGCGGTGACAGTGTCAAAATGGAAAAAGATATGATCAAAAGTATCAAAAATGTTGCCGAATATTATAGAAGCCAGAATCAAGAGTTTAAGGCCATTGTGGTTATTTCAGGTGATGCGTATAAATATTTTATTGACGACCTGAAGGAATCACCGTACGCTTCAGATAAAGCAGCTGTTGAGATGCAACCGAAATTCAGACCACTTTTAAAAGAGCTCAATGATGACATTCATGTGACATTTAAAATGTGTTCAGTGGGGATGAAAGCTAGAAAGATCAAAAAAGAGACACTTTATCCCTTCGTACATGCCGATATGATGAAGAATGTGTATCTTATTAATGCACAAAATGAGGGATACGCGTATCTTCCGGTTCATTGAGTTATGCGGAGGAAGTCTTAAAAGACTTCTTTGACTCGCCCAACTTCACCGCTCATCAACCGTACTTTGATCCCGTGGGGATGATTGGCAGAATTGGTGAGGATATCTCGCACGATCCCCTCGGTGAGGTTTCCTGTTCGCTGATCTTCTTTGAGCACGATGGTTACGCGCTTTCCTGATTGGATATTTTTACGTTCTTTGCCGTCCAAAATGGGTTCCTTAATCTCTAAGATTGAGCCATGAGGGCGGATTGTCAAAACACAATGCGCTGGAGTTCCAGTCATTCTTTTCACCGTGACGAGCATGTAGCTTTCCGTCGATGTATATGTATTGCAGTCCGGTGACCGTACTGGTGAGTTTTTTGCCTGCTACTAACGCTGCTAAGACAGCTTCTCGACTTTCCATACATGATCCTTTAAAATGGCTCTTTAAAATACCTTTTGGTATCTTAGTGGAACAAATTGAGTGAATATTTAGGGTAAAAATAGTGTGATTTGAGTATAGGTAGTAATGGGAGAGTGGGCAGATAAATCTGCCCAAGGTAAACTTACAGAACTGTTACGTTTTCTGCTTGTGGACCTTTGTCGCCTTGGCCAACAGTATAAGATACTTTTTGACCCTCTTCTAGAGAAACACGACCATAACCAGTGTGGTTAATTTGACGGAAATGTACGAACAAATCTTTATCTCCGTTGTCTTGTTGGATAAATCCAAAACCTTTTTCACTGTTGAACCATTTAACTGTTCCGTTTACTGTAGCTGCCATGTGGTAACCCTTTTGTTGTTAATACACCCTGTTGCCAAGATGGTCGAAAATATAATAATGGAGTGTTCTTGAGGGTGATTACACTGTTAACACATGGTCTTCAATAATAACTTACCTAAAGATGAAACTCTAAATCATCTTTCTATGACTTAATTATAGCTGAAAAATATTAAAAGTGCAAGGAACCGTTTTGTATTTATCCCTTGGTTGGTTAGAATCTGAAAAAAATTAGGTGAATTGTATGAATGATGTAACAAAAGAAGAAGCAATAAAGGGTGCATTCATGGGTGCAATCGTTGCGGATGCCCTATGCTTGGGGAGTCATTACGAATACGATGCCCAAAAAATTTATAAAGCCTATGGGAATAAGCCCATAGAGAAATTTATGTCACCTGGTGAGATGATGGGGGGACAAACCCACGGTATTGGGTGGGGAGAGCGTAATTATCATCCCGGCAAAATGGCAGGGGGTACTACTGATTATGGTGATTACAATATTGTAGTCTTGGAACACCTGGCGGCTATTGCCAATCCTCCACGTCCATTTAGTGTTGCGGCGATGATTCCCCATTGGATGAATCGTTTGGAAAACGGGTGGGGTTCATGGATTTGTACCATGACTAAAGAGACCTATGCACAAGTTAAACGTGGACTTTCCGTAGAACAGCTGGGTGGTATATCCAATGCGATGGCAATACGCCACGTTGCCGCTCACGGTTACTATGATACAGAAGATGAGCTGGCAGATGTTGCACGTAAAACGATGTTTACTCATAGAAATGCCGAAGCACTAGGTGGAGGAGAATTTTTTGCCCGTGTGACCCATCGTGTGATCAATGGTATAACACCGCAGGAAGCGATTGAAGCGGTAGCAGTACAGATGGGGGGCTTTTTTGAGAGCAAAGTGGCGCAAGCGATCGCCAAGTATCAAGAAGCGACCAATCCTGATGCACCATTATCACGTGAACCATTTGTTGATGACTTGGCATTAACCAGTATGGCACGTCTTTGGGATATCGGGCGCAGTGAGCCGATTAAAGTGGGAAAAGCAAGTCCAACCGAGGGGACGCTTCCGGGGGCTGTTTACTTCATTTTAAAATATGCCGATGCCCAAGAGGGTTTAAAAAAAGCTCTCCAAGCCAACGCCATGGTTGGCGGTGACAATGCGTCACGCGCTATCGCAACAGGGATGGTATTGGGAGCGTATCAAGGGGTCAACGCTATTCCTAAAGAATGGAAAGAGACACTGGATCAATGGGATTATTGTGATAAGCTATTGGATCAGCTTCCATTGTTGAAAAAATAGGGGATAAATATGAAAGAAACAAATATTTACGAAACAGACGAATTGGTATCACAATATTGCGATTTTCAATACGCAGAAGACCATTTTGACGTGATGAATTTTGCAAAAGCTTGTGCCCAAAAAGCAAGTCAATATTCAAAAACCACGCCACGTAAAAGAGCATTGGATTTGGGGTGTGCAACGGGGCGTGCATCGTTTGAGTTGGCGCAAATCTTTGAACATGTGGACGGGATTGATTATTCGCAAGCGTTTATTGATGCGGCAGTAGAACTTCAAAAAAATGGTCGAATCAGTTATGCCCAAAATGGGGAGGGCGAACTTAAAAAGCAAATCATTATTGATCTTAGCGCGTATAATTTTGGAGAATCGAGTGCACGCGTAGCATTTTTCCAAGACGATGCTTGTAATTTAGCACCTCAGTTTAAAGAGTATGATCTGGTCATGGCGACTAATCTTATTGATCGATTGTATGAACCGCAACTGTTTTTGAAAAATATTCACGAAAGAATTAACGTTGGCGGCATTTTAGTCCTCACATCCCCGTATACCTGGTTGGAAGAGTATACGCAAAAAAAGTTTTGGATAGGGGGATATGTTGATGAAAACGGATATGAAGTTTCTACATTGGAGGGGTTAACCAAACTGCTGGAAGCAAATTTCGAGCTTATTGCAACCGAAGATGTTCCGTTTGTTATCCGTGAAACTGCTCGCAAGTTCCAACACACAATATCTCAAATGTCGGTGTGGAAAAAGAGATAGGGGTTAAACCTTTGATTGCACCGTAATCTTGGTCGCTTCAAAGAGTTCAGCTGCTTTGGCGATCATGGGTTCATTGAGGACATCGGAACCGTCAAACTCTTTGACGCTGGTCTCATCGCATTGCGTGACACAGCTTCCTACACTAATTTCAGACTCTTCAATCATCGAAACAGATTCAAAAAAAGGTTCATTAGAGTTTTCCTCTACAGGTGGTTCAGGTTCGACGACTTCTTTATTGCAAGCTTGCGATTTGATGACGGTGTCGATGCCGTAGACTTCACGGACAAATTGACGAATAATCCCAAAACTGTTTTTAAGCAGTTCTTTATCATCTCCTGACGCACAGCTCTCCCAAGTGAGGGCATTGTCTTCATAAGAGATATAGGAAACATTACGCTCAAAACAATCACCTAAAGCAATACTGCGATCACGTATTTTGTCGCACAGAAGTTCGAAAGGCAATTTTGTAGGGGCGTTAGCTACTACGTGAATATTTGTTTGCTGGGATACAGCTATTTTGGCAGCAGCGGGGATATCGTGCATCGGTGTACGGGATTCTAGTGATTCGATCATCTCATCGATCTCTTTGATCTTTAGCGCTTCGATCATTTTGAAGAGGATGAGGCTGATAACAAAACCGCCGTCAGCATTGATCGCAAAGAGAGTTTTTGCATCGCTGAGGATTCTAAAAAAGCGTTCGATAATAAGAGGGTTAAAACGACGGTCCCCTTCATAAAGTTTTTCTTTGAGATAGGCGATGAGTTCATCGACTACCATCTCGGCTTCATACGATTCGAGTTCTTTGAGTTTTTGGATTAGAGCAGGGCGATCTTTGGCAAAAATGGCTTCAAAAAGGGTGTCGATGTAAGAAGGATCTAAAAGCCCAAGCATATCGGCAACGGTTTTGACGTCTACAAACCCTTTGGAATAAATAATAGCCTGATCGAGTAAAGTGAGTGTGTCACGCAGACTTCCAGATCCGCTTCGGGCCAAAATATCAAGTGCTTCATTGTCAAACTCGATGTTTTCCAAATGGAGAATATGCGAGAGGTGATGGACAATGTTGGGATGGCTGATACGCTTGAAGCGAAAGTGCTGAGTACGGCTCAAAATGGTGGCGGGCAGTTTAAGCGGATCGGTGGTTGCGAGGATGAATTTGACGTACTCGGGTGGCTCTTCAAGTGTTTTGAGCAGGGCATTGTGTGCCTCTTTGGTGAGCATATGGACTTCATCGATAATGAAGATTTTGTATTTTCCGCTTGCAGGGCGGTATTTGGTATGTTCGATCAAATCACGTATGTCATCGATCTTTCGACTGGATGCGGCATCCATTTCGATTATGTCAATATGACGCCCTTCATTGGCCATCATACAATGAGAACAAACGTCACACGGTGCAGACGTTGGACCCTCATCGCACATCATTGACTTGGCTAAAATTCGTGCCGTAGAGGTTTTTCCAGAACCGCGTAACCCTGAGAAGAGGTATGCGTGGGATAAACGTTTGGTGTCAAGCGCCAGTGAAAGGGTTTGGGAAATACTCTCTTGCCCGATCAGTTCTTCAAAACGTCTTGGACGGTATTTGAGTGCTAAGACTTCTGATTTCTGACTCATATGTTTTCTCCTAGCCATTCTCGGGCTGTTTTACGTAACCCCTCCGGATTTTCGGAAGCAAAAAACTTAAGCTGGGTATGCTCAAACCGTTGGGTAAAATCGTAGTGCTTTTCGAGATATTCAACAATGGCTTCACCGGAGTGGATAAGGGCGCTTTCCCCCTTAAAATAATGATTAATGGCATCCGATACGAGGGGAAAATGGGTGCATCCCAGTATAATGGCATCGGGAGCTTTGGCGAGGTGGCCAAAATAGTGATGCAGTGTGCTTTGCAATATTTCACCCTCATAGAGGCCTTCTTCTACTATTGGGACGAGCAACGTAGTAGCAATGGCACTTAAGTTATGGTAGCCAAGCTCTTGAAGCCCTTTTTCATAGGCTTGTGATTTGACGGTTGCTTTGGTACCGAGGATCAATATATCGGCATTGGTATCGGGAGCTGCATTTTTAAGGGCTAAAACTCCCGGATCAACCACACCGATAACATCGCATTGGCTATGTAAACGCATTTCCTTGAGGGCATAGGCACTGACAGTGTTACACGCCGTAATGAGCAAATCAATTTCAAAATTTTTGAAAAATTCGAGGGCTTCAAGAGAATAACGGATAATAGTATTTTGGTCTTTGACCCCATACGGAACACGTGCGGTATCACCAAAATAGATGATTTCTTCAAAAAGGTGATGTTCAAGCAATGATTTAACGACGCTTAAGCCTCCAACGCCGCTGTCAAAGACTCCAACACGCATCTTATTTGGTCGATTCGCCGTTGTTCATGCTGTCAAGAAATTCAGCATTGCTCTTGCTCTTGTTCATGGTGCTGTAAAGGAATCGCAGTGCTTCAACTTCATCTTCTTGTTTATGCAGCATTGAACGTAGAATAAAAACTTTTTGTAAAACGTCCGCACCGATAAGAAGCTCTTCTTTACGGGTTCCTGATTTGAGAATATCGATAGCAGGGTAAATACGACGCTCAGAAATCTTACGGCTGAGGACCACTTCGGAGTTTCCGGTACCTTTGAATTCTTCAAAAATGACTTCATCCATTTTACTGCCGGTTTCAACCAATGCGGTAGCAATGATCGTCAAGCTTCCACCATTTTCGATGTTACGTGCCGCACCGAAGAAACGTTTCGGTTTGTGCAGAGCATTCGCATCCACACCCCCTGAGAGAACTTTTCCACTGGAGGGAGTGACGGTATTATACGCACGTGCCAAACGGGTGATGGAATCGAGCAAGATGACGACATCTTTACCAAGCTCTACACGACGCTTTGCACGCTCGATTACCATCTCGGCGACTTTTACGTGATTTTTGGCAGGTTCGTCAAATGTTGAACTGTAGACTTCTCCTTTAACGGAACGCTCCATATCCGTAACTTCTTCAGGTCGTTCATCGACCAGAAGAACCATAAGTTCGATTTCAGGATGGTTGTTCGTGATCCCGTGAGCGATCTCTTTCATCAACTCTGTTTTACCGGATCGTGGAGGTGCGACGATCAGACCGCGCTGTCCTTTTCCGATTGGAGAAAACAAGTCCATCATCCGTCCCGTAAGCTTGGTGGCGTTGTACTCGAGTTTGATTTGTTCTAGCGCATAAAGAGGAGTAAGGTTTTCAAAGAGTGGACGTTTTTTGGACTCTTCTGGCGGAAGGTAGTTGATTGCTTCCACTTTGAGAAGGGCATAATAACGCTCTTGATCTTTTGGTGCGCGCACTTGTCCGGTAACGATGTCTCCGTTACGTAGAGCAAAACGGCGGATTTGTGTGCTGGAAACATAGGCATCGTGCATTGAATCACTAAAGCCCTGATCGATAGCACGTAAAAAACCGTAACCATCCTGCATAATTTCCAAAATACCCGTAAAGAGGATAAAGCCACCTTGCTGTACTTGCGTTTTAAGGATTTCGAAGATCAAATCCTGGCGTTTAAGCTCGTTTGGATCTTCTACATTAAGAGCGCTGGCAATGGCAAGTAACTCTTCGAGAGACTTAGTTCTAAGTGCTTCAATGGTGAATCCATCTACAGGGGTATGGGTACGATTTTTGGAGTTATTTCTAGGAGTAGGGGTTTTTACGTTTTCGCTCATTATAAAGGAAGCCTTAGTGTGTATGTAGATTTTGGGTGTGATATATGCAGCTACAAAATAGTAATGTATGTATTGACATTATAACAATCCATCATAGGGTTGTCAAGCGAGTGGGAAATATGTAATAATGCAGCTAAAAAAAGGATAGCCATGATCCATCGAAAACTAAGTACCATTGAATCCATGCCGCAAAAAGCAGGGCGTGGAGTAAGCATGCAAATGTTACTTTCACTTGCTGAGGCCCCTAATTTTGCGATGCGCTGTTTTACCATCGATGCGGGCGGATTCATGCCACATCATACTAATACCGTTGAACATGAACAGTATGTTCTTTCAGGACGTGCTATGGTCAAGAGTGGAGATGCGACGTTTGAAGCGTGTGCGGGCGATGTTTTGTTCATACCTGCGGGTGAAGCACACAGCTATGAGACGATCGGTGATGAACCGTATGTATTTTTGTGTTTGATTCCCAAAGGGGAGGACTGTATTGAAATGGTGGGGTGTTAAAAAAGTTTAATGTTGAGTTTCAAGGCTACCATGGTTCCTTGAGTGATGAGATCGAGGGTAAAATAATCGTGTTTATAGTACAGCATCGGCATAAAGGCAAATCCGCTGTTGTCTTTCCCCTCGCTGCACTCGACCGATTTCAATCCCTCAAAACAGTACCCTTTCTGATATCCAACTACCGCGTAAAAACCGAAAGGACCATAGAGGTCGTAGCGGTAGCCAATTGTTCCTATATCCGTTACCTTGTCACGTGAATTGACAAAATGCAAATACGCCATGGTGTATTTTTGATCTAGCGTAAGTTCCGCCCCGTAAGCTTTGTGATCTTCATTGTACGGCCCCCCGTCATTGTTTTTAAAATGAGTAGATACCATTCCTACGGTTGCGTAGCCGTTGATCTCTTGGGCACAAAGGTACAGTGAAAAGAGGAATAATATGGAAAAAAATCTCATAAAAATTCTCCACTGTGATAGAGCCATTTTTCGTTGATTTTATAAAAACGGCTTTTTTCTTTCATAAATCCGTGATCGAATCGCGCTTCAAATGTCACATACGCTTCCTTTTCTCCATCCACAAATTCCAGAATGTTAAGCCCTATAAATTGCGTGGTCTTGGAAAATTCAGCAATACTGGTTTGCCAGTCGGCCAAGGCGATTGAAGCATCGGGATTATTGGGATGCGTTGTTGCCATGATGTATTCAATCAATCCCATCGCATAAGCACTGTAACGCGAACGCATCAGCAAAAGGGCATTTTTTGGAGAAATACCTTTATGGTACGGCTGACAGCACTTTTTGTATTTTTCACCGCTGTGACACGGGCAAGAAGCATTTGGAGATATTTTCATAAATTTATTGTACAAAATGTCATCTTTTTTACCTCTTAGTGTGGATTGGTTATAATCGCTTTATGATATATGAACTCACAACACTTATGGGCATTGTTGCCGCTGGAACACTGGGATGGCTTTGGAATCAATCACGCCAAGAGTTTGCATTGCTGCAATCCAAAGCGATACAGATTCAAGAATTGTTAAATCAAGAACATGCTTTGCGCATAGAGGGCGATGCTAAACTTGAAAACAAACGAAATGAATGCAATGCACTGGAGCGTGATTACGCTGTATTGCATACACGTCATGAAGAATCTGCCCGTGGTTTTGAAGAAAAAATTCGATTGTTGGACGAAGCTAAAACGCAGATGAAAGCGCAGTTTGAACATTTGGCAACGCAAATCTTTGAGCAAAAAGCTAAAACATTTGACGAAGCGCATACCAAAGGGCTGGACCTTTTACTCAAGCCGTTTAGAGAACAGATCACGAACTTTTCCAAACAAAGCGAAGAGCGTTTTTTGCACGATGCCAAAGAGCGCCAAAGTATCAAAGATGAAATTGTCCGTCTGAAATCTCTCAATGAGCGTCTCAGTGAAGATGCGATCAATCTCACTAATGCCCTCAAGGGGGAAAACAAAACGCAAGGCAACTGGGGAGAGATCGTTTTGGAGCGCATCCTCGAAGAGTCCGGTCTTCGTGAGGGGCATGAGTATGACATCCAAAACACATTGGAGGGGGAAGAGGGTAAGAAATACCGCCCTGACGTCATCGTCCATCTGCCTCAAAACAAAGACATCATCATCGATTCCAAAGTCTCCCTTGTAGCGTACGAAGCATTTGTCCGTGCAACGGATGATGAATCTCGCTCTCATGCCCTCAAACAGCATCTCGTCTCTATCCACGGACACATTAAGGGATTAAGTCAAAAGCGGTATGAACAACTAAACGGGGTTAAAACGCTCGATTTTGTATTGCTCTTTATGCCCATAGAGGGAGCTTTTTTACTGGCGTTGGAACAGGATAATACCTTTTTCAAAACAGCATATGAACAAAACATCGTGGTCGTTTCCCCCTCAACGCTTCTTGTGACATTACGCACTATCGAACATATATGGCGAAGTGAATATCAAGAGCGTAACGCCAAAGAGATCGCGGCATCTGCCGAAGCGCTGTATGAAAAACTGGTCGCGTTTGTGGAAGATATGGAGAAAATTGGAGACTCGATTGCCAAAACGCAAAAAAGCTACGAGGGGGCGATGAACAAGCTCTCTACGGGAAAAGGCAATCTGATCCGACGAGCTGAGGGGATGCGAAAACTGGGGTTGAAGCCCAAAAAAGCACTTCCCGAATCGTTAATCGATACGCTTACGGATGAGGAATTTTTACTTTCGAATTGAGTAAGGTTGCGATAAAAATCATGAGAGCCAATACGCCCATCCA
The DNA here is from genome assembly GCA_023379705.1 of Campylobacterota bacterium. Taxonomy (GTDB): domain Bacteria; phylum Campylobacterota; class Campylobacteria; order Campylobacterales; family Sulfurimonadaceae; genus Sulfuricurvum. The sequence goes on from JAMCPS010000022.1 coordinate 37,003, forward strand.
AGTGATCCATGGGGCGCTTAAATAGGTCAACCATAATAATATTGCCCCCAGTGGTGTTGGTACGCCGGTGAAGTATTTGGTCACTTCTCCTGCGTTTGCATCAATGTTAAATTGGATAAGTCGTCTTAGACCGCTGATAACATAATAAATCGATCCAACGGCTACAGCTGCTAAGGATACTCCCTCGAGTGCAGAATAAACGGCTTGAAAAATCAAAAATGTGGGTACCAGTACAAACGAAAGAAAATCAGCAAAAGAGTCGAGCTGTACTCCGAATTCATTGGATAATTTATATTTTCGAGCAATCTTGCCATCGAAGATGTCAAAGGCTCCCCCTATCCATGCAAGGATAATCGCCGGAATAAATTGATTTTGTGTGATAAAATAAGTAGCCAGTAAACCGCACGTGATGTTCACCATCGTAAAAAGGTTTGCAAGATTGAAGTGACTATTAGATCGCCATAAAAAATTCATATTTTTTCCTAGTTGGGAATGTTAAGTGAAAGTATAACGAAGTCATAGGTGGATTTGTCCAACTTAAATGATAAATATTATCAAAAACTTAAGAATGACATAAGTTGATAATAGATATCATCTCTAATGCATAGGTTTCAATAAATAAATCACATGAAAATAAAAAATAGAATTATTATCATGAGTTGGATTGCAAGTACACAGTCTGTTGTTTTCGGATCAGTTATAGCAGATGAGAAGGGAACCATTAGTGGACTTATTCGCTTAGGCTATGTTAATCAGGGTAATGAAGCACGTACAGATACTTATACTACTGCTCTTGGTAGTATTTTAAAATATGAAACACCTGTATGGAATGATTTAAAGCTTGGTGTTGGCGCATACGCATCGCAAAAGCTTGATTTTGCAACCGGGTCACGCTTCGAGGATAAAAGTAATAAAGATTTCTTGGATGCGAAGGCAAACTCATTTGCGTATCTTGGAGAAGCGTATGTGGACTACAATGCAAATGATTTGAATATTCGCGTAGGTCGCCAATTAATTGATACACCGTTGATCAATACGGATGAGGTACGTATGCTTCCAATCACGTATGAAGCGGCACTGGTGGGCTACAGAGGCATTGAAAAAACAACCATAGCGGTAGGGTATATTAAACGTTGGGCAGGCTATGGAACAGGAGTAGATATATCTGAATATATAAAAGCGGCAAAATGTAGCAATGGCGTAATAATGTTTGGGATTAAAAATGAAAGTATTGAAGATTTAGCGATTCAAGGATGGTATTATTCGATAGATAAAATGACTGATGTTTTTTATGCAGATGCTGTTTACAATGTAAAACCATTGGACTCTTTGGGATTAACATTTATGGGACAGTATGCAGATTTTCGTGAAAATACGAAAGCAGATGGAACACTATCAGGTACAGATGGGAATGTGTATGGATTGGCGGTTAATGCTCAATATGGGATGCTGACTCTGGGCATTGCATACAATGAAGCTACTAGTGATGATGCTAAATGGATTAATAACGGTTTGGGTGGAGGACCTTATTACACTTCCATGGAAGAGTGGACAATTGGTTGGATGGAATGATGAAAAAGCATATCAATTAAAAGCGGTTGTTGATATGAGTGATGTCGGGATTGAAGGGTTAAATATTACGATGCTGTACGGAGAATTTAAAAGTGCTCCTGTGAATGTAAGAATGACTGAGTGGAATATTATCGCTACATATGTGTACAATAATGTGCTGGGTGGGGATATTAGCTATGCAAAGCTTAATGACAAAAATGACAATCAAAACAGTGGAAGCGATGCCGGTTATGATCGATTTTTGGCACGGCTAAATTATCGCTTTTGATGAGTAAAGGAAAAATATGACAGAAAAATCCACCATGACTTTACTAAGTGCCTGTAGTAAAGGGGGAATGGCTACTGTATGCAAAATAAATGCAACAGGACCTTTAAAACAGCGTTTGGTCTCTTTTGGATTGATGAGAGGTGTGGATTTGATCATGCTTGAGTGTTCGCCGACTAAAAGCACATTTGAGATTAAAGTGGGAAATGTAAATTTGGCTCTTCGTAAAGAAGAAGCAGCATTAATAGAGGTATGCAATGTCCGCTAAACAAATAACGATTGCGCTAGTAGGCCAGCCTAATGTGGGCAAGAGCATGCTGATCAACTCAATTTCGGGTGCACGGCTTCATGTAGGCAATTTTACCGGTGTTACGGTTGAGAAAAGCGAAGTATTATTTGAATATGACGGATATTCGTTTAGAATTATTGACCTTCCCGGAACGTATGCTTTTACCGACTATTCGATAGAAGAACGGGTTACACACGATTTTTTGATCAATGAACGGTATGACATTATCATAAATGTCCTCGACTCAACCAATATGGAAAAAAATCTTCAGTTAACCGCAGAGCTTATGACGATGAGTAAAAAGATGGTTTTGGCACTGAATATGAGTGACGAAGCGGACAAAGAAGGCATTGAGATCAATGCTGTGTATTTATCACAACTTTTAGGAGTTCCTTGTACCCGAGTTTCTGCTGTTGCAAAATCGGGGCTTGAGGAACTTGTTCAATCGGTTATTTCAGTCTTTAATGAACCGGCGCAAGAACAAAAACTAATTTTTAGTGAAGCAGTAGAAGAAGAAATCACCCTCATTGAAAATTACCTTAACCGTCATCGTTTCAGTGCACTGATCAGTAACCGTAACATAGCGATCAATCTTCTCCAAAAAGAGACGAAAACATATCGCGTGTTGCATGACAACCCTATTTGGATAGAACTGCAACCGATTCTTATTGAAGCAGATCATCACGTATTATTGCATCATGATACGGACGACATGAAAGAAGCTTTTGCAGAAGAATATCGTGCATTTAATCGTGGCATTATCGCTGAAACCGTGAAAACAACAACGGTAGCTCTGAGCAAAAAAACATTAACTGAAAAAATTGATTCTGTATTGATCCATCCTGTGATGGGAATTCCGATTTTTCTCTTTTTTATGTGGGGATTGTTTCAGCTTACTTTTGAAATCGGTTCGATTCCGATGGACTGGATTAATGCTTTCTTCGGATGGTTAGGGGCTACGGTTGGTACGACGATCGGGAATGATGAGATACGCTCTTTGATTGTTGATGGGGTAATATCTGGGGTAGGGGCTGTTATTTTATTTGTCCCTAACATTGTTATTTTGTTTGTCGGTATTGCCTTGTTGGAATCAACGGGCTATATGTCGAGGGTCGCTTTTTTATTGGACGGTTTTTTCCACAAATTCGGTCTTCATGGGCAGTCATTTATACCTTTAGTAAGCGGTTTTGGATGTTCAATTCCTGCCTATATGTCAGCACGTATTTTAAAAAATGACCGTGATCGCTTACTGACATTGTTTGTGATCGGATTTATGAGTTGCGGTGCACGTTTACCGGTTTATGTTCTTTTCACAGGGGCATTTTTTGGACCTGCTATGGCTGGGAATGTACTGTTTGGAATTTATATTTTAGGGGCAATGATTGGACTTATGGCGGCAAAGCTTTTGAAAATGACTGCATTTAAAGGTGCTGACGAACCTTTTGTCATGGAGATGCCAAAATACCGTCTGCCCTCACTTAAACTCATTTGGCATACAGTTTTGACCAAAACCATGATGTACTTGAAAAAAGCGGGGACGTTTATCGCAGCAGCATCGTTACTGGTGTGGTTTTTGAGCACCTATCCAAAAAATCATGAACTAACAGCCGTTTATGAACAGAAAATAGAAAGGACAAGCAGTGAAGAAGAGAAGAAAGTATTTGCAAATGTTCTTGCTGAAGAACAGCTCTCACAAAGCTTTTTGGGACAAATAGGGCATGCAATCGTGCCACTCTTTACTCCATTGGGATTTGATTGGAAAATGGCCGTAGCATTGCAAACAGGTTTGGCGGCAAAAGAGGTGGTGGTTTCGACGATGGGTGTTTTATATTCTTTGGGTTCAGATGCTACAGAACAGAACAATTCACTGGTAAATGCCATTCATGAGCACATACCGTTTCCCTCTGCAGTTGCATTTATCGTCGTTATCATGACCTACTTGCCATGTTTGGCAGCATCCGTTGTCTTTACACGAGAAGCAGGTGGGATTAAGTATTTTGCTTACTTGTTTGTTTTTACAACGATCGTGGCATATTCGCTCTCATTTCTAGCGTACAATATTGCCAAGGCGATTGGTTAGTCATTGTTAATCATCTCTTGGTTACAATAATGCCATGAATACATTATTGATGATTGAAGACGATCTCGAACTTGCCGAGATTTTAAGTGAATTTTTAGAGCAATGCGGATTCCAAATAACCGTAGAGGATGATCCTTTTAAGGCGTTGAGTATCTTGAAACTGAAGAAATTTGATGCCGTTATTTTGGATTTGACATTACCGGGAATGGACGGATTGGAAGTATGTCAGGCAATTCGTGAGCGCCAAAATATACCCATTATTATATCGTCGGCCAGGTCCGATGTTTCAGATAAGATAAATGCACTCGAGTTGGGGGCTGATGATTATCTTCCAAAACCGTATGATCCACGAGAACTGGAAGCGCGATTAAATTCGGTATTACGTCGTTATGATGCACTTATTGCATCGGAAGCAGAGTCTCAAAGCGATTTTAAACTTAACGAGTCTGCCATGCAAATTAGTTACAAAGGTCGTTCATTGGATTTGACCAATGCTGAGTATGGAATTTTGGGACATATGATTAAAAAGCAAGGAATGGTTGTTTCGAGAGAAGATTTAATCCATAATGTCAGTGCGATTAACGAAGACTCGTCGAACAAAAGTATTGATGTTATGATGGGGCGTATCCGCAATAAAATCGGGGATAAAGGCCTTATCGAATCCATACGTGGCATCGGTTATAAGTTACTCTAACTAAATGTTAAAAAGAAACGGCGTATTTTTAACGATATTATTTGCCCTTGGGGTAACAGTTTCCAGTGTCAGCTATACATTTTACCAACTTTACCAAACGAATCGGACCAAACATAATGACAACATGTTTGGTAAATACGCACTTATTTCGCAAATTTATCATACCTTTTTACTAAAGCAGATATCTCTTCCCATTTTTGAAACCAATTTGGCAATGTATGATTTGTATCCGATTGAACGGAATGCACGCTATCAGCAAATCACCAAAAATGCGATCTTACTCAAAGAAAGTGGCACTTCGGCCATTACTCTCAATCGCTATCTTGCTCCTGAAGCACCTTATCAAAGTTTAGTTGTTAATCATATCCATGCCAGTATGTTGCAGTATCAGGGAAAGATTTATTTTTGGATTCAGTCGGCTCATTATCCAATTCTTTTGGAGGACCGCAGTATTGCTCCTTATGCACCATCAAATTTACTATATTCGTATGCTACGATTCTAACGATCTTGCTGTTTTCTTTTGGACTTATTATACATCGTCTTTCTCCGCTTCGTCGTTTGCGTCGTCAAATTGCATCGTTTGGTGAGGGAAATATGGGGGTGAGTTTTCATATATCAGGACAAGATGAGATAGCCCTTATTGCCAATGAATTAGCAACAACTCAAAATAAAATTCGCTCCCTTATAGACTCTCGAACGCTTTTTTTACGTAATATTATGCATGAATTAAAAACACCGATTGCCAAAGGGCGTATTGTCACAACAATGATCACCGATCCAAAACAGCAAGCACGTTTTATAAGTATTTTTGAGCGTCTTGAGGGGCTAATTAGCGAATTTGCACTGATAGAAGAGGTGAGCTCAGGTACTCAATCGCTGGAAAAAAAGGCGGAGTTCCGTTTGGTAGATCTCATTGATGAAGCGATGGACATGGCAATGGTAGAGTCTGCCTCGGTTCATTGCGAGATAGAATCCAACGTGATGATTGAAGCGAACTTTAGGCTTTTTGCGACGGCGATTAAAAACATGATTGATAATGCGATTAAATATTCACCTGCCAATACCATGTCTATACGTATGGAAGAAGATACGATTGTCTTTTCTAATCAGGGTGATGCACTGACCAAACCATTATCCTATTATATAGAGCCGTTCACGAAAGATAACCCGACCAAAGACAGTTTTGGATTGGGTTTGTACATTGTTAATGCGATACTGGCTGAACACGGGTATTGTTTGGCATACGAGCGTCGAGAGGATGAAAACTGCTTTTTATTTATCCCGAATAAACGAATAAATTCACGAGGAAGAGTACTGTAAAAATGAAAAAAATATTAATTACGAATGATGATGGATACGAATCCGAGGGACTTTTAGCACTTATTGATGCGCTTAAAGATTTGGCTCATATTACCGTAGTTGCTCCGTCAACAGAAAAATCAGCCTGCGGCCATTCGTTGACATTAACACGTCCTTTGAGCTTTGTCGGTGTTACCGATGATTTTTATAAATTGGATGATGGGACACCCAGCGATTGCATCTATTTGGCACTTCATTCGATGTTTGAAGAGAATAAACCGGATTTGGTCATCAGCGGAATTAATAAGGGTTCTAATATGGGTGAAGATATAACTTACTCGGGAACAGCGGCGGGAGCGATGGAAGCAGTGTTGCAGGGGGTTCCCTCAATTGCTATTTCTCAAGTGACCGATTTTACACAGCCAGAGGGTGACTACACATTGGCCAAAAAAGCGATACGCACGATCGTAGAAAAAATCTTTGCAGGAAATTTTCCCCTTAAAGAGCGCGAATTTATCAACATAAATGTCCCCCATGACGTAACCGAATTAAAATTTGCCGTTACGTATGCAGGTTATCGTTATTATGGAAATGATGCCCATTTGCACCGTAATCCTCGCGGTATGGAGTATTATTGGCTAGGGCTTCATCCACTGGAATTCAAGCCACGTGATGGCAGAGCAGGGGTGTGTGATTTTGAAGCTATTGAACAGGGGATGGTCTCGCTTACTCCGATTAAACTTGATATGAGTGCCTACAAATCGATTAAACAGCTCCAAGAGTGGCTATGAGACATACCCGTACAAAACTCGTTTTTGGAGAAGAAGCATTTGAAAAATTGCAAAATGCCAAAATCCTTTTATTGGGTGTTGGGGGTGTAGGGAGTTTTTGTCTGGATTGTTTGTACCGATCAGGAGTTCGAGACATTACGATTATCGATTTTGATCGCTACGATGTAACCAATCAAAACCGCCAAATGCACTCCGAATCTCATGAGGGAGAGTTAAAAGTCGAAGCACTCAAACAGCATTATCCTGAAGTGATTGCCATACCCATGAAAATAACTGCCCAGTGGGTGGAAACATTTGATTTTGAACCGTATGATCTGATCCTCGATGCGATCGATGATATGTGGGCAAAAATTGCGCTGATTCAAAAATGCTATCCCAAGCTCATCTGTTCGGTAGGCTCTGCAAAACGGCTTGATCCCACCAAAATTGAAGTACGTTCTATTTGGAAAACCGAGGGGGACCCATTTGCCTCCAAGTTGCGTAATGAACTGCGCAAACGCAAATTTAAAGCGAAATTCGACTGTATCTGCAGTACCGAACTCCCCTGTATCAAAGAAAAAGGGAGTTTTGTTGGGGTGACAGGAGCATTTGGACTGGCGATGTGTTCTTTGGCTCTTCGACGAATTGTAAAGTTGTAGCATTGTTTTTGTAACCATTATGTTATTTATAAATTCTATACTCTTGTTATGGAACCACTACATGCAATTTATCATCACTATTTAAATGTATTAGACATCGCTTTTCAACCTATTGTTGATATTCATTCCGGAACACTTTTTGGGGCTGAAGCTCTTTTGCGGGGGACGGATACTCTTGGATTTGAATCGATTGAATCTTTTTTTGATCATTTATATGAAGATAATACATTGTACACTTTTGATCTCGCCCTTCGTGAAAAAGTGATCAAAAAATTCTGTACGATTGGTTCTCATGAAACGATAAAGCTTTTTTACAATCTTGACAATCGTCTTTTTGGGATGTCTGACTTTTCAAAGGGCAATACGTCTCGTATTTTGAAACGCTATGGATTAGACCAAAAAAGCATGGTATTTGAACTCTCTGAACACAACGAAATAGTCAATATTGATGAATTTACCCGTCTTATGAGCCATTATGCGCATGAGGGTTTTTGTGTCGCGATCGATGATTTTGGTATCGGTCAGTCAGGGTTTAAAATGCTTTACCACGCCACGCCCAATATTATTAAAATTGACCGATTCTTTTTAAGCAATATTGACAGTGATCCCAAAAAAAAGCTTTTGGCTCGAAACATGGTTCAGCTTTCCACATTGATGGGATGCCGTGTGATTGCCGAGGGGGTAGAGACCGAAGCGGAGTTTTTGGTGTGTAAGGAAATAGGATGCCATTTGGTGCAGGGTTATTTTGTTGCACGACCAACCTGTGATTGTTCACAGTTACGTTTACAATATGCAGATATCAATGCTATTGCGTTGTTAGAGAAGCGAACACCGGGCGATCAAACGATTGTACGAAAACGCTGTGAGGCGTTAGAAACGGTATCGATTAGTGATTCTATGGAGTTGGTTATTGAGAAGTTTAAGAGCGATCAGGAACTTTCTTTAATCCCTGTTATCGATAAGCAAGGCTCACCTTTAGGGATAGTCCATGAACATCGTCTTAAGGCGATTATTTATTCCCAATTCGGAAGATCACTGATACAAAACAACTCTTCGAACTTTTCGGTACTGGAAACGTATATCGAGCCTATCCCCGTAGTGGACGTAACCATGCCGCTTAAGACGATTGTGAAGCTTTATTCTCTGTCACAAAATGCTCCAGGTGTTTTGGTGATGGAGTCTTCCCGGTACATCGGTTATTTAAGTGCACGGGAGATGATTGAAGCAGTTCATGAACGAAACCTGATCCGAGCCCGTGATCAGAATCCCCTTAGTCGGCTTCCGGGTAACTTTATGATCAATGAACACATCGCGCACGCTTTTGAATCAGGGAAAAGAAGTGTTTTCTGTTATTTTGATTTTGACCATTTCAAACCTTTTAACGATCACTATGGCTTTCGTAATGGCGATCGCGTCATTGTCTTATTCGCAGAATTAATGCACAAAATTTTCTTGAATGAATATTTTATCGGTCATATCGGAGGGGATGATTTTTTTGCAGGTGCAATCATCAAAGATGATGCCATGTTTGATGAGTTTTGTACCTCAGTACGAAAACTGATTTATCAATTTGGGGAGGATGTTCGTGAGTTTTACAGTGCAGAAGACCGAGAACGCGGATGCATTGTTGCGGAAGATCGCGAAGGGGTAATCAGAGAGTTTAAACTGCTTAGCGTCAGTGCTGTTATAGTATACAAAGGAAAAAAATCATCGATCAATTCGGCAGAACAGCTGCAAAAAATATTTGCAGTAGAAAAGAAAAATGCCAAATACTCTCCCGAACATCTATGTTTGATTATTGATTAGCGTAGTTTGGTATAATACTCCATTATTACTTCGCGTGGAGAGAACAGTGGAACAAAAAGAGCCTATGACTAAATACGGGTTTCAGCGATTATCGGATGAACTCAATACCCTTAAAAACGTTGATTTACCTGCTGTCAATGTAGAGATTGATCGTGCAAAAGAGTACGGAGATTTAAAAGAAAATTCTGAATATCATGCAGCAAGAGAGAAGCAAGCGTTTATTGGTACCCGAATCGCAGAATTAGGGGATGTGATTTCTCGTGCTCAGATTGTAGATCCAAGTGAACTGGAACATGCTCGTATCAGTTTTGGTTCGACAGTGGTATTGTGTGATGTAAAGACAGATGAAGAGCTGACGTATACCATTGTGGGAGGGATTGAGAGTAATCCTGATCGAGGGTTAATATCATTTAACTCTCCTTTGGCAAAACAGCTTTTGGGAAGAGAAGAGGGTGATGAGGTGAATGCCAAATTGCCTAGCGGTTCAAAAACATTTGAAATCCTTGAGGTTAAATATCAGGAGATTGTTTTTGAAACTCATTAATGTAGGTATAATCGGTGTCAGCGGCTATACGGGATTAGAACTTGTAAAAATGCTCCTTTTACACCCGATTTTTCAGCTTACTTATTGTGCTAATACCGAGGGGGAAACAACTGTTTCTAATCTTCACCCCTCTTTGAGCGGCGTATACGACATGCCCGTTGAAAAAGTAGACTTGGATCGTGCCGAAGATTTATGTGAACTTGTATTTCTGGCACTTCCACATAAAACGGCGATGAACACGGCAAAGGGATTGCTGGAACGTGGTATTAAAGTCGTAGACCTTTCGGCGGATTACCGTCTGTTCCAAGAAAACTATGAAGCCTTTTATTGCGAACATGAAGATTTGGATAATCTTTCTCATGCGGTTTATTCGATTCCTGAACTTCATGGCAACATTGCAAGCGGTGCCAAACTGATTGCCAATCCGGGATGTCATGTGACGGCAACACTTTTAGCATTAGCCCCTTTCTTGGATCATATTGATCATACGCATCCAATTTTTGTAGACTCTAAAACAGGTGTTTCGGGTGCGGGTAAATCACCAACATCGGGCGTACATTATGTGAGCGTTAATGACAATATTAATTGTTATAACATCATAAAACATCGCCATGCAACCGAGATAGAACAGCATGCAAGTGGACTGTGCGGTACGGATGTTCATGTTACTTTTGTCCCATCTCTCGTGCCAATGACGCGAGGCATGTTGGCATGCGTGTACGCAACCCTCAAAAACGATTGTGATCCACTGGAACTCATGAAAAGCTTTTATGTCAATAAACCTTTTATGCGTGTTCGTAATGAGCCTCCGCATACCAAAATGACATCAGGGACAAATTTTGCCGATGTCTATGCACAGCGTCATGGAAATGCATTGGTCGCAATGAGCGCTATTGACAATCTTATGCGTGGAGCAAGTTCTCAGGCGATAGTGAATGCCAATATTATGATGGGATTGGATGAAGCTCTTGGAATTCCAAAAATAGCCTATGTCCCCTAAACTGCTTCATGAGGGAGCAATTCTTGTTGCGGATTCTCATTGTGCCCCATGGCGTACCACCTTTATTGATTTTTTAGGTGCATTAGAGCGTGGTGAAATTCATACAACGCAGTTGATTCTTATGGGAGATAATTTTGATCTTCTATTTGGACCTGTTTCTCAAACGCAGCGTGATAATCATTTATCCATTGAGCTCTTGAACCGACTTGCACTTAAAATGGAGATTATTTATCTTGAAGGGAATCATGATTTTCGCCTCGACTCTTTATTTCCTGAAATCAATGTGATCTCTCGTTCTCATCAACCATTAATTCTTTCATACAAAAATGAGCGTATTGCCTTATTGCATGGGGACATGAAAGTACCGTTTGGATATGCGCTTTATACCTATTTAATCCGCAATCGGCCGATTCTTTTTTGCTTAAATTTGATTAATGAGATGTTTAAGGGGATTATTATCAATACACTTTCCAAACAGATGCAGCGTAAAAATCATTGTCAAAAAATTCAAAATTTTGAAACCATTGCTGCTCGTCACAGTACAGCCCCATGGGCTAACAAATGTGATGTTCTTATAGAAGGACATTTTCATCAAAACCGTACTTTTGATTTGGATGGGGCGAAATACTACAATTTAGGGGCTTTTGCTTGTAATGAAAGATATTATGTTGTAAAATTTTTACAAGATAGAACTATTTTAGATGAGGCCATTTTTCACAAGGAGCCCCGATGAAGGGACATACAGATATCTTAAAAGTCGGTAGCAATGAGATGGAATTGGTTGATTTCCGTATCTTTAAGCGCGAAGACGGTGAGATATACGAAGGTATTTATGGCATTAATGTTGCAAAAGTACGCGAAATTATCCGATTGCCAATGCTCACAGAGTTACCGGGAACCCCCCATTTTATCGAGGGAATTTTTGATTTACGCGGTGTTGTTATTCCTATTATTAATCTTGCAAAATGGATGGGAATTGATGCACCCGAAGAGATGTCGCAAAATGCACGGGTGATTATTACTGAATTTAACAATATGCTTATAGGCTTTGTGGTTCACGAAGCAAAAAGGATTCGTCGTATCAACTGGAAAGATATTGAACCAGCGTCGTTTATAGATGGAGGTTTGGACGGATCAAAAATCACCGGTATGACACGTATTGAAGATGACAATGTATTATTGATTTTGGACTTAGAGAATGTTGTTCAAGAACTTGGGCTGTATCAACCCTCCAATACAAGATTAGATGCGAACCAAACCAAGTTTACGGGAATGGTTTTATTGCTGGATGACAGTTCGACGGCACGTCGCATTATCAAAGATGCATTGATGCAAATGGGCTTTACCGTCCTTGAAGCCAGTGATGGTGAAAAAGGGTTTGAGATTCTTGAAGAACTTTATGAAGCCCATGGTTCAGAATTGTCTACGGTACTGCGCCTGATTGCATCCGATATAGAAATGCCGCGAATGGACGGATTCCATTTTGCCGCAAAAGTAAAAGAGGATCCTCGATTTAAGATGATTCCGATTGTATTTAATTCTTCGATCAGTGATCATTTCAGTGATATACGTGGAAAAGAGGCTGGAGCCGAGGCGTATTTGGTCAAATTTGATGGAAGTATATTTTTCGATGAAATTGCACGTGTCGTGCAAGCTCATATGCTATAGGGGTATAAAATGGATGAATTTGAAGAAATATTACAAGACTTTTTAGTTGAATCGTTTGAGCTAATTGAACAGCTGGACCAGGATTTAGTAGAGTTAGAAACACGTCCGGATGATTTAGAATTGCTTAATCGAATATTCCGTGTTGCCCATACGATCAAAGGTGCCAGTTCATTTTTAAATTTTGATACGCTGACGCATCTTACGCATCACATGGAAAATATTCTTAATTTGGCACGTCATGGGGACATTATTATCGATGCGGGTATTATGGATGTTATTCTGGAATCCATCGATTTAATGAAGGCGTTATTGGTACGTATACGTGACACACGTTCGGATGACGGATTGGATGTCAGTGCATGTGTTGTTCGTCTGGATGCTGCGGTAAATGGCGAAACTCCTGCTGTTGCAGCTGAGGCGGCTCCTGAGCCTGTTGCGGCAGTTATTGAAACTCCTGAAGAAGCTGATTACTCAGGAATGAGTGATGCCGAAGTTGAAGCGGAGATTGAGCGCTTGATAGCTGTTAAACAAGCTGAGGTAGCTCAAAAGCGGACCGAAGGGGTATCAGCACCATCGGTTGATGAAGAAGAACCTGATTATTCAGGTATGAGTGATGCTGAAGTCGAAGCAGAGATTGAGCGTTTGTTAGCTCAAAAGAATGCAGAAGCTGCAGCAAAGCGTGCTAATAAATCAAGTGAGAGCACTGTTGATGATACACCAGCAGCAGTACCTGCTCCAGTGGTCGTTCCAACTCCTGCACCGACAGCGCAAGTGGCACCGGCAGCACCGGTAGCGAAACCTGCTGCACCAGCTGCGGCACCACGACCTGCTGCGCCAAAAGAGGATGCTGATGCGAAAGGTGCATCCGTTGAACAAACTATTCGTGTGGATGTTAAACGCCTTGACCACCTTATGAATTTGATCGGTGAGCTGGTACTTGGTAAGAATCGTCTCATTAAAATTAATGATGACGTTGAAGAGCGCTACGAGGGGGAAGCATTCCTTGAAGAGCTCAATCAAGTTGTTTCAATCGTTTCGCTGGTAACGACTGATTTACAGATCGCTGTTATGAAAACCCGTATGTTGCCAATTGGAAAAGTTTTTAATAAATTCCCGCGTATGATTCGAGATTTATCCAGAGAGTTAAATAAAAAAATTGAGCTTGATATTTCGGGTGAAGATACCGAGTTGGACAAATCAATTGTTGAAGAGATCGGTGATCCATTGGTTCACATCATTCGAAATTCTTGTGATCACGGTATTGAAACTGGGGATGTGCGTGTAGCCGCAGGAAAAGAAGAAGGCGGGACTATTCAACTCAAAGCGTATCATGAAGGAAACCATATTGTTATTCAAATTATCGATGACGGTAAAGGTCTTGATACAGACATGCTTAAAACAAAGGCAATGGAAAAAGGTCTGATAACCGAAAAAGAAGCGGATGGAATGACGGACAAAGAGGCGTATGGTCTTATTTTCCGCCCAGGCTTTTCAACAGCGGCACAAGTGACGAGTGTATCGGGACGTGGCGTAGGAATGGACGTTGTAAAAACGAATATTGAAAAACTTAACGGTATGATTGACATTGACTCGGAATTGGGTCAAGGTACCTCGATGAAACTCAAAATTCCGTTGACGTTGGCAATTATTCAAGCATTATTGGTTGGTGTTCAAGAAGAATATTACGCTATTCCTCTTGCGTCTGTTTTAGAAACGGTACGTATCAGTAAAGATGAAATTTATACGGTTGAGAATCGTTCGGTTATGCGTCTACGCGATGAAGTTCTTTCGTTGGTGCACATTGGTGATATCTTTGAAGTTGAGCGTGTCTTTGATAACAGCGAGCATGCGTATGTTGTTGTCCTTGGCCTTGCAGAGAGTAAGATTGGGCTTATTGTTGATACGTTGATTGGACAAGAAGAGATCGTTATTAAATCTCTAGGTGAATATCTCAAAGGAATTGAAGGTATCGCCGGAGCTACTATCCGAGGAGATGGCGGCGTGACATTGATCGTTGATGTCGCGGCCCTGATGCAAATGGCAAAATCGGTCAAATCAACAGTAGGTGATGAAGGCAGTGGCGCTAAGAAATTAGGGGCTAAAAACACTCCTAGTGATTATTGTGTAATGATTGTTGATGACTCCAAAACCGATCGTACGATTATGAGAAAATCGCTTGAACCTATGGGAATTACTCTTGTGGAAGCCGTAGATGGGGTAGAAGCGATGAATATTTTGAAACAAGGCGATCATTTCTTTGATGCAATGCTTATAGACATCGAAATGCCGCGAATGGATGGATATACATTGGCTGGAGAGATTAAAAAGTATAATAAATATAAAAATCTTCCTTTGATTGCTGTCACATCACGTGCCGGAAAAGCGGATCGTATGCGCGGGGTAGAGTCGGGAATGGTAGAATACATTACTAAACCGTATTCTTTTGATTATTTGATGAATGTTGTCAAACGTAATATTAAATTTAATGAGGGGCTGTAATCATGAGTGATCAATTGCAACAAGTTATTAACAAGCAAAACAATGCGCTCATAGGTTATGAGAATAAGATTGATGATGTTGTTCAGCTGGTTGGCTTCATTGTTGGTGAAGAAGAGTTTGCGATACCCATCTTGAGTATACAAGAGATTATAAAACCGATCAGCTGTACGAGAGTACCGCAAACACCAACGTACATTTTGGGTGTTTTTAATCTTCGCGGTTCGGTTATTCCTTTGATTGATTTACGTGCCCGTTTTGGATTAACACCTCAAAAGCACAGCGAAGAAACCCGATTTGTCGTTATGAAAAGTGGCGATGATGTAGCTGGATTTGTCATTGATCGCTTAACTGAGGCGATTCGGATGCCAAAACGTGATATCGGACCGGCACCCGAAACCGTTTCAGAAGCGGAAACGATGATTGATGGTGTCGGTAAACAATCAGACCGAATTGTGACTATTTTAAAAGTGCATAAGCTTTTAGAACGAAATTTTTAATATACCCTTGATTCATTTGTGGCACAATGTCACTCATGAATGAAAAACACTATGAGCTAAGACGTCAAAAACTACTAAATTTTATTGAGGAAGGGGTTGTGATCCTTGCCTCGTCTCCCCCAAAAACACGCTCCAATGATACAGAATATCCTTACCGACAAAACAGCGATTTTTATTACATGTGCGGTTTTCAAGAGGACAATGCTCTGCTTGTTTTGGTTAAAACGAAAGAGCTTTCAAAAATTGTTTTGTTTGTAGAACCTTATAATGAAGAACATGCGCTTTGGAATGGTTCAAGGTTAGGTATTGAGAGAGCGAAAGAGCGTTTTTGTATGGATGAAGTTTATGATATTCATGGATTTTCAATAGTTATTAAAGAACTTTTGCGTGACCACGTTGCTTTGTATATCGATTTGTTTGATGAATCTGAGTGGATAACACAGGCAAAAAAGACTGCAAAAGAATTACGTGAGACGCGTGGAGTTAAACGGCATATTAAGGCTATTTACGATGTGACTCATTTGATTCGTACGCTTAGATTAATTAAAAGTGATGAAGAAATCACAGAAATAAAAAATGCAATCAATATAACGGCATTAGCACACCACGAAGCGATGAAAAGATGTCGCTCGGGTCTATATGAATATGAGCTGCAAGCGTATATGAGTTATGTATTTCAATCACACGGCGCTCAAGCTGAAGCCTATGGAGCCATAGTAGCGGGCGGAAATAATGCCAATACACTACATTATATCGACAATCGTGATGTCTTACACGAGGGCGATTTAGTATTGATTGATGCGGCATGTGAATGGGAACTGTATGCCAGTGATATTACCAGGACCTTCCCTGTGAACGGCAAGTTTACAGTTGCTCAGAAAACAGTGTATGAAAAAGTGTTGGATGTGCAGCTAAAAGTAATTGAGGCTATGAAGCCAGGAGTAAAGCGTGATTGGTTACAACAATACAGCGAAGAGTTGCTCTGCCAAGCTTTAATTGATTTAGGAATTTTGAGTGGTAAATGCAAGACTCTTTTAGAAGCAAAAGCACATAAAAAATATGCTCCCCATGGAATAGGTCACTGGATGGGTCTGGATGTTCACGATCCATGTCCTTATGTGGATGATGAGGGTGAGAGTCTTTGTTTTACAGCTGGAATGGTGATGACGATTGAGCCTGGAATTTACATACGTGCGGATGACGCAACGGTGGATGAAAAATACCGAGGGATCGGTATTCGTATCGAGGATGATATTTTGATTACCGAGAATGGATATGAAAATCTTTCTGCAATGATTGTTAAAACAGCAGATGATATTGAAAAAATGTGTAAGGAGTTAGTATAATGGATAAAGGATGGGTTACCAATTTTATTGCTATTGGATTTGTAGGGGGATCGTATATGGTACAAGGTGAAGCAGCCAATGCCATCCGGTCTGCCGGACTATTTGCCCTTTCAGGTGCTGTTACTAATCAATTGGCCGTACACATGCTCTTTGAAAAAATTCCTTTTTTATACGGGTCAGGAATCATATTGGATCGGTTTGAATCGATACGAGAAGCACTAAAAACACTTATTATGGAACAATTTTTTAGTACCGAGAAGATTGAAGCATTTGTTCAATCGCAAGAGCGTTCAATAAATCTGGCACCAATCATAGAACAAACCGATTTTACCCCTGCGTACGATGCTCTTGTTCTGAGCGTCATGGAGTCGCCCATGGGTGGAATGCTTGGTATGTTTGGCGGTGAAACGTTGATCGCAAAACTCAAAGAGCCGTTCATAGCAAAAATAAAACGTTCGACCATAGAAATTTCACAAAGTGATTCCTTTATGAACGCACTTAATGCCCATATGCATGAGGAAAGCGGTGTCTTGACCCAAACCATCGGGGATATCGTTGAATCCCGTCTTGCAGAGCTGACTCCCCTGATGGTCAAAGAGATGTTGCATGGACTTATGAAAGAACATCTGGGATGGCTTGTAGTATGGGGCGGAGTTTTTGGTGCACTAATCGGATTGATAGCATCACTTTTAATATAAACAAATTTACTCAAAAGACTTGACAACAAGTGACTCAAAGTATTATAATATTCGTAATTTAACAAGAAGGAATAATTATGTCAAATATTTTTGAAAAACTAACCCACCAAATGACGGAGATGATTGAATCCTCAATCTCTTTGGCATTGCACAATAAAAACAGCGAGTGTGAGCCGATTCACTTTTTATGGGCATTATTAGCCAACAGCAATTCGCCTCTAAACCAGGCGTTGATGAAGATGAATATTGATAAAACCGCTATAGAGCTCGATGTAAAAAGTCTTGCTTCTAAGCTTCCCAGCGTATCGAGTGTTACGAAAGAAAGTATCCGTTTATCACGAGATTTTGCTCATGCATTAGAACGTGCATCAGCCGAAGCAGCGGTAAACGGAGATGAGTTTGTTGCTATTGATACTTTTATTATAGGAAATCTAAATAACGATATTTTCAAAGGAATTTTAGAAAAATATACCGATGTGTTTGAATTGCGCAAGACATTTGAATCCATGCGCGGAGGGCAAAAAATTGAGAGTCAAAGCAGTGACGAAAATCTTGAGAGTCTTTCAAAATATGGGATTGACCTGACAAAAGAGGCCATAGAGGGAAAACTCTCTCCCGTCATAGGAAGAGATGAAGAAATCAGCAGAATGATGCAGATCTTGATACGAAAGACAAAAAACAATCCAATCCTTTTGGGTGAACCAGGGGTCGGAAAGACAGCATTGGTAGAGGGACTGGCACAGCGAATTATTAATAAAGAAGTACCGCTGAGTTTGCAAAACAAAAGAGTGGTGGCTTTGGATATGAGTGCATTGATCGCGGGAGCAAAGTACCGTGGCGAATTTGAAGATCGCCTTAAAGCGGTTATTGATGAAGTCAAAAAGAATGGAAATGTAATTCTCTTTATCGATGAAATTCACACCATTGTAGGCGCGGGTGCCTCTGAGGGGTCTATGGACGCCGCAAACATTCTCAAGCCGGCACTCGCAAGAGGTGAATTGCATACTATCGGCGCAACAACGCTCAAAGAGTACCGCAAGTATTTTGAAAAAGATGCCGCCTTACAGCGTCGATTTCAGCCAGTGCATGTTGAAGAACCAAGCGTTAATCAGACATTGCAAATTTTACGTGGTCTTAAAGAGCGTCTTGAAGCACACCATAGCATTAGCATTGCCGATTCGGCATTGGTAGCTGCTGCGAAACTCTCCGACCGATACATCAGTGACCGCTTTTTACCGGATAAAGCGATCGACTTGATCGATGAAGCAGCGGCAGAATTGCGGATGCAAATCGAGTCTGAGCCTAATGCTCTTGCCAGTGTGAAACGTCGCATGACACAGCTGCAAGTGGAAAATGAAGCGTTGAAGATGGAAGAGAGCGTTGCCAACACAAAACGTCTTGAAGAGATTGTAAAAGAGTTGGCTGATGTGAGTGAAGAGCGCCGAAGTCTTGAAACTCAGTTTGAATATGAAAAAGGGGAGTTTGATCGGGTTTCCAAAATCAAGCGTGAAATTGAGTCCAAACGCCGTGAAGCTGACAATGCACAACAGCAAGGTGATTTTGCCAAAGTAGCCGAAATCACTCACGGTCAAATTCCAAAACTCGAAGAGGAAGAAAAACAGCTTCAAGAAAAGTGGAAAATCATGCAGGCACAAGGGACATTGTTGAAAAACAGTGTAGATGAAGCATCTATTGCGGGAGTTGTGAGTCGTTGGACGAAAATTCCGGTCAACAAAATGCTTCAGGGTGAAAAAGAAAAGATCTTGCATATCGAAGAGGAACTGAACCGTGATGTTGTAGGACAAGAAAAAGCAACCCATGCCGTAGCACGTGCGATTAAGCGCAACAAAGCAGGACTCTCAGATAAGAGCCGTCCAATTGGCTCCTTTATGTTTCTAGGGCCTACCGGTGTGGGTAAAACACAAACGGCTAAAACACTGGCAAAGTTTTTGTTTGACAGCAGTGAATCGATGATTCGTATTGATATGTCTGAATACATGGAAAAACATGCTGTTTCACGTCTTGTCGGAGCACCTCCTGGATATGTAGGCTTTGATGAGGGTGGACAGCTTACTGAGGCGGTACGTCGTAAACCTTACAGCGTTATTTTGTTTGATGAAATTGAAAAAGCACATCCAGATGTTTTCAATGTATTGCTTCAAGTGCTTGATGACGGACGTCTAACCGATAATAAGGGTGTCTTGGTGGATTTTACCAATACGATCATTATCTTGACCTCTAACATCGCCAGTGACAAGATTATGGCGCATCAAGGGGAGGCTAATCTCGAAGAGATGGTCTTGGGTGAGCTAAGAATGCACTTTAAGCCGGAGTTTTTAAATCGTTTGGATGATGTTGTGGTCTTTAATCCATTGGGTGAGAGTCAGATTCTTAGCATTGTTGATTTGTTCTTTGCAGACATTATGTCAAAAGTAGAAGAGCGTAACATTACACTCTCCCTTACCGATGCTGCAAAACGTCACATTGCGCAAGCGGGTTTTGATCCTGTTTATGGGGCACGTCCACTCAAACGCGCTTTGTACGAGATTGTGGAAGACCGTCTTGCTGATTTGATTCTCGGTGGAGAAGTGGTTGAGGGATCTACGGTTGCATTTGATGCTGTGAATGACGAGATTACGGTATCTGTGTCATGATTGCTTCATGAAAAAACTAGCAATACTTTGGCTACTTCTGTTTGCCCCTTTGTTTGGGTGCACAGGGGATTGCATGACCTGTCATCCGGCGTTACTGAAAAATATTGATTTTGATAAACGTCATAAACCTATGACAACCTGCATTAAATGCCACTCCGCAAACCCTGAGAAAATGGCCGATTGCGGCAGTGATTGTTTCGCATGCCATCCAGTTGCTAAGATAGAGGGAATTAATGTAAAAGAGCATGCTGTTATTCGAGAATGCCGTGATTGTCACATGAAGATGAAAACAACCTTAGGATTGGATACTTTGCCAAAAGGGCAGTCATCAGCTCCAACACTTCGAGACTTTTTGAAACCTTAAGCGTAAAGCGGCTCAAAAAGGCGGTCAAACCCTTCGAGTATTTTTTTCAAAAATTTCTCTGCTTCATTAATCATTTTTGACATATCATTTTCATTTTTAGGCAGTTCTACTTTTTTGATGGCATTGTCGAACAGATCAACAATCCCTTTTTTTGTATAATTTTTGACGCTTTCATCACTGTGTTTGAGATCACCCAGCGCCTTGGTTAAATCAGATGCCATCTTATTGATCGGAGATTTTTGTTCTCCCTCTCCCAATTCTTTCATAAACTTGTCAATATAGGGTTGTGCTTTTTTCATAAATGCATTGATCTCTTTTTGGTCTTGCTCACTAATGCCGTTGGTGTTAAGTTCAAAAGAAAAAGATTGCATGGAGGAAAAACTAAGAGAGCTCTCGTTGGTACCCTCTTTTTGACGTGAGTTGAGAGAAAGTTCTTGAGTGTTTTCAAAGTTTAGAGAGAGTGTATCTCCACTGCTGGTTTTCATTTGTATATTCAGTTCATGTGAACGGTATGCGTCCAAAGATGAAGTTATCATGATACTTTGCCTCAAATATTTAATTATCGTATAGTTACTATATCGGTCAAAGAGTTAAAAGATTAAACAAGCTTGTATGAAGCTTAATGGCACTTTAAGTAAGATTTGACTACCATTGCGGTCAAAATATAACAAGGGGAATGGTAATGAAAAGAACATACCAACCACATAATACACCACGTAAACGTACACACGGTTTCCGTTTACGTATGTCTACAAAGAATGGTCGCCGAGTTATCAATGCTCGTCGTGCTAAAGGCAGAAGCAGATTGGCTGTATAAACGGCTTTTCTATGCTGAAACTCAACTCAGAGTTTCAGCGAGTTTATAAACGCGGAAAGAGTGCTCATAGTACTTCTATCGCGTTGTTTTATCTTCCTGTGACGGGAGAAAAAGCAGTTGGATATACCGCCAGTAAAAAAGTAGGTAACGCCGTCGTTCGCAATCATTGTAAAAGACGACTGCGTGCCCTATTTGCTGAACTGTCTGATCAGCTTTCAGACGGATGGTATGTATTGGTCGCCAAAGAGCCGTTGCATAGCAATGACTTTGAAATTGTGCGGCGAGACTGTAAATATGTTTTAAAACGGACAGGTGCTTTGATAGGGAGTAGCGAGGGATAATGATAAGAAAATTCTTTCTTAGCCTTCTATGGTTTTATCGGCATTCCTTCTCTTTGGTGACACGCGGATCGTGTCGTCACTATCCTTCATGTTCCGAATATGCCTTATGGCAGTTCGAATGCAACTCTCTTCCCTATGCTTTTGGGTCTACTTTTTTACGTATTTGCAGATGTAATCAACTTTTTCGAGGTGGAATCGATTACCCGAAGATTGGTAAACCCACCGGTAAAGCATCCAAACTTTCGATAATTACGATAAAATATTGGTTTGTTCCTCATCAGCAAAATTATTTTCTGATTAAAAATTTTAGGTATAAAGGATAACAGTGTTAGAAAAATTTACTCCAAACCAACGTTTGTTGTTAGCCGTTGCGCTTTCATTTGCTTTTTTTATAGGCTATACAACTCTCTTTCCTCCCCAAGCACCAAATGAAAATGATGCTAATGCATCTGCTAAAGTTGCTTTAAAACCAAATACTGCACAAACAGATATAGCAGAGCCGTTAAATACAGGTGCAGTAAGTAATGTTAAAACCGTTAAGACGGATACGTTGACAACCATTAATTCAAAAGAATTTACTCTTAAAATTGATACATTAGGACGAATTTCTTCCATTGTTTTGAAAAACACGAAACATGACAACAAGGAAGGTAAACTTGCAGAATTGGTTTCTGCAACGGGTCCTAAACCGTTGCAGGTCCGTTTTGCGGATGAAGCTTTGGATGCTGTTGCACAAAAAACACCTTATGCCAGTAATGTTGATGATATTGTATTGGGTGAAAATGGCAAAGCAGAAGTCCTTTTAACGCAAGCACTTAATGGACTGAATGTAACTAAAAAAGTAACTTTTTATGCTGATGGGCATTATGAAGTTGTGATGAGTCTTTCAGATGAGAAGCGTTATTTTGTTTATTTAGGACAGCATCCGCAGATTAATGAAGAGATGATGACCGTTGTCGGCGGAATGGTTTACGCAGGCGATAACCAAACAACAATCTTTGAAGACGGAGATGTTGAAGGCAGAGTAGGTTTTTCTAACGTCCACCTTGTTTCGGCATTTGATCAGTATTATGCGACTATATTTTATGATTTCGATGCCGCAACACCTGTTTATGTTGAGCGTGATATTAATGATAATCCTGTTAGTTATTTGGAAGGGACGAACGTTTTTGCCTTTAAGGGGTATATCGGTCCGAAAGAATATAAAACGTTAGAAGCTATCAATC
Organism: Campylobacterota bacterium; assembly: GCA_023379705.1. Classification (GTDB taxonomy): domain Bacteria; phylum Campylobacterota; class Campylobacteria; order Campylobacterales; family Sulfurimonadaceae; genus Sulfuricurvum. The sequence goes on from JAMCPS010000022.1 coordinate 60,092, forward strand.
CAATATTGACGAATGCGATTGAATTTGGAATGTTTACGTTTATCGCGGCACCTATTTTCAAAGTCTTGATGTGGTTGCATGGACTGTTTGGGAATTGGGGATGGGCGATTATCGCTTTGACGGCACTTATTCGTATGTTCTTGTATCCCTTGACGCAAAAGGGAATGGTCTCTATGCAAAAAATCAAAGAGATAGCTCCTAAGATCAAAGAGGTTCAAGCCAAATACAAAGGTGACCCTCAACGTATGAATGCGGCAGTTATGGAAATGTACAAAAAACACGGTGCAAATCCATTAGGCGGATGTCTTCCGTTGTTGCTGCAAATTCCTGTTTTCTTTGCCATTTACCGTGTTTTACTCAATTCTGTAGAACTTCAAGGAGCACCTTGGATCCTTTGGGTTACCGATTTATCACGTATGGATCCGTATTATATTTTACCGATTTTGATGGGCGCAACAATGTATTATCAGCAAAAGATTACACCAAGTAATTTCACAGATCCATTGCAAGAAAAAATCTTTAAATTTTTACCGGTTATCTTTACGTTCTTTTTCTTCACATTCCCTGCAGGGCTCGTGTTGTACTGGTTTATTAACAATATTTTCTCAATCGCACAGCAGTATCTTGTAAACAGACAATTCGCCGCGGCTCGTATTATACGGCATGAGGCGCATCTCGCGGAGAAGCATCATGAAAAAAATTGAAGCTCTTTCTCTAGAACAAGCTTATGCTAAAGCAGCGGCTGAGTTTGGATGCTCTGTTACTATGCTGCAAGTTGAGATAGTACAATTTCCTTCAAAAGGGATATTGGGTCTTTTTAAAAAATCAGCGATCATCGTCGCAAATCTACCGACTTCTGCTGCTCCTATTGTTGAGAAGAAGCCTTCGGCACCAGTGGTCAGCGAAGAAGTTCATGAAGAGGAAATTGAGCATCGCGGTTCTATGCACAATGATGTTCTTTTAGCAGAGTCGTTCGCAACGGAACAAGAAAATGAGCTGGATGAGGATGATGAAGACATCTATGGTGATTATGATGACCAAGATGATTATGAAGAACTTTCAGTAGAAGAATGTGCGCTTGAAGTCAAAGAAAAAATCAATGATCTTTTTAAATCCATTTGTTTTGATCTTCATGCGATTGAGGTTTCTGCGTATGATGAGAATACCTTGCTTGTTGAGATCACAGGTGTTGATTCAGCTCTCATGATTGGTAAAGAAGGGTATCGCTATAAAGCCCTCTCTTATATGTTGTTTAACTGGATCAATGCAGCCTATGGATTACAACTGCGTCTAGAAATTGCAGAATTTTTGAAAAATCAAGAAGAATCAATTTCTCGTTATTTGGTGGGTGTTTGTGAGAGCATTGAGCGAGAAGGTCGCGGTCAGACGAAAACATTGGATGGTGTTCTCGTTCAAATTGCGCTAAAACAGCTACGAGACCGTTATCCTGATCGTTATGTAGCCATTCGTTCTACGCGTGATGGCGGTAAATTTATTGTCATTAACAGCTACCACGAGTATTAATTTTTTATGCATGAAACCATAGCCGCCATTGCTACGGCACATGGTGTGGGTTCAATTGCTATCGTTCGCCTAAGCGGTGAGCAGTCCCTTGATATTGCGTTAAAACTTTCCAAGAAACAAATACTTCAACCCCGATATGCCACTTTGACCTCTTTGCACCACGAAAATGGAACCTTGATTGATGAAGCGATAGTGATCTATTTTCAGAATCCTAAAAGCTTCACAGGTGAGGACGTCGTAGAGTTTCAATGTCATGGCGGTATGATTGTTGCCGAATCGGTTTTACGAGCTTGTGTAGCACACGGAGCACGTTTGGCACAGCCTGGTGAGTTTAGCAAGCGGGCATTTCTCAACGGTCGTTTGGATTTGACACAAGCAGAAGCAATAGCGTCGCTCATTGAAGCCAAAAGTGATGATGCAGCACGCGTGTTAGCCCGTCAGATGAAGGGTGAATTACGGGATTATGTTGAAGGAATTCGTGATTCGCTGCTAGAAATCTTAGCCTATTCGGAAGTGGTGATTGATTATGCCGAAGAGGATTTGCCGCAAGATGTTGTGGATCAAATCGGGCATAAGCTGGAAAAAATCACCCAAGAGCTTTCTAAAACATTGGAATCCAGCCGCCGACGAAGCGGTTTGATGCAGGGATTTCGTGTAGCCATTATCGGAAAGCCCAATGTAGGGAAAAGCTCTTTGCTCAATGCTTTGTTGGATTATGAACGGGCGATTGTGAGCGAAATCGCGGGAACAACACGCGATACGATAGAAGAGCAAGTGCGTTTGGGTACCCATCTCATTCGTTTGGTTGATACTGCAGGGATACGCAATGCGCACGATGAGATTGAAAAAATCGGTATTGAACGCTCCATCGCCGCGATTGAAAATGCAGATGTTGTGGTTGCGCTGTTTGATCATAGTCGTGTGTGTGACGATGAAGACCGTGAGATCATAAAGCTAATCGAGTGTTTTTCTAAGGATAAAGCTTTTATTTGCGTTCTCAATAAAGTCGATTTACCGCAAAGTTTTGAGACAGTACTGATTGAGGAATATTCACCGATACGTTTGAGTTGTAAATCAGATACACAGGCTCTAGTTGATGCCTTAACGCATATTATGGATTATGACAATGATTCAGAGGCTATGATGCTGATCTCGCAGCGTCAAATCACGGCTACCGTTCAAGCGCTCAGTGCCATTGAAGAGGCTCATGAACCGTTGCAAAGCGGCGAGTTAGAGTTTTTCTCATTCCACATCAACCAAGCTATCCGTTCCATCGCCTCATTGACCCGTCCGTACGAACTTGATGAGATGTTTGACAAGATGTTCGGTCAATTTTGTTTGGGGAAATGATGGGTAGTATTATCGCTATCGATTTAGGACTCAAACGCATCGGCCTTGCTTTGAGTTCCGGGGTAGGGATTGTGACACCATTACCCGCAGTTGAGCGTAAAAATCGTAATCAGGCGGCAAACGATGTTAAAAAAGTATTGAACGAGTATGAAGCATCAACAGTGGTGGTCGGGATACCGATGGGAAGTACAACAGAGGATGAAATGCGCCGCAGAGTAGAGCATTTTATGAATTTAGTGGATTTTAAAGGCGAAATCGCCTATCAAGACGAATCCCACAGTTCCCAAGAAGCAGAAGCCTTGATGAAGGGTGAAATCCGTTACAAACGTGACGGAAGAATCGATTCCCTCTCGGCAAAGATTATTTTGGAACGGTATCTTCAAATACACTAATTACCCTATTTATCTCAGAAAGAGAAACCCATGTTTGAACAAACTTTTAAAAATATAGACGATATTCTCCACAAAGACGCAGGATGCGGGAGTGAACTCGATTACGTCGAGCAAACCTCATGGGTGTTGTTCCTTAAATATCTCGATGATTTGGAAAAAGACAAGGCGACCGCCGCCGCGTTGATCGGCAAAAGCTACACCCCTATCATCAGCGGGGAATTTCTATGGAACGCATGGGCAGCCCCAAAAGATGCAGAGGGTAAACTCGACCATCATACCGCTCTCACAGGTGATGATCTAAAAGATTTCGTCGATCATAAACTCTTCCCCTATCTCAAAAAGTTCAAAGCCGATGCTGAGAGTGCCGACACCATCGAGTACAAAATCGGGGAGATATTTAGCGAACTCAAAAACCGCGTACAAAGTGGCTATAACTTGCGTGAAGTGATCAACCGCATCGATGAGCTACGTTTCCGCACCCATGCTGAAAAACACGAGATGAGCCACCTCTATGAGGACAAGAT
>JAMCPS010000023.1 GCA_023379705.1 Campylobacterota bacterium
GGAATTTTTGATTTTACGTCATGATCTGGGGACGATTGATAATCTTAGTTTGAGATTTGAACTCAAAGAGGGAAACAAAACGCTTCAGACACTACCTGGATTTGGATCATTGAAGATTGATTTGAGAGAAGATTTTACAACCAATTGGTTTATTTAGGAGAGGGTATGAAAACATCATTATTGCTGGGAATCCACATGCATCAACCGGTGGATAATTTTGACTGGGTGATTGAGATGGGGATTAAAACCTGTTACGAGCCTTTTTTTGAAGTGATGAGCCGATACCCAGAGTTTAAATTTTCTGTTCACTGCAGCGGTTGGTTGATGGAACGTATTGAGATGATACGACCGACGCTGTATGAAAAAATAGTAACACTAGCTAACAATGGTAGTATCGAGTTTTTCAGTGCCGGATACTATGAACCGATTCTGAGTGTCATTCCCTCATCCGATCGTGTTTCTCAAATCAATCGCCTGAATGATTCGATAGAAGAGCGGTTTTCCCAAAAAGCACAAGGACTTTGGCTCACCGAGCGAGTCTGGGAGTCGGCTTTGATTCCGGATCTTAATCGCTGTGGCATAAAATATACGGTCATGGATGATTATCACTTCCAGTGTGCGGGATTTGATAGCGAGGGGTTGGATGGGTATTACATGAGTGAGGAGGGGGGAGAGCCTATAGCGCTCTTTCCAATCAGCCAAAAGCTCCGGTATGCCATTCCATTTTTAAACGTAGAAAGCGCTATTCGTGCAATCAAATCGTACAACCGTGAAGAGGATTCAGCTGCGATTATCTTTGATGATGCCGAAAAGTTTGGGATGTGGCCTGGAACGCACGAATGGGTCTATGAAAAAGGGTGGTTGGAAAAATTTGTCCAAGCCGTTTTAGTTGATGAAGCGATTGAAACACGTCACTACAAAGAGTATTTTGAAAACCATCGTTCACGTGGCATAGCGTATTTGCCCAATGTCTCGTATTATGAGATGGGGGAATGGAGTTTGCGCGCCGATGATGCATTGGCATTGGAAGCCCTCAAACAAGAGATGGGGCTTGAGAGATATGAGCGCGAAGGGGTAAAGTTTCTCAAAGGGGGTACATGGAAGAACTTTTTTGTCAAATACCCTGAATCAAATCGTCTGCATAAACGAACTCTCGAACTCTCGCGTGCTTATCATGCGGGCGAGGGTGATTTTGAGTTACCATTGCACAAAGCGCAAACAAACGATTCTCTTTGGCATGGTGTGTTCGGGGGGCTGTACCTTCCTAATCTAAGAGATAATGCCTACACCTATCTTATCGAGTGTGAAAATATTCGATACGGTAGGAAAAAGGCACTTGTGAGTGACATGAATGAGCTGGATGGATATTTGAAATACAAATCGGTTACTTCAAAACTGATAGCCCGTTTTGATTCGGCTCATGGGGGGCAACTTGTAGAGCTCGATGTTCGAGATAAATGTTTTAACTACCAAAACACGTTAACACGTCGTAAAGAAGCGTATCATAAAAAACTTTTCGAAGCACCTCGTGAGAAATCGGCTCCAATAGAGGAGGGGATTGATACAATACATCATTCCAGTGTCGCCGTTGATGATGCCCTTCGTGATGCGATCATTTATGATTGGTATTTGAAAAATTCATTTGTTGATCATATTAGTGATCATAACTTTAATGCTCAATCGTTTCGCCATTGTAATTTTTATGAATATGGAGATTTTGCCAATCAGCCGTTTGAATCACAAATGACCAAAGATTCCATTACGTTTACTCGAGGGGGTGGGATTTATAAAAACGGAAAAGTCAAAACATCCCTATCAAAGCATTTTACGTTTGCAACGGATGCTATCCATTTTGTGTTTGGATTAGAGAGTGAAACATCAAGTAAATACACCTATGTAATGGAACATAATTTGCATTTTTCAAATTATGAGCAGGTTTTTATCAACAATGTTCCTTTAGAAATGATCGGAACCTTGGAGTGCCTTAATACAGTGGAGATCATCGATAAAATATTAAAGAAAAAGATCATTATCAAGATAAACAAACCGTTTACCCTTCACTATTTTCAGCTCCAAACGCTATCTCAAAGTGAATATGGATTTGATCTTAGTGTTCAAGGCTTAAGCATGGCGTTGATGTTTGATTTCGAAACGTCACTGACGCTAGAGGGGACATTGGAGATTACACGTGTCTGAAATTCGATACGATAGATTGCATGACACATATGTTCTGATTGCTCCAGAACGGATTCATCGTCCCGACTTTTCTCCCCGAAAAGAGACTAAATTAACGAGTGTGAGTTGTCCGTTTTGTGAAGGCAATGAGGCCATGACGCCCAAAGAAATTTTTGCGATACGTTCTTCTGATAGTATTGCAAACTCGATTGGATGGCAGACTCGCGTTGTTCCAAATCTTTATAAAGCCGTTGCAATCGAAGCACCTTATCAGTATCACTTTGAGACTTTTTCATATTGGGAAGGTTTTGGCGCTCATGAAGTGATTATTGATACACCAAAGCATCATCTCTCAATGATGACCTGGAGCCTCACGGAGACATCAGCATGGTTTAAAACACTCCGTCAAAGAGTTGAAGACTTGCGTCGAGACCATCGCCTGACCTACATGTCTTTGTTTAAAAACGAAGGATTTGAATCGGGTGCAACCTTGGAGCATTCACATACGCAATTGATTGCATTGCCCCTAATCCCTAAACAGCAAAAAGATAGGAATCGCCGTGAGCGTGAATATTTTGAGCATCATCATTACGCATTAATAGAGTCCATAATTCGTGATGAAGAAAACCACGGAGTACGACTAATAGAGTCACATGGTGAATTCATTGCCTTTTGTCCTTATGCCAGTCATTATCCCTTTGAGGTGATGATTTCATCGCAAATATGCGTTGAACAAATTGATACACTTAGTGATGAGTCTATTGACGAATTGTCGATTCTTCTCTTATCGGTTCTACAGAAAATGCGTTTGTGTTTAGGAGAGTTTGCCTTTAACCTATCGATCTCTACTCCTCCCTTGGGAGAGGATATGGGAGCGTGTGATGCTCATCGTTTGATGATTCGTATTATGCCGCGCATCTATCGATTCGGAGGGTTTGAAGTGGGCAGTGAAATGTCCATCAATCCCGTAAAGCCAGAAATGGCCGCAAAGCTTTTACGAGGAGAAAAACATGGTTAAAAAAGTGTTGTTCGCTGCAAGCGAAGTGTATCCTTTTGCAAAAACGGGTGGTTTGGCTGATGTCGCATATTCCCTTCCGCGTGCATTAAAGAATATTTGTGACATAAGTGTTGTAATGCCTTTGTACAGTAACATCGATAAAGAGAAATATGAAATCACCTCTTTGGGGGAGAGCTTCACGGTTTTGATGGGGGGAGAGAAGTACCCAATCCAGCTGTATGGCTCTAAAGCCCAGGGGTATGAGAACGTTTTTATTTATTCACCCATACTATGTGACAGAGAATCTCTATACGGAACACCCGAATCGGGATATCATGATAATGGACTTAGATTTGCCCTTTTTTCCTATGCAATTCATGCATTGCTAAAGAAAAAACATTATGATATTGTTCACTTAAATGACTGGCAGTGCGCATTAGCTGCATTGTTGATTCATAAAGATTCCGTTCTTTCACCAAAAGTGATCTATACCATCCATAATCTCGCCTATCAAGGGATTTTTGAAGCGGATATCTTAGAGTCAATCGGGATTGATCACAGCTATTTTACGATGGGATCATTGGAATTTTACGGGAAAATCAATTTCATGAAAGCGGGAATAGCGTACGCACACGAAGTAACTACCGTGAGTCCGACATACGCTAAAGAGATTCTAACAAGTGAATTTGGATGTGGATTAGAGGGATTCTTGCTTTTTCACCAAGCAAAGCTAAGCGGTATCATCAATGGAATTGACAGTGACCATTTCTCCCCCCAAAAGGATACAGCTTTAATCGCAGCATACAACGATGCAAAGGGTAAAAAGCCTAATAAAAGTGATTTGCTCAAGAAATTAAAACTAAAAGGCGTTAATAAACCTCTATTTGTTTTCGTTGGGCGTTTTACTCATCAAAAAGGGGTAGATATCTTGATAGAAGCATTGCCAAAAATTGCTAATTTAGATTGTAATATCGTTTTGCTTGGAGAAGGGGAAAATAGATATCATGAAGCGTGCGATCTCCTTATGGCAAAACATAAAAATATCCATCTAACGTTTGGTTTTGATGAGCAGTTTGCTCATCAGATTTATGCTGCATCAGATTTTTTATTAATGCCATCATTGTTTGAACCATGCGGATTAAATCAAATGATCGCATTTGCTTACGGTACATTACCCATTGTTCACCACGTCGGTGGATTAGTCGATACGGTCAAACGGTTAGAAACTTATCAGCCAGATAGCTGTTGGGGGTATGGATTGGTTTTTAATAGCGCAACATCCCGTGCACTGCTCAATGCTGTCAAAAAAGGGTATGAAATATTTGAAGATAAAAAACACTTTGAACGCATTGTCAATCATAACATGCGATGTGATTTTTCCTGGGCGAAAAGCGCTATAGCTTATAGAGCACTGTATGAAAAATAGAGGTAAGGTAATGAATAAGCTTAACATTCTCATTGCAGCATCTGAAGTAGTACCATTTGCCAAAACAGGGGGATTGGCAGATGTTGTTGGAGCATTGCCCAAAGCGCTTCGCGCATTAGGGCATGATGTTAGAGTTGTCATGCCTCGTTACTACATAGTTGATCGTGATAAATACGGCTTAAAACTCCTAGAAGGTGAACTGGGTGTCCCAATGGGGATTATGGGTGAATTATGGGCAGGTGTTTATGAGGGACTGCTGCCAGAAACCGATATCCCCATTTATTTTATTGACCATGAGGGCTATTTTGGGAGAAGTGGATTGTATGAAAATAACGGAGAGGGTTTTGGTGATAATGACAACCGATTCATCTTTTTTTCGCGTGCTGTGATGCAGTTAGCCAAAAAAATCCATTTCCATCCTGATGTGATTCACTCGAATGATTGGCATACCGCGTCTATTCCTGTGATGCTTAATACTTTGTATGCTTTTGATCCTGATTTTGCCCATACCGGATCGTTGCTCACCATTCATAATTTACAACATCAAGGCAAATTTTATAAAGGGGTCATGGATGTTTTGGGAATCGGATGGGAACATTATTATGAGCTTGAAGAACATGGAAGCGTTAATCTCCTGAAAGGGGGAATTATCCATGCTGACGCAATCAGTACAGTGAGTTCTAAATATGCTCAAGAGATACGGACGCATGAATTTGGCTGGGGCTTGGATGGATTGATCGATTCACATACTGAAAAGTTACATGGAATACTTAACGGGGTCGATTATGACGAGTGGAGTCCAGCAGTAGATACGATGATAGCCAACACCTATGATCGTGACGATATGAACGGCAAAGCGGTCTGTAAAAGTACACTCCAGCAAACTTTTCATCTTCCACAAAGAGAAGAAGTACCTCTTATTGGACTGGTTGGAAGATTGGTAGAGCAAAAAGGGATAGGGCTGATTGCCACAGCTATTCATAGATTGCTGGAGATGGAGATACAAATTGTTATGCTTGGAGCGGGAGAGAAATGGGCTGAACATTATTTTAGTGACATAGCGAGAATGTATCCTGAAAAATTTGGTTGTTATATCGGCTACAAGAACGATC
>JAMCPS010000024.1 GCA_023379705.1 Campylobacterota bacterium
ATATTGCTGTCTCTATTCAGATTTGGAGCGTTTTTGTACAAATTATTCAAATCAATGGTTTTAGATATGATTTTTCGGATTTCAAAGCTAAATCAGTCTGAAATTTATAGAGTTCTTTCACAGTCTCTGTACTTTTTCGTGCAGCGAAATCACGTCTGAAAATTCAGATCGATCACTATAATAGGTATTCCCCTCTGCCCCAAGCCACTGCCCAAACAGGCATTGAGCCGCATCCATTGGCGGTGGTGAGTTCCGTGCTCCCTTCAAATAGGTGTCAATATCACGAAGCCAATGCCGATGTTTAACTTCGACAAAGACGATCATCCTGTCATGATAAGACAAAGCATGACCGCTCCATGCTGTCCACGAAGGATCAGGAAGCCATGTGCGAACCCAGTTATGCATATTCTCTGCTGGCATAGGACGGGCAATGGCATAGCCTTGTGCTAAGACACAACCAAGCGACAAAAGCATTTGACCATGAACAATGCTTTCAACCCCTTCAGCGATAATTTCCCGATTAAAAGATGTCGATAACCCTATAACTCCCTCTACTATGGCCAAGTCATCGGTATCGTTGATCATCCCACGGATAAAGCTTTGATCGATTTTAAGCACATCTACCGGCAAGCGTTTTAAATACGTAAGCGATGAATACCCTGTTCCAAAATCATCTAATGCAAAACCAACTCCCATCTTTTTACAATCGTGCATGATCACGAAGATCTGAGTCATATCTTCTAAGGCACTAGTTTCGAGTATTTCCAACTCTAAACAGCGAGGTTTGATATTTGGATGTTTGGATAAAAGCTTACTCAAGCGAGATACAAAATTTTTATCCTGTAGTTGCATGGCTGAAATATTAACACTGACTTTGATATCCAAACCTGCGGTATGCCATTGTTCCATTTGGAGTAATGCGGTTTCTATAACCCATTCACCAAGCTCAAGACTAATAGGATGATTTTCTATGATAGGGAGAAAATTAGCAGGTGGCAGTAATCCGCGCTCGGGATGTTGCCAACGGATCAAAGCTTCAGCGCCGGTTACTTCTCCTGTTTTCATATTAACCTTTGGCTGATAATAAAGAACAAATTCCCGTTTTTCAAAAGCCACCCGGATTTGTTCCATGGATTCATGCCGGATCCTCACCGCTTCATCCTGATCTACATCGAAAATATGATAGCGATTTTTACCCGCTTGTTTTGCTACATACATCGCCTGATCGGCATGACGTAAAAGCAAATCAGCATCGGTCTCATCTTTTGGATAGATAGTTACCCCTATACTGGCACTAACTCGTAAAGTAGTATCTTGGATGATAACAGGTTCAGAGGCTGCTTCCAATAAACGCTCTAATATTGGTGTGCAATGCTCCGGTTCTTCCAAATCGACAAGGATAGCAACAAACTCATCACCCCCAATGCGTGAAAGGGTATCACCATCGCGTAAAGCTCCTTTCATGCGTTCTGAAACTGTTACTAAAAGTTTATCACCTGTGTCATGACCATACGTATCATTGATAGCTTTAAAGCCATCTAAATCAAGATACACAACAGCCAATGAACGCTCTCGTCTCATGCTTTGCATCATCCCTTGTTCCAGCCGATCAGCCAAAAGTACCCGATTGGGAAGACTGGTTAACGCATCATAATGGGCAATGTACTCGAGCTGATGCTGATGCTCTTTCATAGGTGTAATGTCTGTAAATAAAGCAACATAATGTTGTACTTTTCCCGTGATATCAGTCACAGCACTGATGGTAATCATTTCGGCATAGGTCCCACCATTTTTACGGCGATTCCATACTTCACCTTGCCAATGGCCATTTTCGCTGAGAGATTGCCACATCTGAGTGTAGTACTCTGTACTTTGACGTCCGGATTTTAACATACGCGGATTTTTCCCGCAGGCTTCTTCATGTGTGTATCCGGTTATGCGGGTGAATGCATCATTCACATCTACAATCATACCATTGAGATCCGTGATTAAAATCCCCTCTCTGGCATGTATAAATACACTAGCCGCTAACTGTAAACGATTCTCAGCTAACAAGCGCTTGTCCCGCATTACTTCAAATGCTCGTACCAGCTGCCCTACTTCGTCATTCGATATATTAGGTAATAATGTTAAAAAATCATCATCCCCCATCCGTGTAGCTACGTATTCCATATCTTTTAAAGGGCGAAGAAGAATACGACTTTGCAACCATATAAAACTGGCACCGGTTAGAGCTAAAAGCAATAGCAACCAACTTTCTAAGATAAAAATACGGGTACTTTCTGCTTTTATTCTATTCATCGAATCGCTTGCTACGGTGAGCTGCCCTAGATTAGTACCCTGATACGACAATTTTTGAGTAAACCATAAAATTTCATTTCCTATGGGTAATTTGGAAGAGACCTGCGGATAAAGACGCTTGCCGCTGGAATCTTCCAAAGTTATACTAATCCATTCTGGTATATCCATTTTACTTTGTTCAAGAATGATTTGTACTTGTTTGATGTCATGATTTACCAACGGCTTCGTCAAGGCCTGTTGTAAAATACTCAGCATCCGTATCTGTGTTTGCTTAAAATCATCACGCGCATCATTGATATGTACCGGCATCCAAAAAAAATGCAAAACAAGAGCTAAAAATACGATTGCATAGAAAACAGGTAATAGCAGTTTAAACCGAAGGCTTTGAGTAAACTTTATAGGATTCATTTTATTTTTTCTTTTATTTTAAAATGTCATAAAAATTAAATATAACTCACTAATTTGAATAATTTTAATATGATTATACCTTATTCGTAATATCTATTTATCAAATAATATAGTTTATATCTTTTTGTGATTAAAATATGACATAACTATACTGATCTAGATTTTCTAGACAAGCGCAGCTAAAATGTCAGAAGCCTATAATACTCCTATAAAAAACAGCAATTAATTTTTAATATTTTTTGATTGGGCAGTGTAGAGGCAGTTGTCTTGGTAAAAATTGGGTTTTCTATAAGTTCTTTGATAAATAAAGTATTTAAGTAATTTAGTAATACTAAAGTAAGTAACTTGCTATAATACATAAAATTATATTGATTGGAGAGATCATGCATACGATCACATTAAAATCAGATGACACCTTTTATGAAACACTGAATGACATGGTGAAGACACTCAAAATTACAAAGAGCGAGTTGATCCGCCGCTCAGTCCATTATTATCGTGAAGCATTAAAACAAGAACAGCTCAAAGAGCAAATGAAACGAGCATCCTTAAAAGTGCGAGAGCATTCGTTGACTATGGCTCAAGAATGGGATGATACACTCAATGATGGATTGGTATGAAACGCGGTGATATATATTTAGCCAACCTCAATCCTAAAAAAGGGGATGAAATAGGTAAAATACGACCCGTATTGATCTACCAAAGTGATATGCTAAATAGCATAGGGCATACAACAACCATAGTCATTCCGCTATCCACTAAACTAATCGATGATGCCCAACCTCTTCGGTATCGCATTAATAAACGAGATGCATTGGATTATGATTCAGATATCGTTATCGATCAAGTCCGCTCAATCGATAATAAGCGATTAACTTCTGATTCAATTGCTTCATTGCATCCTCATGAAATGGATGATGTTGATACGATGGTGAGTATCGTGCTTGGTATAAAATAATAAAAAACTACAAACACTAATGTGTCTATAAGATGGGTGTTATTCCACACTGCCTTTTAAGTATAAGTCGTATACTATGTGTGAACGATTATATGATTAACAAATCGAAATAAAGGGGATATTATGGCAAAAGGTCAAGATTCAAAAAAAGCAGTTAAAAAAGCACCAACAAAAAGTTTAAAAGAAAAACGCAATGATAAAAATACGAAAAAGAATTAGACCTTAGGTATAATTAAAAAACGATAATTTAGCCTCTCGTTTTTTTTATTACGCCCCTTTTTCTCACAAACCTCATTCGAAACCTCACCTTAAAGTAGTAGCCTATAGGCAGTAGTCCTCTTTAGAAAACAGCAATTGCGCTATAATTCGACCACTATTATAGAAACTAACTCAGGGTCAACTATTGCCGATTTTTAAAGTCCATACCCCGTATCAACCTGCTGGTGATCAGCCCGTTGCTATTGATACACTCTCCTCTGCCATAAAGCATGGTGAGCGTTTTGTAGCGTTAGAAGGTGTCACGGGTAGCGGTAAAACGTACACAATGGCGAAGGTTATCGAGAGCGTACAGCTACCTACGATCATCATGACCCATAATAAAACTCTTGCGGCTCAGCTGTACAGTGAGTTTCGATCTTTCTTTCCACAAAACCATGTTGAGTATTTTGTTTCGTATTACGATTACTACCAGCCCGAAGCGTACATTCCGCGCCAAGATCTGTTCATTGAAAAAGACAGCTCGATCAATGAAGAACTAGAGCGTTTGCGTCTCTCTGCCTCTGCCAATCTTCTAAGCTATGATGATGTTATCGTCGTGGCCTCTGTTTCAGCTAACTACGGGTTGGGAGATCCTGAAGAGTATGAGAAGATGGTGCAGGTGATCGCCATAGGCGATGAGATCAATCAAAAACAACTTCTTCTTCGTTTGGTTGAGATGGGGTATACGCGTAACGATGCCTATTTTGACGGCGGGAACATTCGGGTCAATGGGGAAGTGATCGACATCTATCCTCCCTATTGGCAAGATCAGGCGATACGGGTTGAATTTTACGGAGATGAAGTGGAGCGGATCATCTATTTTGAACCGCTGAGCAACACGGTGACTGAGAACCATGATACCGTTACCGTCTATGCCACGAGCCAGTTTGCTGTGAGTCAAGACAAACTCTCCCGCGCTATCAAACGTATCGAAGATGAGCTGGGAGAGAGACTCCAAGAGCTTGAAGCTCAAGGCAAAATAGTCGAAGCACAACGCCTGCGTCAGCGGTGTGAATTTGATCTCGAAATGCTCCAAGCCACCGGAATGTGCAAGGGGATTGAAAACTATTCGCGCCTTTTGACCGATAAACAGCCGGGAGAGGCTCCGTATACTTTGCTCGATTATTTTACCTTGCATCATGACAAATTTCTCATCATTGTTGATGAATCACATGTGAGCTTGCCGCAATTTCGTGGGATGTATGCGGCAGACCGCAGTCGTAAAGAAGTTTTAGTAGACTATGGTTTTCGTCTCCCCAGTGCCCTGGACAATCGTCCGCTGATGATCGATGAGTATTTGGCAAAAGCACCTCACTATCTCTTTGTTTCGGCAACCCCCGCATTGCAGGAGATGGAGCTTAGCTCCACGGTTGCTCAACAGGTTATCCGTCCCACAGGACTGCTCGATCCACCCATCACGATAAAATCATCGACCAACCAAGTTGAAGACATTCATGATGAAATCGTCAAAACCGTCGCATTGGGGGATCGTGTATTGCTCACGGTTTTGACCAAAAAGATGGCAGAAGCCCTCACAAAATATCTCGCCGACCTAGGGGTCAAAGTGCAATACATGCACTCCGAAATCGACACCATAGAACGTAACCAAATCATACGCGGATTGCGTGTAGGAGATTTTGATGTTCTCATCGGAATCAATCTCCTGCGTGAGGGTTTGGATTTGCCTGAAGTGAGTCTCGTCGCTATTTTGGATGCCGATAAAGAGGGATTTTTGCGTTCTGAAACCTCACTTATCCAAACCATTGGACGTGCGGCACGTAACTCTCGAGGCAGGGTTATCCTCTATGCCAATAAGATCACAGGTTCGATGGAGCGTGCGATCAAAAAAACCAATGACAGGCGTGCCATCCAAGAAGCTCATAATGCAGCCCATGGCATAACCCCCATAACAACCGCACGATCACTGGATGAAAACCTCAAACTCGAAGACGTAGGTGAACTCTACAACCGATCGAAAAAAGCGAAAACACTCCCTGCTGCCGAACGTAAAAAACTGGTAGATGAACTCACTGTCAAAATGAAAGAGGCTTCCAAGAAGCTCGAATTTGAAGAAGCTGCGCGTCTGCGTGATGAAATTGCAAAAATTAGGAAACTATGATGCTACACACTAAAACGAATACATCCGTTTTAGTGGCAGGGACAAATGTCCCTACGACCCCCTAAAGCTACAAAAAACGTGTTTTTTGAGAATTAGATTAATGAAATATACACACTAGGAATTAAAATGGATGATATGCTCAGCAATCTCACGACTTACGGTTACTTGGTCGTCTTTTTATACTCATTGGGCGGAGGATTTCTCGCCTTGCTAGGTGCCGGAGTTTTGAGTTTTATGGGAAAAATGGACTTGGGGCTCTCTATGAGCATTGCCTTCATCGCTAATTTTATCGGAGACACTCTGCTGTTTTATATGTCCCGTTATCATAAAAGTGAGATGATGGAATATTTAAAAAAACACAAGCGCAAACTTGCCTTTTCCCATCTGCTCATGAAGCGCCACGGCTCGTGGATCATCATTATGAAAAAATTCATATACGGTCTTAAAACACTCATCCCACTTGCGATTGGATTGAGTAAATACAGTTTCTGGAAGTTCAGTACCTACAATGCACTGGGAGCACTCGTCTGGACTATCGTTGTAGGAGGGGGAAGTTATCTTTTTGGCGGTGCACTGATCGAAGGGTATAAGATGGTTTCCGATAAGCCTTATCTTGCCCCAGTTATGCTCCTTATCGTCGGAGGGAGCGTTTGGTTTTATCTCACGCAAGCGACGAAAAAACACTGATATCTAATTATTCTTATTCAGCAGAGGTTCTATAAAAAGAACCTCACTTCTTCTTAGCCGTTTATAAGGTAAGTTAAGACGAAAGCCAATCCTGACGCACCCATAAAAATAGACCCAAATAAAAATGATGAGACAAGTTTAATAATCGGTTGATACGTCCATTTGACAAGCAAGATAATACCTGAGCCAACAAGAGATGGTACAAACGTATACAATGTTATCTCAAGAAGACCGTAACCATTTGGAAGATAAATAAAGTTTGCGATAAGAACATCAAAAACAAACATGACCGCAAAATAAAAAGCCAGATAACGAACTGTTTTAAACTTTTCAAAACATTCCGATATATTAGCCTCTTCCGTGATCATACATTTCATATCAGAAAACTTTACATCCTTAAGTGACTTTTCTTCACAAAAGAAAAAAACCAAAAGACCAAATACAAACCCTATGCCTATCAACACCAGTACTGTTCCCATTTGAAATTCCTTGTAGAGTAATTTTATAACAAATTATTATATCGTATTATTTAGAAATATTATTTATTATTATTTAATCAGAAGAAGAAAAATCAAACTAAGGAAATCAACGTTCGCAAGAAACTAAAAACAGCCCCTCATCTCACGCTCCTAAAAGACCAATTGTTCATCGGTCTTTGGTGCCTGCTCTTGCAATGCATCAGGAGTTTGAGAAACATCGGTAAAGTTTTCAGTTGCATTTGAATCTCCTTGACCTTCTGTATAAACACCTGCAGGTCGATCAAAGTAACGCTTGGTATTTGGATAAATACGCAATAAGTCTTGGTAATAATAACGAAAAATAGGAGCCGCTGCCCGCCCTCCTGTTTCACTTCGCCGCATTGGCGTATTGTTATCATGTCCCATCCACACTACCGTCTCCACCGTAGGTGAATATCCTATAAACCATGCATCCACATTTTTATTCGTTGTCCCTGTTTTACCGGCGATTTCAAGCCCTGGAACACTTGCCCCCGTTCCGGTTCCGTATCGAACGACATCTTGCAAAATCGAGGTCATAAGATAAATTTGTTCACGCGTGTTGACTTGACGACGCTTGTTTTCATAGCGGAATGTCTCCCCTTTGGGAGTGATCACCTGGCGAATCAGAATCGGATTTGTCAATACACCCCCTGTTGCAAACATCGTATAATATTTTGCCAAATTAAAAGGAGACACCCCGATTGTTCCAAGCGCAATGGAGAGATCAGGAGGGAGGTTTTCTACGATTCCATAACGATGCAGACCATCAACAACTTTTCCAAAACCCATATCACTTACCATATTGATCGTCGCCAAGTTACGAGAATGGGTGAGCGCATCACGGATCGTTACCATGCATCAGGAGTTTGAGAAACATCGGTAAAGTTTTCAGTTGCATTTGAATCTCCTTGACCTTCTGTATAAACACCTGCAGGTCGATCAAAGTAACGCTTGGTATTTGGATAAATACGCAATAAGTCTTGGTAATAATAACGAAAAATAGGAGCCGCTGCCCGCCCTCCTGTTTCACTTCGCCGCATTGGCGTATTGTTATCATGTCCCATCCACACTACCGTCTCCACCGTAGGTGAATATCCTATAAACCATGCATCCACATTTTTATTCGTTGTCCCTGTTTTACCGGCGATTTCAAGCCCTGGAACACTTGCCCCCGTTCCGGTTCCGTATCGAACGACATCTTGCAAAATCGAGGTCATAAGATAAATTTGTTCACGCGTGTTGACTTGACGACGCTTGTTTTCATAGCGGAATGTCTCCCCTTTGGGAGTGATCACCTGGCGAATCAGAATCGGATTTGTCAATACACCCCCTGTTGCAAACATCGTATAATATTTTGCCAAATTAAAAGGAGACACCCCGATTGTTCCAAGCGCAATGGAGAGATCAGGAGGGAGGTTTTCTACGATTCCATAACGATGCAGACCATCAACAACTTTTCCAAAACCCATATCACTTACCATATTGATCGTCGCCAAGTTACGAGAATGGGTGAGCGCATCACGGATCGTTACCATCCCTTTATACTCATTTTTATAGTTTTTAGGTTTCCATGTTTTTTCTTCACCGCCCTCACCTGCATAGGTATAAGTACGGGCAATATCAGGGACCAAAGATGCGGGAGACATACCGCTGTCCAATGCTACTTGATAAATAAACGGTTTAAATGCAGAACCCGGTTGGCGCTTTGCCTGTGTTACACGGTTATAGGGACTTGTTGAATAATCATATCCTCCAACCATTGCCAAGATCTCACCTGTATTGGGGTCCAAGCTCATTAAGGCACCATTTAACTGTGATTGTATATTGGCATCCAATTCTCCAGCTTCCTGTGCTCGGTCTATGATCTCGTTACGTCCTGACTGAAGCGCCTTGTAACCCGCTTCCTGAAGGCGCATGTCGATAGTGGTGTAAATTTTATATCCGCCGCTTCGAATGTCCGGAAAAGCATCGCCAAGCTGACGCATAACCTCATCAATAACATACGGACCTGAATTCTTACTCAACGTGTCATTGTAAACTTTTGGGCGTTCCTGTGTTGCACGATCATACGTTTCTTGATCAATCCATCCAAGATTTAACATCCGCTCAATAATGCGATTAGCACGACCCAAACTCAACTCATAGTTTTTAGTCGGCGCATAAAAATTAGGCCCTTTTGGTAGAGCCACCAGCATTGCCATCTCTTTGAGCGTCAGCTCCTTAAGACTTTTTCTAAAATAACCATCTGAAGCCGTTTTGATTCCATAATAACCATGCCCCAAATAGATTTCATTAAAATAACGCTCTAAAATCTGCTCTTTCGTAAGCTCCTGCTCTATACGTATTGCGTATAGAACCTCTTTAAACTTTCTCGAAAATTTCTTTTCTCTCGTTAAAAGGGCATTTTTTACCAATTGCTGAGTAATCGTGCTCGCACCCTCTTTGAGCTTTCCGGCGCTGACGTCTTTGATGATAGCACGCATAATCGCATCAGGATTAACCCCACTGTGCTCAAAAAAGTCGGTATCCTCAATCGCAAGTAATGCTTCAATAAGACGAGGAGGGATGTTGTCTATGGATACGTAATAACGGTGTTCATTACTGAATAAGTTGGCAATCTTTTCGCCGTTTCGGTCATAAACTTCGGTAGTCAACCTTGGCTTGTAGTTGATCAAACGCCGAGTTTCGTATTCAAAACTGTAAATAACGTATCCTAAATACCCCAGCGGTACTATGATAACAAGACCCAGTGCGATCCATAAATTTTTATTCATTTTCTGTATTCCCGGTTTTTAAAATCAGCTTCTATCAATTGGCATGTATACGGCATCTTTGGATTTTCTAAGACTTTTTTCAAATTTCCACTCTCAATAATTTTACCCTTTTGCAAAACACATATATCCTCACACAATGCTGCCGCAACACCCATATCGTGAGTTACAAAGAGGAGCGAAAATCCCAATATCTCTTGCAAAGAGAGCAACTGCTCAATCATCACCATGCGAGAGTCACCATCCAACGCTGTTGTCGGTTCATCCAATAACAGCAGCTTTGGATTAGATCCAAGGGCCATTGCCACAACCACTCGCTGTAATTGTCCCCCTGAAAGTTCATTAGGATACCGCTCTAACAACGAAATATTCAATCCCAACAAGGAAAACAACTCTTCTGAACGTTCATTTGTCAAGAACATTTGATCTTTAATCCGCGTCAGCGGCGAGAGCGCCGTAAAAGGATTTTGAGGAACAAGCGCTACGCTTTTGCCTCTGTTCCACTCAAAGGGTGAACGCTTTTGCAAACGTACATCTAAAGCAGTGTCACATAAGCCCAAAAGAGCTTTGAGAATCAGCGATTTTCCACTTCCACTCTCACCCACCAACGCAAGTGAACGTCCGATCTCGAAACTGCAATCAACCAGCATCGACTCCCCATGCGCAACACTCAAACCATCAATATGAATACTACTCATAAGGTTATTTTAGCGTATTGTGACTAAAACGTTCACACACTCGTACCAAAGTCTCTTCGCAGATATCAAGCCGTGCTATCAGGCGAATAATCGCGCGATTAACCGTTGGCTGACGAATGGCACCTACCAAAACTCCCAACTCTTCTTTGAGAGACTTTTGCAATTGCATCACTCGATCATTATCGCCGATTTCAATGGGAACAATCAACCCATCAATATCAAATCCAAGTATCTCTTTTACAATACGCTGACGTACCGTAATCGCTTCTTTTAAACTTGTGACATTGTCTTGAATATAATTGAGAGCATGATGTGCCAATACCGTGTCATACAGCGAAGGTGCCGTTGCGTATATAACGTTCTTAGCCCGATTGATAAGATAGTCGTTGATATGCCCGGACGAAAGGACATACGCGCCGAAGCTTCCGTAGGCTTTTCCAAGCGTTCCCATTTTGATCATATTGGGAGTGGGTTTAATGTCGTAATAATCAAGAATTCCCATAAGATTCTCGCCGATTACTCCACTGCTGTGTGCTTCATCCAAAATCACTAAGACATCATGACATTGGC
>JAMCPS010000025.1 GCA_023379705.1 Campylobacterota bacterium
GACTTCCCGATGGTACAGAGATGATGGGTGAAGAGCTTAATGTCTCTCGTGATGCGGTTGCAGGGGTAGGTGAAGCGATGGCACAGCGTTTGATCGATCAAGGAGCCATGGAGTTATTAAGTCGTGCCGAAGCTATGGCAAACGGACACAAAGCATGACACTTGCCAAAACACTGGAGTTATTAAAAGGGCGTAACGAGCTTCGTATCATTGATACCCCTTTGGATATTAACCTTGAAATTCCTCATTTAGCGTATGCCGAAGTCAAAAAAGAGGGGGGTGGTAAGGCCCTTTTGTTTACCCATCCTTTGGATAGTAAAAATAATAAAACGTTTACGACTCCTGTCGTCATGAACCTTTTTGGCTCGTATGCTCGTACCGAATTCTTATTCGGGCGGGATGTCGAAGGGGTGGCTTCCGAGATTAAAAAACTGTTGCACATGAAACCGCCGCAAAGTTTTAAAGAAAAAGTAGGAATGTTGGGAGACCTTTTCAACATGAAAGACATTTTCCCAAAAAAACTCAAAACACGCGGTGCGTGTCAAGAGCTGATCGTTCAAGGTGATGATATTGACTTATACGACTTACCGATTCTCACTACATGGGAAGAAGATGGGGGTCCCTTTATTACGATGGGACAGGTGTATACCCAAAGCTTAGAGGGAGAAGTGGTTAATCTAGGGATGTACCGTTTGCAAGTTTATGATAAAAATCATCTAGGGATGCACTGGCAAATCCACAAAGACTCCTCCCATTTTTTTGATCAATACCAGCGTGCGGGTAAAAAAATGCCCGTTTCCATCGGTATCGGCGGCGATCCGTTGTACACATGGTGTGCAACGGCTCCTTTGCCGTATGGGGTCAATGAATTGCTGTTATATGGATTGATTAAAAAAGAGACGGTGAAACTGGTGAAATCGATCACTACACCGCTGTATGTCCCTGAAGATCTTGATTTTGTGATTGAGGGATGGGTTGATCCTGAGAAAATGATGATTGAAGGCCCTTTTGGCGATCATACGGGCTATTACACACTCCAAGAGCACTATCCTGCACTGGAAGTCAGCGCCATTACCAGTCGAAAAAATCCGCATTATTTAGCAACCGTTGTGGGTAAGCCCCCTTTGGAAGATAAATACATGGGTTGGGCTACGGAACGGGTATTTTTGCCATTGCTTCAAACGAATGCTTCAGACTTGATCGATTACCATATGCCGGAAAATGGGGTATTTCATAATCTTATTTTGGCAAAGATGCGTATCTTATATAAAGGACACGCCAGACAATTTATGCATCTCTTTTGGGGATCAGGACAGATGAGTTTTGTTAAGCATGCGCTCTTCTTCGGCGAAGATGCACCAAAGCTGACCAATTATGAAGCGTTAGCAACCTATGCGCTCAACCGTTTCTTGCCAAAATGTATTTTTATCACCGAGGGGATCACGGATGCACTGGATCATTCCAGTCCAGAGGCTCTTATAGGTGGAAAACTGGGCATCGATTTGACTGCTTCTTATTCTGTGACTGGACCTGAAGTGGTTGATAGCAGTGAGCTTTTTGGATTGATACAACCATTAATGAGTGAAGTAGAAGAGGTGACTCAATACATGAGACATACTGCTAATCCCATTACGGTTATCAGTGTTACCAAAAAACGCTCACTTGCGCGGATGGCTGAGATGCTTTCATCGTTACAAAGATATTTGAGAGTCGTGATCGTTGTCGATGCTAAAAACAATGACATTCATAATCCGTACATGTTATTGTGGCGTGTGACCAACAATATGGATGCAGGACGTGATATTATGATAAATGGCTCTATGGTTTGTGTGGATGGAACGTCTAAAAATCATTATGACGGTTTTGCGCGCCAATGGCCGGGAGATGTAAACTGTACCCCTGCTGTCGTTGAAAAATTAAAATCGCTTTCACTTTGGGATTTAGATCCTCATCTGGAGAAAAAATACCAACTTTAACGGATTGCTACATTCATGCACTGCTATGTGTTTGATGATAGGTATATTAAGCAATCTATTAGAATTACTAATGTACCATTGATTTACATTTTTTATAACAGGAACTACTATCTTGATGACAAAATTTAATAAATTAATGGCACTTTCTTTTTTATTAGCAGCTTCAGTGCTTACCGCAGCAACGTACAAAGGGCAAAAAGCATACATTGAAAGCTGTAAAGGGTGTCACGGTGGCGGGCAAGAATTGGCGGCTTCTAAAAAAATGTCTACGTGGGAAAAATTTATGGATAAAAAAGGTGAAAAACTTGCCGATATCCATATGTCTTCTAAAAGAGCGCAAGCGTCATGGGAATATTTTGAAAGTCGTAAGTTTACCAAAGACTCGAGACATCTTGAAGACTTCCTAACTGAGTATGCCAGAGACAGCGGAAACGTCCCCGCTTGTAATTAACTCCTCTCTCCCTACTTTAAGCTTCATCCTTTGGGATGATGCTTTTTTCTCAACCAAATTCCGCTAAAATCCTTTAACTTTTTATACAATACGGAGAGATCATGGAAAAAATGTGGTCCGGACGGTTTGCACAGGATGCATCGTCACTGCTAGAACACTTTAATGCTTCTATTATGTTTGATCAAAAATTGTACCGTGAGGACATCGAAGGTTCTGTTGCACATGCCCAAATGCTTTGCGCTCAGGGTATATTGACTTCTCAAGAATTGGCTTCGATAGAAGAGGGAATGGCGCAAGTATTAAGCGAGATCGAATCGGGTCATTTTGAGTGGAAAATCGGTGATGAAGATTTGCATATGGCCATTGAAAAACGGCTCACGGCGATTATCGGGGAAGCAGGAAAAAAGCTTCATACCGCACGTAGTCGAAACGATCAGGTAGCTTTGGATTTTCGGCGCTATGTTTTGCGTAAAAACAGTGAAATTATTGTTTTGATTAAAGAGCTTATGGTGGCCGTTGTTGATATCGCTCGTGAACATTCCACAACATTATTGCCTGGTATGACCCATTTACAGCATGCACAGCCGATTAATTTCGGATTTCATATGCTAGCCTATGCAACGATGTTTAAACGAGATATTGAGCGATTTGAGAGCTCGTATGCACGCAACAACGTTTCTCCAATCGGGTGTGCGGCACTTGCAGGTACACCGCATAATATCAATCGCGAAATGACCGCCAAACTTTTGGATTTTGACAGTGTCAGCATCAATTGTTTGGATACCGTCAGTGACCGTGATTTTGCACTTGAAATTCTTTTTAATATTTCTACATTGATGATGCACATTTCACGTCTTTCAGAGGAAATTATTCTTTGGTCAAGCTATGAGTTTCGTTTTGTGGAACTCTCCGATGAATATTCAACAGGTTCATCGATCATGCCGCAAAAGAAAAATCCGGATGTTCCAGAGTTATTACGAGGGAAAACAGGGCGTGTTTACGGAAACCTTATGGGGCTTCTTACGGTTATGAAGGGACTTCCATTGGCGTATAACAAAGATACCCAAGAAGATAAAGAGGGAGTGTTTGACAGCGTAGAAACGGCAGAGATTTCACTGGAAATTTTGCGTGAAGCCCTTAAAACGATGAGCGTTAAAAAAGAAAATATGGAAAATGCGTGCAAACTTGGCCATTTGAGTGCAACCGATTTGGCTGATTATCTGGTTGAACATTGCGGTGTACCGTTTCGTGAAGCACACTTTATTACCGGAAAAGCGGTTGCTCGTGCAGAAGTCTTAGGAATTGATCTAAGTGAGATTGAATTCTCGGAGCTTCATGCAATTGATGAGCGCATCAAAGAGGATGTCATTCGCTATTTGAGCATTGAACACTCGATGAATGCCCGCACATCCCAAGGGGGCACGGCTGAAGTGCGTACTTTGGAGCAGATTGTCTATTTTGACCATTATTTACAGGAGACCAAATGAAAATTACCGTAAGTCACCAAGATGCAATGAAATTTGTTGCCAAAACCGAAAAAAGCAGTTTTATCATCGATTGCCCTCAAATCTCTCCGATTGAGTATTTTTTAAGCGGCATTATCACGTGCAGTGCAACCGATATCATTATGTTGCCAAAGCAGCAAGGGTTTGAAGTAACAAACTTGCAAGTAGAGGGAGAAGTGGTACGAAATGAAGAGGCTCCGAAAAAGTTTAATACGCTTCATTTGGAATACCGTTTTGATTCCAACGCGGAGGATACCCTTGCCGCACGCTGGGTAATGGCGAGTTTAGAAACTTATTGTTCCACGATCAATACCATTCGCGACACGACAGCCATCACCTACACGATCACGCATAATGGAAAAGTGATCCGTGAAAATGAAAAAATGATCAGCGGCGGGGGCAGTGCCGTTGATTTCGGCACTCTTCAAGGGTGTAATGCCTAATTAAAAAAAGTCTTTACTGTCCGCATCGGCAAAATGACCCCATTTCAGATGGGCACCGCCTAAAAGATGAAAGTGGAGATGTTTAACTTCTTGCGCTCCGTCTTCGCCAATATTACTGATAATACGGTAGCCGCTTTCATCAATACCAACTTCTTTGGCTACATTTTGCATAAAAGTAGCCATTTCTCCCATAACTTCGCCTGGAATATCATTAAAACTGTCATAGTGTGCTTTTGGGATAATGAGGACATGAACAGGCGCTTTTGGATTGATGTCATGAAACGCATAAAAACTTTCATTCTCAGCAACCATGTTTGAGGGGATTTCTTTCGCTACGATTTTACAAAAAATACACATGTTACACCTTTTTTTTATCCTCATTGTAGCATACAGATGAAGCCTTGAAGCTTATTGTAAAAGAGATTTGATTACAATTGCCTAACTATAATGAATGATGGAGATTTAGCTTTGGAAGAGTGGTACAACGCTATAAAATCGGCCGATACAATTGATAAAATTGAAGAGATTCGTATTTCTATCTTTGGCAAAAAAGGGATAATGAACGCTGAGTTCGCCCGTATGAAAGATGTTCCTGACGCTGAGAAAGGGATGTTTGCAAAAGAACTCAATATTCATAAAGAGGGGTTGAACGCTTTACTCTTGGAGCGTAAACTTGTTTTGGCACTTGCGCATCTTGAGCAGACGATGAAAGAAGAAGCAATTGACGTAAGTCTTTATGCTGCTTCCAGCGAGAGGGGAAGCCTGCATCCCGTTTTGGAAACCATGGATCGAATTGTTGAATATTTTACGGCAATGAACTTTTCGGTTCAAACAGGGCCTATGGTCGAAGACGATTTTCATAATTTTGAAGCGTTAAACCTCCCGAAATATCATCCTGCACGCGATATGCAGGATACTTTTTATTTCAAGGACTCTATGCTTTTGCGAACCCATACTTCACCGGTACAGATTCGTACTATGTTAAGCACTCAGCCGCCGATTCGTATGATTGCGCCGGGAGCCGTATTTCGCCGTGATTACGATTTGACGCATACTCCCATGTTCCATCAAGTCGAGGGATTGGTCGTAGAAGAAGCGGATAAAGTCTCTTTTTCAAATCTGAAGTACATTCTGGAAGATTTTTTGAAAACGATGTTCGGGGACATTGATGTCCGTTTTCGTCCGAGTTTTTTCCCGTTTACAGAGCCTTCAGCCGAAGTAGATATCAGCTGTATTTTTTGTGCAGGTGAGGGATGCCGTGTTTGTTCAAAAACAGGTTGGTTGGAAGTTTTAGGATGCGGCATCGTTGATCCAAATGTCTTTAAAGCTGTGGGTTATGAAAATGTCAGCGGTTATGCCTTCGGCCTTGGAGTTGAACGTTTTGCGATGCTGATACATCGTATCGGAGATTTGAGATCCCTATTTGAGGGTGATGTTAGATTATTGGAGCAGTTTAGATGATCGTTACTAAAAATTGGTTAGATGAGTGGATTGATCTAAGCGGGGTTGAAACACAACAGCTTCTTAAAACCTTAAATGCAATTGGATTGGAAGTTGATCGTCATGATACTATTTGTGTACCGGATAAAATTGTAATCGGCTATGTAGAGAGCTGTGAACGTCATCCTGATGCGGATAAACTCAATGTATGTCAAGTAAATACGGGCAATGATGTACGCCAAATTGTTTGCGGTGCATCCAATGTACGTGCCGGTATTCATGTCGCCGTAGCGATGGTGGATGCAGTGCTTCCGGATGGATTGAAAATCAAAGCGGCAAAACTGCGCGGTGTAGAGTCACTGGGAATGATCTGTTCGGCAAAAGAGATCGGACTTCCTGCTATGGGCGAGGGGATTATGATTCTTGATGAGAGCATCGGAAAGCTTGTTATCGGAAAAGAACTGAACACGTATCCATTGTTTTGTGATGACATTATTGAGATTGAATTGACGGCTAATCGTGGAGATTGTCTAAGTATTCACGGTATTGCACGTGATTTGAGTGCCGCTTTTAATAAAGATCTAAAAGAGGTCCGTCAAAAAGAAGAACAAGAGGGGCGACTGGGAATAGGTCGTATTCTACAGCTTCAACATACAGAGACATTTGACACGGAACTTCTTTTTGGAGCTGTGGATATCAAAGAGTTGAACGTTCCGTTTTTGATTGCGGCACGTATGGCGATTATTGAAGAGAGTTATGAGACGGTTCTTGATGCATTTTTACAATATACAACCCATAATACTGGGGTTATTTTACGAGCGTATCCTTTTGTCATGCTCGAAGAGACTCCTAATGCTAAATCCATTATCTCTCTTGCAAAAGATGAGAAGGGTTATGCTTCATTGTATGGCAAAGAAAAACTCTCAGTAATTGGGGTTTCACAGCAAAAAGAGGCTCGTTTTAGTGCACATGAAGGGCTTGCAATCATTGAAGCCAGCTACATCCCACCTGAAATTATTTCACAAATGATGGGTGAAACGAAAATTGAGAGTTGTCCTCATTATTACCGTACCTCAAGAGGCAGTGAGCCAAAACTTGATGCGGGTATGCGTTTTACGATGAATTTGTTTGAACAATATTCACAATCCACCATTTATGCCGGTCACTTAGAACTTCAAACCCCTAAAGAAGCGCGTGTAATTACGATGTGTGAGAGTGAATTTGAATCTTTTATCGGGATGAAGGTTGATAAAACAACGTTAACCCATATCTTAAAAAACTTGGGAATGGTTGTCAGTAAGCCAAAAGCGTCAATCTTTGCAATCACAATACCTCATTTTAGGCATGATATCATTAATCGTCAAGATATTATTGAAGAAATTGTTCGCATTGTGGGTATTGACAATATCCCTTCAAAACCGCTTGTTTTTGCAGAGAATAACCAAAACACAGTCGATTTTGAGGAATACCGTAAAACACGAATGTATCGGCAGCGTGCGGCACAAAGCGGTTTTTTTGAGAGTGTCCATTTTGTTTTCAATGAGCGCGCTACGTTAGAGCGTTTTGGATTCACGTGTACCGATGAGGGTAAAGAGCTTCTTAACCCGATAACCGCAACGATGGATACTCTTCGTCCAACGTTACTCATGGGGCTGTTGCTTTCCGCAAGTGCCAATGTCAAAGTCAATCAGAAGAAAATTGCTTTATTCGAATGCGGGATGGTTTTTGATGTCAACCGTAATGAGACTAAGCGTATTTCATTTATTATCAGTGGCGCATCTCAGATGGATAAACTTTCCAATGCTGGAAAAGCACCGGCTATCGATTTTACGACGTTCACTCAGCGTATTAGTGATATCGTAGGGAGTTTTGAGATGACTGCGCACACAACGACGCACAGCTTGGCTCATCCGTATATGTGTGCTAAAGTTATAATAGCGGGTCGTGAAGCCGGAGAACTTTTCAGAGTTCATCCACAGGTGGAAGAGGAACTTGATCTTGGACACACCTACGTATGTGAGCTTGATATGGATCAACTCGCGTTTGGATTAATTCAAGCTAAACCGTTTTCAAAATATCAGGCATCTTTTAGAGATTTGAGTATTTTAATTCCCAAATCACTGACGTATGAAGCGATTAAAGAGGTCATAGCCAAGCACGTAAGTGCAGAGATTAAGCGTTATTATCCGGTTGACCGTTATGCATCGGAAAGCTTAGGAGACAAAGTGAGTCTTAGTTTGCGTTTTGTTTTGCAATCAGAAGAAAAAACACTTGAAGAAGAAGAGATAACCGCAGCGATCGAGTGGATTTTGACAGGACTTAAAGAAGAACTGGGAGTGAGCTTGCGATGATGCGTGCATGTGTTGAATCTGCGGATGCCTTTAGTTTTAAAAGCGATGCAATAGCCGGTGATAAATCCATTTCACACCGATCAGCGATGTTTGCTGTTTTAGCGCAGGGTGAGAGCCGTATTGAAAATTTCTTACGTGCAGAGGATACGCTCAATACGTTGAAAATTGTAGGGCAATTGGGAGCAGATATTCACGATGACGGATCCGTGATCACCATCACCTCCAATGGAATCAAAGAGAGTTCTGAAATATTGGATTGTGGCAATTCAGGGACAGGAATGCGCCTTTTTTGCGGACTGCTTTCCTCTGCGCAGGGGCATTTTATCCTTACAGGAGATGAATACCTCAAGCGTCGTCCGATGAAACGGGTTACTCAACCGCTTCGCAATATCGGTGCGAAACTTGATGGTAGGGCTGATGGGGATTTGGCTCCTCTTTCTATACGCGGCGCTTCTTTGCAAGCGTTTAACTATGAATCCAAAATTGCTTCAGCCCAAGTAAAAAGTGCCATGATATTAGCCGCATTGCGTTCGGATGGCGTGTGTACCTATTATGAGCCTGAACTTAGCCGTGACCATACAGAGCGGATGCTCAAGGGAATGGGGGCGCATATTGAGACACAGGGGCTAATTACGAAAGTGTGGCCGCTTGAGAAGGCATTGAAACCCTTAAACATACGTGTTCCTGCCGATCCTTCCAGTGCTTTTTTCTTTGCGGTCGCGGCAGCGATTACTCCCAATGCAAGTGCAGTATTGGAAGGCGTTACTCTCAATGTGACCCGTATTGAAGCGTTTAAAGTGCTGGAGCGTATGGGAGCGAACATTACGTATGATATTACGGATGAACGCTATGAACCTATCGGTACTATTACGGTTAAAAGTGCTCCTTTAAAAGCAGTAGTCGTAGAGGAAAACATTTCGTGGCTTATTGATGAACTTCCTGCCCTTTCGATTGCTATGGCATGTGCCAGCGGACAAAGCATCATTAAAAATGCCGAAGAGTTGCGGGTTAAAGAGTCTGATCGTATTAAAACCGTGGTTGATAATCTCAATTTATGCGGCATCACTACGGAAGAATATCCTGACGGATATGCCGTAAATGGGGGCACTTTACGTAAAGCGTGCGTTAACAGCTACGGCGATCATCGTATCGCTATGAGTTTTTTAATAGCAGGATTACGATGTGGTATGGAAGTGGAAGATATCGAGTGTATTAATACCTCATTTCCGAATTTTTTTGAGTTATTAGGGCAATGTACGAAGGTAATACGATGAAAATACAATTAGCAGAGAATTACGGATTTTGTTTTGGCGTTAAACGTGCGATAAAAATTGCGGAAGAAAACCGTAACTCTGCAACCTATGGACCATTGATTCATAATGCGAATGAGATTGATCGCCTTAAACGTGATTTTAATGTCGCTTTGAGTGAAAATTTGGACAGCTTTCACTCAGGTGATACGGCGGTTATCCGTACACACGGAATTCCAAAAGAGGAACTTTCTCTTTTGCATGAGCGTCAGGTCAATGTGATTGATGCAACGTGCCCATACGTCACCAAGCCTCAGCAAATTTGTGAAGAGATGAGCGAGCAAGGCTATGATATTCTGATTTTTGGAGATGAATCCCATCCTGAAATCAAGGGGGTAAAAAGCTATGCCTCAGGGTCAGCTTATGTGGTTAACTCTGTTGAAGAAGTTGATCAGTTGCATTTGCGAGAAAAAGTAGCGGTGGTTGCCCAAACGACCCGAAAAATAGAAGAATATCAGCAAATTGTCGCAAAATTGATGATGACGCACAAAGAAGTACGTGTCTTTAATACGATTTGTAACGCTACACTGGAAAATCAAGATGCGATATCCAAATTGGCACAGGAAGCTGACGTAATGATTGTTATCGGGGGAAAAAACTCTTCCAATACCAAACAACTGCACTCCATTGCCCTGAGTGAATGCCCTGACAGTTACTATATTGAGAGCGATTTGGATGTAAAGTCCGAATGGTTTGTGAATAAAAATCTGTGCGGTATCAGTGCAGGTGCTTCTACACCCGATTGGATTATTCAGGGTGTCATTGAAAAAATCAAAGCCTTAACGCAACTCTAATCTCCTATTTCCTAATCAAAAAAAAAGCATTTTTACGCTATAATCAGCCAATTTTAGTTACAAGGGAATAGGCATGGCTTTCGATAACGAAGCATTTGAAGAAGAAAATTTTGCTGAAATGCTGGAGGCATCGTTCAAAGAGCAAGAATCCACACGCATTACAGAAGGTGAAGTAGTAGAGATCCAAGAGGGTGATAACCGCGCATTGGTAGGCGTTGGTGAAAAGCTTGAGGGTATCCTTTCATTGGATGAAATTCGTGATGCATCAGGAAATCTTCTTTTTAACGTTGGCGATAAAATTACCGTAATGGTAATCGGACATTACAATGAGCGTCCAAAGATTTCGTACAAAAAAGTACTTGAACAAGAGAAAACATTGGCATTTATCAATGCTCATAAAGAGGACTTTGAGTCTGTTGTAATCGAAGCATTGGTTACAAAAAAGAACAAAGGCGGATACCTTTTAGAAGCAGATGATGTTCATTTCTTCCTTCCTCGCTCATTAGCAGCGTTCAAAGATACGGATCAAGTTGTCGGTAAAACCATTAAAGCGCAAGTGGTCAAAGTAGACGCAGCGGAAGCATCCATTGTTGTTTCTCGCCGCAAGCTTTTCAATGATGAGCGTAAGCGTAAAAAAGAAGTGATCGACGCATTGATGGAAGAGGGTAAAGTTATCCAAGGTACCATCAAAAAGATTACGAGCTACGGTATGTTTGTAGATGCTGGCGGAATTGACGGTTTGGTTCATTACAATGAAATCAGCTACAAAGGTCCGGTTAATCCGTCTAAACTTTATAAAGAAGGCGATATCGTTAATGTCAAAGCAATCGCGTATGACAAAGAAAAACGTCACCTTTCTCTCTCTATCAAAGCGGTTCAATCCGATCCATGGAAAGAAGTAGAAGAAGCATTGGATGAGGGTGATACCATTACGGTTACTGTCAGCAACATTGAGCCATACGGTGTTTTTGTTGATTTGGGTAATGATATTGAAGGCTTTTTGCACATCTCTGAAATCACATGGGATAAAAACATCAAGCATCCAAAAGATTATCTCACTATGGGTCAAGAAATTGATGTTGAAGTTATCGAGATTAATTCTGATACCCATAAATTGCGTGTATCGTATAAGCGTCTTCAGCCAAAACCGTTTGAAGAGTTTATGAAAAAAACACGTGAAGGTGATGTGATTAAAGGAACAGTCACTTCTTTGACTGATTTTGGTGCCTTTATCAAAATCAATGGCGTAGAAGGATTGCTTCATAATCAAGATCTTTCATGGGACAAAAATGCGAAATGTAAAGAAACACTCAAAGTCGGCGATGAGATTGAAGTAAAAGTAGCAAAAATCAACGTTGAAGATGAAAAAATTTCTTTGAACCGCAAATCATTGGAAGAGAGCCCAATCGATAAATTCGCACTTAATCATAAAATGAACGAAGTTGTCAGTGCAACCGTTCGTGATATTAAAGATTTCGGTGTATTTGTTTCATTGGAAGGCGGAGTTGATGCGTTGATCCGTAATGAAGACCTTTCACCAATGGAGCCTGAAGAACTTCAAATCGGTCAAGTGATTGATGCGGTTATTATGGTTATCGATGCAAAACGTGACCGTATCCGTCTTTCAGTACGCAAACTAGAACGTATCAAAGACCAAGAGATGCTCAATGAAATTAACGATAACGATGCGCACAGTCTCGGTGATTTGATCAAAGATAAATTTAAATAATTTGTGATGCGACGATTCGCTTATTGGCTTTTCCCAACGATTGCCATTGTTGTAGCTGTCTTTATCGTCGTATTTATGATTGAAATTAATCCCGCAGCACCTGTACTAAGTCGGGATATAGCTTTGGATCAAACGTCAAAACCCATAGCCTCGGACGAGAGTTCGAGCGGGTGGATTAAGCATTTTAATATCAGTAATGAAAAAGAGTACGTTTACCCTGTCAATGAAGTGACCATTGCATTAGATGATAATGAGAGTCATGCAAAAGCTCAACGCTATCGTCTAACCGTTCCTTTGAAAGATTCATATGAGTTCTTCTGTCTTAAACAAGAACTTAAAAACAATAATCTTCCTTACCTCTTGAATCAAGAGGGGGAGGCAATGACCGCGTTGGTTGATTCAGCCGATCAGACTAAGCTAGCTAACCTTGTAGCAAAACTAAAAACCTATCAAATTTCGGCGACTTTATCGTCATTTAAAGAGGATTAAACCTATGGAAAAATTTAAAATCGTTGTTTGTGATCATATTCATGAAGAGGGTCTTAACCTTCTGCGTTCAGACGATCAAATCGAGATGATTTTTGCGGCTGATATGGATAAAACAGCTTTGTTGGATGTTGTTGCAACCGCTGATGTTGCTATTACCCGTAGTTCAACAGATGTTGACGATAAGTTTATTCAAGCGGCACGTTCAAAACTAAAAGCGGTTGTCCGTGCCGGTGTCGGTGTGGACAATGTGGATATCCCAGGGTGCTCAAAAGAGGGAATTATCGTTATGAATGTTCCTACTGCCAATACGATTGCCGCGGTAGAACTAACGATGACGCATATGCTGTCTTGTATGCGTATGTTTCCGTATTCTCATGATCACTTGAAAAATCAGCGTATTTGGAAGCGTGAAAAATGGTACGGTTATGAACTCAAAGGTAAAAAACTGGGAGTCATCGGTTTTGGTAATATCGGAAGCCGTGTCGGTATTCGTTCCAAAGCCTTTGAAATGGAAGTTATTGCTTATGACCCTTACATTCATTCTTCAAAAGCAACGGATTTAGGCGCTAAGTATACGACGAATTTTCAAGATATTTTAGACTGTGACATCATTACCATTCATACCCCTAAAAACAAAGAAACGGTGGGGATGATCGGTGCGCAAGAGATTGCCAAGATGAAAGACGGTGTGGTTCTCATTAACTGTGCACGTGGCGGATTGTATGATGAAGAGGCTCTTTATGAGGGACTTAAATCACGAAAAATCCGTTTTGCAGGAATTGATGTTTTCAACAAAGAACCGGCAACCGATCATAAGCTTTTGGAGTTGGATAATATCTGTGTCTCTCCGCATTTGGGTGCAAATACGTTTGAATCACAGCTTAATATCGGTCTAGAAGCGGCACAGCAAGCGATTGAAGCGGCAAAGGGAATTGCGTATCCGCATGCGCTCAACCTTCCGATTGATGAAACAAAAATCCCTTCTTTTGTTAAACCATTTTTAGAGATGAGTCAAAAAATCGGGTTTTTAGCATCTCAAATGAACAAAGCACCGATTGTTTCTATCAAAATTAGCGGCCGTGGAGATATCGCTCAATACGTCAACTCTCTTGCTACTTTCGTAACGGTGGGTGCATTGGCAGAAATGTCAGGTGAAACGATAAACTATGTCAATGCCGATTTTGTAGCTGCAGAGCGCGGTATCAAAATCGAGACGGAAGAGCTTCCTGGAAGCCCTGTGTATAAAAACTTGGTTACCGTTAGATTGACTACGGATAAAGACGTGATTGAGCTGAGTGCTACGATGTTCAACGATGACGTACAGCGTATTGTGGACATCAACGGATTCGGTGTGGATGTTGAGCCAAAAGGTAACATGATTTTGTTCAAAAATACCGATGTACCGGGTGTAATTGGTCATGTTGGTACAACCTTGGCAGCACACGCTGTTAATATCGCCGATTTCCGTTTGGGTCGCAACAAGAGTGGTCAGGCATTGGCGGTTATCATCGTTGATTCTGCAGTGAGTGAAACGACCCTCAAAGAGCTCGCTTCTCTCGAAGCGTGCATCAGCGTCTCTTACGCACGTTTATAATTTTTTCTCCTTTTCTTGCGCCTTTTGCGCAAGATTTCTTTTCCTTTCAATTATTATTTGCATTGTCTTCTTTTAGCCCCCCTTTGTTATAATCTATTACTTTTTTAAAGCAGGTATGTGGATGAATATTGAAGAGATAGGAGCGCTGTTACAAAACAAAAAAAAGCTCCTCTCTGAAGTCTATTTTGAGCTTCAAGCGGCATGTGAGGCCAAATATGGCCCTGACGCGCTCGTCATCATCGAGATAGGGTCGTTTTTTGAGGTGTATGAGGTCAATAATGCTGATCTCAAGATTGGAAAAGCCAAAGAAGTGGCTGAGTTTTTGAACATTCAGCTCACCCGTAAAAACAAAACGATTCTCGAAACCCACTGTTCAAAATCCCCTTTTGGCAGGAGTTCCCACCGTCTCCATCGAACGTTATCTCAGCCGTTTGGTCCAATCCAAAAAATAC
Organism: Campylobacterota bacterium; assembly: GCA_023379705.1. Lineage (GTDB taxonomy): Bacteria > Campylobacterota > Campylobacteria > Campylobacterales > Sulfurimonadaceae > Sulfuricurvum. The sequence goes on from JAMCPS010000025.1 coordinate 14,534, forward strand.
ACCATTGTTCTTGTACGTCAGCAGGGTGAACCGCCTCATATCAAACGCTATATTTCCAATATTATTTCTCCGGGTACCAATTTTGATTACATTGCTGAAGTGAGTGAAAATTACATTGCTTCTCTTTTAATCGATCAAAACAACGGGGTTTATTCGGTAGGGTATGCCGCCATCGATGTCGGAACGGGTAAAACATTGATCAATGAGATACATGGGACGCGTGAGGACAAAACCTATGCCCTCGATGAGATATTTACCCTACTGCAAAGTTATCTCACTTCTGAAGTGGTTGTGACCTATTGTGATAGCAGTATTGATGTAGAAGAGGTCAATCGCTATTTGGAACTCAAAAGTCATCATCGCAGCAACCGTAATGAGAAAAGACTGCGTATTGATTACCAAAATGAGCTGTTTGAGCGTATCTATCAGATTCGCTCTTTGTTAAGTCCCATCGAGTATTTGGATTTGGAGCGTTTTGCGTATGCTTCGGAGTCGTTGGCACTGCTGATTCATACGATTATCGATCATGATCCCGCTATCATCGAAAAAATGAACCGTCCTACCTTTTTGGGAACCAATCGTTATCTGTATCTGGGCAACAATGCGGCGGAACAGTTGGGGATTATCTCCAGAGATCATGATGAAATGACGTTGTTAAAGTTGATTGATAAAACATCCACGGCGATGGGAAAACGGCTGATGCGTGAACGTTTGCTTAACCCTATCTGCGATGCAAGCTTGTTAAATGAACGGTATGATCTGATTGAAAAAATGGAAGATCATATTTCACCCTTGGAAACAAAACTCAAAGAGGTCTATGATCTGGAACGGATTTTACGCCGTCTGAAATTGGGTAAGTTGCACCCCTTCGAATTGGCGTATTTTCATGCATCGTTGAGTGCTGCTGAGAGCTTATTCGCGGATGCCAAGCGTTTAGGGATCGATTATGATAAAAACAGCGCCGTAGAAGCGCAGCTGTGTGCCAGTGAGTTGAAACGTATTTTTGATATTGATTCGTGTGCGAAATATCGACGTGATCAGGTGAACGAAAACCTCTTTAATGAAGGGATAGACCCTGCCATCGATGCATTGGAGCAGTTGCAAGAGACCAACGAGTCGAAGCTGCAGCTGATTATTGATCATATTGATCAACATTTTGAAGGCGGTAGCGGTCCGTATGCTTCGATCGGGTGGCTAGAGAGTGAGGGGTATCATCTGCTTATGACCCGTAATCGGTATGTCAATGTCGAGGAAGTACTGTACAACAGCTTTTTCACCATCGATGGGAGCCACTATTTTTTCCGTGATTTTCAGATACGCAAACTCAAAACAACGGTGAAGCTCACCTCTGCACTGCTGGATGATCTTTCCATCGAAAATGCAGGGGCAAAGTCTCGTATGCTGGCGATGGTCAAAGAGCGGTATCGTGAGCATATGGAAATCATCGAAAAACGTTTTTCCCATGCGATTGAACATTTGATCTCTTTTTTAGCGGTTATCGATGTATCTCTCAGTGCGGCAAAGGTGGCGAAACAATACCGCTATGTCCGTCCCACTCTGGTTAATAATGAATCGAAGACGTTTATTGAAGCGGTGGCTTTGCGTCATCCGTTGATCGAATCGCGCGAAGAAAACGGTATTTTTATCCCCAATGATCTGTTTTTAGGGGATGGGGCTAACCACACGTATGCAGAGCACACGACATTAGAAAATGCTAAAGAAGTCAACGGCGTATTGCTGTACGGGATCAACTCCAGCGGTAAGTCGTCGCTGATGAAAAGTATCGGAATTGCAGTGGTAATGGCGCAGGCAGGATTTTTTGTCCCGTGTGCGATGATGCGGTTTTCTCCTGTGGATAAGTTGCTGACGCGTATCGTCTCCAAAGATAACCTGTATAAAGGGTTGTCCACGTTTGCGGTGGAGATGTTGGAGTTGCGTAATATATTCAACCGTGCCACCCCTAACAGTTTGATTTTGGGAGATGAGATCAGTCACGGTACGGAGACCGAATCGGCATTGGCGATTGTGGCGAGTGCAATTTTGAAATTGCGTGAGATCGGCAGTTTGTTTATCTTCGCAACACACTTGCATCAGCTCTCTAGTTTGAGTGAAATCCAAAAAGCGCAAAACATCGTGTTGCTGCATTTGGGTGTTTATTATGATGAGGCTACGGATAAGCTCGTTTATGACCGCAAACTCAAAAATGGGAGTGGGAGCACCCTGTACGGATTGGAGTTTGCAAAATCGCTGCACATGGATGAGACCTTTATCCAAAAAGCGTATGAGATACGAGGACGTATCGGAGATATGAAGGGTGAAGTTTCACAGCTCAAGCGTGAGAAAAAAAGCCGTTATAACAGCAAGCTGTATCTGACGAAATGCGCGTTGTGTGATGAGGCAGTGGATGAAGTGCATCACATTATCCCTCAAGCCAATGCGGATGAGGGGGGATCAATCGGTCATTTCGGCATGAATCACCGCTACAATTTAATTCCTCTTTGTTCAAAGCACCACAGGCTCGTGCATGAGGGTAAAATCGCTGTTCATGGGTTTGTTATGAGCGAAGATGGCTTAAGGCTCAGTTACAGCGAAACGGGAAGTGATTCGTAAGGCCTATTTTAGGGAGATTTAAAACATTTTTTCCATAACTTTTGTGTAATACTTTTTTAAGAGTAATTACATAATTTTTGGCAAAAAATAAACATACAGTTATAGTTATTTTTTATTCTGAAATATTTATTTTTTAAACTTTAGATTGATATAGTTTTGGGTAAAATAATAACTATTTACAGCTAAGTGGCGGAATCTATAATGGCACTCTCTGAATCAGATACTGTTCAAAACTTATTGACGAGAAAATCAAAGAGAGTGAATGAAATGAATCCAATATTGTTAGGGAGTATTTTTTTACTGACGGACATAAACTTATCGGTAATAAAAGCTGAAAATAAAGACAGGCATTATTAGTGAAATTACATCTTATTTTGATGGGATACCACAGATAGGCATGAATATTTAGAGTTGCAGAAAGAGCTTTATAGATGAAGTTAAACTATAATACTATTTACAAAATGCCTAACAAGAAAGTAATATATGAGAATAGATAAAACAGAGATAGTAAATTTTAAAATCTTTGATGAAACAGAATTTTCATTTAACGAAAATTTTAATCTGATTATTGGTATTAATGGAAGTGGGAAAACTTCACTTTTAAGAGCTTTGGCTATTTCTTTAGCAGGTTGGGCAAATGCTTATATTAAAAGTGAAAACAATTTACGACCTATAAAAGATGATGAAGTACGAGAAATTCAAAAAGATGGAAGATTCGACAAAACAAAAGAAACTTTTATCAAATCAACTGGAAAAGCCGTAATTATTGATGATTTTGATAATAAAAAAAATATAGATATCGTATGGAAACGAAAACGAACAGAAGAGAATAAAGATACAGAAATATCTTGTTCTGTTAAATATGAACTTTCACCAACATGCTACAGTTATGCTAATTTTTCTAATTTAGGAAGAAGTACACTAAAATATATTGAAAAAGGTAATAATTTTGATTTACCTTTAATAGCTTTCTATGAATGTGATAGGTTATGGTTAGTAGAAGATAAACTTAATATTGAAGATGTTGCAAAAGTCCAATATTCAAGATTCACTCCATATACCAACTGTTTTCATACGGGTGCTAATCATACCGCTATTGGAGAATGGCTGTTAAAATATGAACTTGTGAAATTACAACAAAAAAAAGAAACACCCGTGTTAGATGCCATTAAAAATGCAGCAAGAAATGCTCTTGAGCATTGTACAGATATTAGTTTTGATTTTGAAGAAGGACGAGTTATTGTTGATCTTGAAGATAGGTCAATCCCATTTGAACATTTGAGTGATGGTCAAAGGACTATTTTAGGACTATTCTGTGATATCGCAAGACGAGCTGCGATTTTAAATCCTCATTTTGAAGGAGAAGCAAATGAAAAGACAAAAGGTGTTGTTTTAATTGACGAATTAGATTTGCATTTACATCCCAAATGGCAAATGAATATTATTGATAATTTACAAAAGACATTTCCAAATATACAGTTTATTTGCACTACACATAGCCCAATTTTATTAAGAAGTATAGAAAAAGAAAAAATCATAATTCTTGAAAATGGTAAACGTTCACAGCTTGAATTTTTTACAAAAGGTAGAGATATAAACTCTATTCTCTATGATTTGATGGGTGTTCCAAAACGTACAAAAGGGTATGAGGATAAAGTTGATAATTTATTTGGATTTTTAGAAGATGAAAATGTTGAAAAAGCTGAAGCAATATTGATTGAGCTGAAAAAAGATTATGGTGAAAAAGATTCTGTTGTTCAAGAGGCTCAAATTTTACTGGATATGATTAAAGATAATGACGCTGATAGTTAAAAATAAACCTTCTAATTTACATCATAAATTGGTTAAATTTCAACAAGATATTAATGGTACATACCCAAATTTAACTCGTGAAATCAAAGATGATTTATTAAAAGCATTGCTCGAAGAACAAGGATATATTTGTGCTTATTGTATGCAAAAAATTAATCAAAGTAATTCTTCTATTGAACATATAATCGGGCAAAGTTTCATTGATGAAAATGGTTATAACTTAGGTGAAGAAAATCAATTAAATTATGAAAATTTACTCGCTGTATGTGAAGGAAAAAGTTGTAAAGGAAATAATCAACATTGCGATAAAAGCAGAGCAGTTTATCAAGATAAAGTACCCAAAAGACGATTGTTTATAACTCCTTTGGAGAATAGAATTATCCAAAATATCAAATACGCCAATAATGGATTTATTTTTTATGATGATTTTACAGAAATTAAAGATATTGAAGAAATGAGCAATCATACTGAGCTTAGTGAAGTAGAAAATATCAAATATGATCTTCAAGAAGTTCTAAATCTCAATTGTGAGGAATTGAAAACAAAAAGAGGCATTTTATTGAATGCACTAAAAAGATTAACAAAAAATTGGACACATAAAGAAAAAATAGAAAAAGAATTAATTAGATATCAAACAAAAACTTCATCACAATATGAAGAAATGTGTCAAGTAGCTATTTATCATTTATCTAAAAAACTAAAATAAAGTGACAGAAATCAAGGCAACCTTTGGAATCAAAAATAAATCGAATAAATAGGGCGTTTAAAATGAAAAAAAATCACCGTTACAATTTAATCCCTCTTTATTCAAAGCACCACAGGCTCGTACATGAGGGGAAAATTGCCGTTCATGGGTTCGTTATGAGTGAGGATGGATTGCGGCTGAGCTATTGGGAAACCTAAAGGAAGAGACAATGAGAGAATCGGAAATTTATGATCTGCTGGAAAGTTATGACTTCAAAACTACTCGCTATGTCTCTTTTAAAATGGACGAGATTCCCCCTATTGATTTTTTTCCTGTTGTGGTTAAACTGGAATCAGATAAAGTGGTCCATAAAAGCGATTTTGGAGCGGTCAAGCTCAATATCAACTCTTACGAACAATTGGAGCAAGCCAAAAGTGACATCATTGCCAATGTAACTGCTCGCGGTGTTGTTTTGGATGATGAGGATAGGTTTATAGCTGTACAGATGCTCAGCGGGATCGAGCTGTATGTGGGACTGGTCGATGATGCGATATTTGCTAAAACGATTGTCTTTGGAAAGGGTGGGATTGAACTTGAGCTTTACAAAGATGTCTGTTACATTGATATCAATGCCCAAGATGAAGAGATCGTGCGGGCTATCAATCTAACCACCATCTCAAAAATATTTCACGGGTTTAGAGGGTTTGAATATTCGATTGAGATGGCTGTAGAGCTGATTCACTGCATTCAGAAGTTCTCACGCGATAATCCCCAGATTGTTGAGCTTGATTTTAACCCTGTGATTTTGACTAAAAGTGGACTTACGGTTGTGGATGCACGGATAAAAAAGGGTGAGGCTGCGCTTGAAAAATTAGGAAGCTTACGAAAAAACAGACCCCACTTTTTTACGAATGAACGCTTGGCCCTCATCGGTGCCTCTTCGGATTCTACGAAAGTAGGCTATGCAATCGCTCACAATGCACTTGCATTTACGGGGGAGCTTTTTTTAGTCAATGCGAAGGGCGGAGAGCTTTTTGGTCATCGGCTTTATAAGAGCGTTAGTGAGATTGTGGGGGATATAGATACGGCGGTTATTATGATTCCCTCGCATTTTGTTATTGAAACCATTAGGGAATTAATCCTCAAAAATATCAAAAACATTGTCATTATCACGGCTGGATTTAAAGAATCGGGTGATTATGAGAGTGAAAATGCGATTGCAAACTTGGCTCAAACGCACAATTTTAATGTCATCGGTCCCAATTGTTTGGGATATTTGGAGAGTTCAAAAAAACTCAATGCGACCTTCGGAACAGGAGGATTGCGAAGCGGAGAGCTGGCATTGCTCTCACAATCGGGAGCGGTACTCTCAGCGCTTATGGATAAAGCGTACGATGCGGGGATAGGATTTTCCCATCTTGTTTCGTGCGGGAATATGGTGGATCTGGATTTTGCCGAGATGATCGATATGCTCAATCGTGAAGAATCGTGCAAATACATCTCTATCTATGCAGAAGGGATTAAAAACGGCAAAGAATTCTTGCGAGCGATACGAGAGAGTTCCAAAAAATTCTACATTTTTAAAACAGGAAAGTCGGCACAAAGCAAGAAAGCGGCCTTTTCCCATACGGGTAATCTCAGCGGGAACTATGCCATGTTCAAAGGGTTGATGGAGTCAGTGGGAGCAAAGATAGAGGATGATATCGAAGCATTACTCTTTAATCCGTTCAATGAAGTGAAAAATATTTTGGTCGTGACCAATGCGGGCGGTCCTGCGAGTATTTTAGTCGATTACATCGTGGATCAGGGCGCAACACTCCATACGTTTACTCCCGAAGAGCTTGAAGCGCTCAATGCCGTTCTCCCAGCCAACTGGTCGAAAAACAACCCTGTGGATATCATAGGAGATGCAATGGCGGATCGCTATGAAAAGACACTGGAGGTTGTGGGGAAGATACAAGAGGTTGATTTGGTCTATGTGATTATCACCCCGCAATGCATGACCGATACGCTCAATATTGTCAAACTGTGTGAGCTGTGCGAGCGTGAAGGGAAACAAAAAGTTTATCCGATTCTCTTGGGCGGGCATGAGATGGAAGAAGCGCAGCGCTATCTAAGAAGCAAGCAAATTCCTTTCTTCAAAACCCTGCAATCGGCAACCTCGTTTTTATAGTACGGTTGGGATATATAATTCTCCCAAGACAATGCGATTTCGGCCTAAATGCTTAGCCTTATAGAGTGCATCATCTACTAATTTCATTACTTCATGAACATCTTGCGCTTCGATGCATTGTGAATGATATACTCCACAACTAATCGTAATGTTAAAGATATACCCATCGCAGCTAAATGTATAATTTTCGACACTATGACGTATTTCTTCAGCTTTTTTAATCGCATCTAATTTGGATATGCGATTTAGAATAATGACAAACTCTTCTCCACCTGTACGGTAAGCACTGTCTTCTGTTCGTATGGCTTCACTTAAAAGTGTCGATAGCTCTTTTAAAACATGATCGCCAACCTGATGGCCGTAGGTGTCATTGATTTTTTTGAACCAGTCAATATCCAACATCAGAACCGAAAATGGGACGTTATTAAGATGATAATTAGAGAGTATATTTCCAAGTTCTCGCTCAAAATTAAAGCGATTGTTTAGCCCAGTCAGAGGGTCATGCGAAGCATTATAGATAAGCTTTTGATTTGCCTGCTCAAGGCTGTAGGTTCTTATTTTGATTTCTTGTTCAAGACGTTCACTATGCGATTTTTCATTTTGAATAAATAACTTAATCATATTCGCCATGGGCTGAAAGATAAAAATCACTTCCATTAATAAAGCAAACAGGGTTGCAATCCACGCAAGAGATTCTAGATATCGGATATTCGCAATGTTTTCTTCTCCTTCTTTTTGGTATTGCAAGACTGCTGTATTTATATCAACCAGCAAAGGATTCGAAAGCAAAAGAAGATGATCTAAAATATGGAGAGCTTCTTCTTGTGTTTTTGCTTTCGTTAATTGTTTGGCAAGATCAAGATAATCATCTACGCGCTTTTTAAGATTGGTGTCTCCAAAATACATGTCAGCCATCGCTGTGGAGAGCTTAACATTCACTTCTTGATTGATATTTCCCGAAGATAAAGCATTATTGGCTTGGCGCATTTCATTGATAGCTTCTTCCAGCGTCAATTGTATCGTTTTACGTTCAAAATTATTTTCTTTAACGTAAGTGCTTCTATAGTATTGCTGGGAGAATGAAGCAATACGTTGGGAATACATTCGTTGTTTTGCTGATTTATTAACAATGAGTGCCGTATAATCGCTTGTTTTTAGTGCAAAAGCAAGAATATAATATGCCCCTGTTGAGAGAAGCGCAATGAGCATTAATGCCAATGCATAGCGTTTGGTAAAATTTATTTCCATAGCTTCATTTCGCACAGATGCACCCCCTTTATTCTAAAAAATCATTTTGTAAAATCAATGCAAAGGACATAAATTTGATCTTTGATTAATCTCGTACACGAATACGTCAGACAAACATTCCCTGAGGCCAAAGATAAATAATTATTGGTTAAATGATACCCGTTTGCTGATTCTCTGGCACGAACATAGTACTCACCAAAGGTGTGATCACTGCCATGTGCAGTTGGTTCGTAAAAAGAACGTGCCGTGCACTGCATAAAGGTATCTCCTACTTGTTTGCCATTCGCGTCAATCAAATAAAGTGCTTCGATTTCAGGCTCATTTTCCAATGCAGACTTCACTTGCATATGCCATTGAGACAAATCAGGGGCTTCAAGTATGGCTTTGTAAATTTTTTGACATGAATCTCCTGCTTTGGCACAAAGGGTATCGTACCCATGCTGAAAATTAATCATCATTTTTTGACACTGTATTTTTATCCTTTCGATTTTAAAATCAAAATCTGTGTCAATGAGCTCAACTGAGGGTTTTGCAAACCAGAACCCTTGTACCAATGTTATTCCAAGATGTTTTGAATATACCGCTTCTTCAAGTGTCTCTACCCCTTCAGCTAAAGTCAGGGCGCCGATGCCGCTGCTCATTTTACAGATTGCTTGAACGATTTCTTGATGAATATAGTTGTTTTCTATCCCTGAGATGAGAGAACGGTCTATTTTGATAATATCAGGACGAACGATTGCTAATCGATCAAAACTTTGTTGACCTACACCGAAATCATCCAATGCAATAGTAAATCCAAGTGATCGGTAATGGTTGCAAAATGCATTGAGTTTATTCACATCGTTTATCTCGTTTTCTTTTATCTCTAAAACAATATTGCAGTACGGAATTCCAAGGTTTTTTAATAACCCGTCAAAAAGATAATTTTCGGGTTTAAACCCATCAATTAATTCGGATTCAAAATTTACAAATAAAAGAAGTTTATTGTTTTTTCTCCAAAAAGAGACAAATGTATTTATGGCTAAAAGTCTTGCTTGTCGATCAAGCTCACAGCTGAGACCCGCTTTTTTTGCTTCTAAAAAAAGCCATTCAGGGGAAAGTATTTCCCCTTCCTTGCCCACACCTCTAATGAGTGCTTCAAAGCCGAACAATGTTCGACCTCTAAGAGAAAGAATTGGCTGTAAATGGACAACCAGCCTTTCCTCTTTCAATATATCGGTGATATTTTCCGTGTATATTCCTTGCACTAAAGCACTCATATTGTCATTCTGTACAACGTACGAGAGTAGGGCTGAACAAGCTGTGTATAGATTCTTTGGATGTCGAGAATAGAAATCAGCTCATTTCCAAAGTCTTCGGAACGATCAGGGATAATCACCGCTTTGGTTAGAGAATTTTCATTTTGTAAAACATTACTGTATTCACTGATTGAACGTAACGGAATCTCAGGGCTGCTATAAATTGCATCGACAGCAAGAGCAAGATTGGTAACCTGTTCTTGGATAATTGTTTTTACGATAATGATGGTATCGCTCTCTTTAACATAGTTTTTTTCAATCCCTAAAAGTTTGGCGAGGGATATAACGTTTATCATCCGCTTATCATACCCGATGACACCGAGGTTGTATTCGCTGGCATGGAGAATTGATGTTAATTCTTGATGAACTAAAGAGCAGACTACATCTTTGGATTCAATTGCAAAGACGGAGTTGCCAATAAAGAACGTTGAAATTTCACAGGTTTTTTCATCGCCAGCTGCTATTGGATAAGTATAGGTTCGTCTGGCAGGCTCTTCATGAATGAGAGATTGACACGCTCCAATCGGACGGTAAAGAATAGCGATGATATCGTTGCTGTATCCATCGCTTTGTTTGTATTCTCGGTAACCGCTAGAACAGGTGGCTCCTACGGTGTAGTAGATTCCGTTGAACTCAATCATCTGTGCGTCACTTTGCCCGTTTGAAAGCTGTAAAATGGATTCCGGAAGCGTAACGGTTGATCCAATAGCAATTTCTTGAGTGGTTGAAGCAATAACTGCTCCTAAGCGATCTATAAACAGGGCAAACATGCCGTCTTTGATTTCATGATTTTCATCTTTTGGAAGGACATCTTGAAGCATGGCTTCAAATTGAGGCTGCGCATCAAACACGATACCGATTCCTCCGACTCCTTGCCCTGAAAAATCTTGGATACAAGCATTATAAACATACGTAGAACGGTTGTCATAAAAGATACTTGGTTCAAATGGAGAAACAATGTAATCTTGAGTTGATTCAAGGTGAAGCGTTTGGATAGCCCAGTTGTAACCGACGCGTTTACCGATGTAATGCGCATCATTAGTGTTCGATACGGCAACAATAAATCCATCTCGGTCATAGATAAACATCGACGTGTAAACGGTATAAAGATCGTTAATAGTAAGCAAGATAGCATTCATCTTTTCACGGTCATTTTCAGTGATACTGGTTTGAGAAAGAATTTCTCGGAAGGTTGTTGTAAGCGCCCACCATCGTGAGTCGTTTGCCCGTTCAAACAGGTTTCTGTCCATAATGTCGATCGCAAGTGACGATTGAAATTTTTGATCTTCCAAGTATCGTGTCAGCATGGCGGTGTTAAGTTGTGCTACGGTATTGTCAAAAATAAGTTTTGTTTCTTCTCCTGTTTTTGATATCTCATTGAGGAGAGCTTTGGTAAACGGATTTCCGTGGTTAGATGCATTGGCGATTTGAACATTGCCATTCCATACGGTAATGTCGAGCTCAGTTTGTATTTTTTTGGCTTTGTCTAAAATATCGGTGAGTTCTTTAGGGAAAAAAACCGTTGCGTTGGCTACGGTATCAAAGAGCTCATTTTTGGAAAATGAGGGTCTAGTCGAGGAACGAAATGCCAAATGCAGAGGAACCATCGCATGACCGATCCATCCAGGGCCAAAGTAACCCTGATAGCCCGTGGTTTTAACCGCATTGTAGAGGTATTCGAATCCTGCATAATAGGTTTGGTGTGTGTCGCTCTCACGTGTTTGCAGTTGTGCGCCAACAGGTACATGATGGGAAGAGGAAGAGGCAATAACTTCTTCTTTAGCGTTAAGTAGTTCCAATGCAATGTAAGGGTTTTCACGGGTTAGCTTTTGAAAAATACTTTTGAGTTCATCTTCAAATTTAAACATCAAACATAAAACACCCAGCGGTTCTTGTGTTTGCGGGTGATCAACACGGTAGGAGTAAATGAGAGAGGGTTTATGGTGGGTTAGATCACTGGTTCGAAACGTTTCTACGTACCCTTGATGGGTTCTTAACGATTCTTGAATGAGAGGGTCTTTTGAGATGCTTACGGGATTCGTTTCATCAAGCTGAACGAGTACTTTGCCTTTTGTATCGAGTAAAATGATGTTCTCATAAACACTGTATTTGGCAACGTATTCGTGAAAATGTTTTGAAAGAGCCTCTTTTTTAGCGATTTTGAGATGTCTCAATTCATCCGAACTGGACATATCAGTCGTATTTAAAAAAATCAAATAATGGCGAATATCATCATCGGTTGCTAAAAATCCTATGTCAGCGGTCCGTTCAAAAAGATTACGGATCAAGATGTCAATGGCCGATTGCGCTTTGGACTTTAGTTCATCAATGCTTTTATGAAATGTCTCTTGAGTCAGACGCATAAGCGGTTCATCGAGGAGATCTTCGAAAGCTTTTCGGGTTTCACTGGTGTCCATCCCGATATTGGACATGGAACCAAGCAGGGTTAGTAGATTCCATTTATCGGAGAGGGAACTCATGTTTTTTTCAAAATTTTGTACATCGGACATATAGCCGATAAGATGTTCGTAATGCATAAATACTCCTCATAACGTATCGTTATCTATTATGATGATAGTATAGGCAAGAGTCGAGTACAGAATATGCATCTACTGATTAATATTTAGGCAAATAATAAGAGTTTTAACTCTTATTATGACGAACAACTCTTTTTTAAAAAGCTGCTTTAGGATTCAAAAAAGAATTTTTTCTCGTCGCCTTCTTTGTGCAGGCGAACATGAGTGATATTGCCTATGGGTGAGAGAGTGTAGGGTTTGCGCGTTTTGGGATCAATAAATTGGATACGGGTATTTCCATCATAGGTTTTGTTATGGGTAACTACTGCCTCTAAATCAGCTTCATAGAGCCGATCGAGCTTGCGTTCAAATGCGTGCAGGGCATCTTCTTGCGCTTTGATCATGATCGCTTCATTTTTTAGAGATTCAACTGCACTTTTATAGTGGGTAAGACGTTCTTTGTCTGATTTGAGAGGTTCACGATTTTGGCGGGTTGCGGTATTGATATTGTCAATGGTTCGCTGAATGCGTATACGATCCTCTTTGAGGAGAAGTTCTTTTTGGAGGTATTTCTTGCCTCTTTCTCGCAATTCAAGTTGTTTGCGTATTAATTCGTCCTCTAGAACAGTTATTTGTTCCAAATAGCTCGGAATGGCTCTGGGATTGATGATAAGATCATTGCCATCTCCTACGATGCTTTTGATTTCAATCGATTCCAATGCGGTAATTTTAGCATTGGAATACAGAACATCGATGATAACGCGCTGTGCTATGATCTCTCCTCCTGACATACTTTTTACATGCACCGTTTGGGCTTCTACGGTTCCGGCTTCGAGAATATCGATGGAGGCATTTTTGGCTTTTAGATTTCCGCGATGCAAATGGATGGTGGCATTGCCCTCTACTTCGATGAAGGATTTTTTATGGGTTTGCGCTCCGATGGTGACTTCACAGGCTTGGATTTTGGTATTGCTTCCAACAGTTCCTTTGACATCGAGTGTTTGGACATCGATATTGACGCCTGATCCGACAGCATCATCCCCCTCTTCACCGGCTCCTATTTTAATATTAATCTCTTTTTCGCTGCCTGCTTCGAGTGAACCGGTACTTTTGAAACTGGCACTTTTTAAATGAAGGTCCTGGCTGATGGTAAAAAGACCATTTTTACGCTCAACGAATCCGGATTTGGTGGCATAAAAACGGATGGAATGGTGATCTTCTTGGGCTCTGATACTTTGAGGGTCTGTATTAATCGCATTGGCGTAACGAATCAGCGGATTGCCTACGTGAATATGTTTTCCTGTGCAGCTTCGTCCGTCTAGCCCATTTTGAGGAAGGATGTATTCAAGGATAAGGTCATCTACTTCAACACCGTCAAGTAGATTATTGGTGCGTTTTATTTTTTTATAGTGAAGTATCACGTTGTCATTGGTTGGTGCAGTAGGCGGGAAAAAGTGGGCGATGGGCAATCGGTAGGGTTCGTTAAGCGGCCCCTCTTTTTGGATTTTGAGAAGCATCGCATTGATCTCTTTTTCAAGACTTCCATCGGTGATTCCAATCATACAGCCGCTACGGAGTTTTTTGCGGTTAATGGTCTCTTTTATGTACTCTTGCAACCCTTTTTTGAGTGGAAGGTTCGAAGAGGGGTTAATAATGGCTACCAGTTTGGATTTGTATTTATCTGAAGCCATAGTGAAACGAAGATCAAAATAAGGGTGTGGCACTAAAGGACGTACTAGAAGTTGGTACTCTTGGCGAATCAGCAACAGGGGTGAGCGTATTTCCACTTCGGTGGTGATGTCACCTAGATTGTCACCATCAAATGTACACCAATCCTCGTCAATAGCTCCACGATACTGTGTTTGATAGGAGAGCACATCAAAGTCAATAGCATCAATGGGGAGATTCCACTGTTGTGCAATTTTTTTAAGCTCATCAGGAACAGTAAAAGTCGTTATTTTGGTTGTGTGCAATTTTCTCTCATTGTTACAAAAATACTACAAAGATAATAGCCAGTAAAGCATTAGATAGTGCTTGAATATCGGCTATCATTTAGGATTCAAAAAAGAATTTTTTCTCATCACCTTCTTTGTGCAATCGGATATGAGTGACGTTTCCATGAGGTGAAACAGCATGAATTTTACCTGTTTTTGGATCCACAAACTGAACGCGTGTGTGTCCATTGTATTCTTTGCTGTGGGTCACAACTGCATGTAAATCGGCATCATAGAGCTCATCGAGTTTACGTTGAAGGGCGTGTATCACCTCTTCTTGCGCTTTGATCATAATCTCTTCATTTTTGAGAGTTTCAACGGCATGTTTATACTGCATGACTCTGACCTTGTCGGCTTTGTTGGGGAGTCGGTTTTCTCGGACTGCTTGATTGACTTTTTCGATGGTTTGAGCGATACGTATATGTTGTTCTTGGAGTGCAACTTCTTTTTGGAGATGCTCTTTTCCTTTTTTTTGCAGTTCAAGCTGTTTGCCGGCCAAGTCATTTTCTAAAATACTGATTTGGTCATAATAGCTGGGTATTGCCCGTGGATTTATTATGAGCTCATTTCCATTTCCTTCAATGCTTTTGATTTCAATCGATTCGAGTGCGGTAATTTTGGCATTGGAATAGAGAACATCGATGATGACGCGCTGTGCTATGATCTCTCCTCCGGACATATTTTTGACATACACCGTTTGAGCTTCTACGGTTCCGGCCTCGAGGACATTGATAGTGGCGTTTTTGGCTTTTAGATTTCCGCGATGCAAATGGATGGTGGCATTTTCCTCTACTTCGATCAATGATTTTTTATGGGTTTGCGCCCCAATGGTGACTTCACAGGCTTGGATTTTGGTATTGCTGCCTATGGTTCCTTTAACATCGAGCGTCTGAACGTCGATGTGAACACCCGCACCGATTGCGTCATCGTCTTCTTCACCGGCTCCTATTTTAATATTAATCTCTTTTTCGCTGCCTGCTTCGAGTGAACCGGTACTTTTGAAACTGGCACTTTTTAAATGAAGATCCTGGCTGATGGTAAAAAGACCGTTCTTGCGCTCGACGAATCCGGATTTTGTGGCATAAAAACGGATGGAATGATGATCTTCTTCGGCTCGCATGGTTTGAGAATCGATACCTATAGCATGCCCATAACGTATAAGCGGTTCACCAACATGGATATGCTCACCCGTACAACTGCGCCCATCGATGCCGTTTATGGCAAAAATATATTCAAAGATCAGATCGTCCACTGCTACACCATCAACGAGATTGTTTTCACGCTGGATTTTTTTGTAGTGAAGAATAATATTGTCATTGACGGGCAATGTGGGTGAGTAAAAAGTGGCAATCGGCAAACGATAGGGCTCTTTGAGCGGACCCTCTTTTTGAATTTTAAGAAGCAAAGCCTTGATCTCTTGATCCAAGGTTTGATCGGTAATTCCCACCAGATAGCCATTACGGAGCTTTTTACGATAAATGGTCTCTTTGAGGTATTCCTGTATCCCTTTTTTGAGAGGTAATGTGGAAGCTGGATCGATCACCGCTACGATTTTGGTTCGATATTTATTAAATGCTATGCTGAAACGAAGATCGAAATATGGGTGTTGCGTAGCGGGATAGACCTTTATGTAGTACTCTTGACGCACTAGGAATATTTTTGATCTTATTTCTATTTCAGTGGTAACTTCTTCAAGATTGTCTCCTTCAAGTGCTTTCCAGTCTTCATCAACAATTCCTTTGTATTGGGTCTGATAGGAGAGCAGATCAAAACTAATCGCTTCGAGTGGAAGATGTTCTTGCTGTGCAATTTTTTTGAGCTCATCTGGAACATTAAAAGTGGATATTTGAATGGTGTTCAATTTTTCTCATTTCGCAAAAATTTTATGAATTTAATAGAAGATTATATTATAGTAGAAAGTCTTAATTTTAGGTTTGTTTTTGAGTAAAAAAGGTAATTATGAACATCCGTTCTCACAAAGAGAACCGAAGGAATCAATTTGTATTGAAATGGCGTTCCAAATCAGAATTGTCCAGCAAAATAGGGACAACAATCAAGGAGGCAATAACTGCTGCGATGGTACCGAAAATCAGGGAAACGCCTAGTCCTCCGAAAACCGCATCGCTGGCCAGCAGGGTGGAAGCTAGAATAATCGCGGCAGCGGTCAGAAAGATAGGTTTGGCACGTGTCGCGGCGGCATAGGCTATCGCCTCTTTTTTCGCCATCCCTTTTTGCGTCATAAGTGATTTGGTAAAATCAATGAGCAGCAGTGAATTACGGGAACTGATACCGATGAGGGCAATGAATCCGATCAGGGAGGTCGCCGTCAGGAAAAACGTATCGGCCGTAAAGAGATTCATAATGAAATGACCGATGATCACACCGATGATGGAGAGAAAACTGCCCAATAACACAATCCCTGATAGGGCGAAACTTTTGTAATAAATCACCATCAGTAAAAAAATCAGAACAAGTGCCGCGATAAACGCTCCCCCTAAATCTACAAAGGTATCGAGTGTGACCTTCATCTCGCCGTCCCATTTTAGATCATAGTGTTGATTGCTTTTTTTATCGATCAGTTCAAGATCAAATAATCCTGTTTTATGGATCGTGTATTCATCTGCAAACTCTTCCAATATCATCGTGCGTGCAGCCATCAAAGGATAGACTTGGGATACCATATCGGTCTCTGCTACGACATTGCTCATCTCTCGCAGATCTTTGTGCACAATCCTAGGATTGGATTGTATAGGAACGATATCGATGACTTCGGTGATGGGGACCATCATCCCCATCGTGTTCATGAGATTTAGGCTTGAGAGTTTCATCCTAATCGCATCTTGGGAATTGGATGCAAATTTTTTATTTTCTGGGGTTAGGGTGAGAAAGATAGGAATCTGTTCATTTGCCTTTGAGCTGTTTTTGACAGCGATCGGCATCCCCTCAAACGCCATATAAAGGACATCATTGACCTGTTGGACAGTTAAACCCGATTGTGTGATCTTGGCGCTGTTGGGGTGTACTTGGTATTTTGTCACGATTTCGTCTTGCATGATGTCCACATCCACAAGTCCTTCGGTTTTTTTGAAGACCTCTTGCACTTGCTGGCTTAAACGGCGTATTCCGTTGGTATTTTCTCCGTATATCTCTGCAACAACTGCGGCCATTGTTGGTGGACCAGCGGGAGGTTCGGTGAATTTGATACTGGTTTGTGGAACAAGAGTTTCACACTGTTGGAGGATTTGGGGACGCAGGCGTTGGACCATACTGTAGGATGGTTCATCGCGGTGATGTTTTTTGGTTAAATTGACGACGATTTCCGCAACATTTTCAGAGTTTTTAAAATGGGACCCTTTGATGAGACCTGCAAAATCCAAAGGAGCACCATTGCTCAAGAAAACCTCGGTGTCAATAACTTGGCTCTCTTTTTGGATGATTTTCGTGACACATTCCCCGACTTTAGCGGTTTGTTCGATTGAGCTTCCCAACGGCAGGTCGAGGTAGATGTTGTAGGTGTCGCTGTTTTTACCGGGGAGCATTTTTGCCAGCACGATTTTAGTAGGGATAAGGGCAACGGCAATGACAAATGCGGCCAATGTCATCCAGAGAATCTGCTTTTTCTTTTTGGGTGTCTCTAAGACCGCACGTAAATAGTTTTCAAATTTTTCATACATTAGTGAACCTCGGAATCATGATCGGGTTTTTTCAATAGTCGTACCGCCAGATACGGAGTGAAGATATAGGCTACAAACAGCGAAGCGATAAGTGCAACGGGGACATTGGCAGGGATGGGTTTCATAAACTGTCCCATCATCTGCCCTACAAACGCCATTGGAACCATGGTTAGAATGATCGCAAGGGTCGCGATATTCGTAGGTGCCCCTATCTCATCGGTAGCTTGAGTCATCAGTTGGTCTATGTCCTCATCCGCAGCACCGGGGGCATGAAAATGGCGATGGATGTTTTCGATAACAATGATCGCGGCATCGACAAGCAGTCCCAGACTCAGTAAAAAGGCAAAAAGGGTGATACGGTTGATGGTCTGTCCTGTGAGATAGGCCACAAACAAGGTAATGGCCAAAATGGCAGGAACAGTAAACGTAACGATGAGGGATTCTCTCCATCCCAGAACCACTGCGAGTAAAATTGCGATGATCAGAATAGAAAGAAGCAGATGAAAGACGAGTTCATTGACGGCTTCATTGGCCCGTTCACCATCATTTCGGGTGATAACGTAGTGGATACCCTCTTTTTTGAGTTCCTCTTTGTACTTTATCAATTCCTCTTTGACGTCATCGGCGATGATAACGGAATTGGCACCTTGGAGTTTTGATACCGTGAGGGTTACTTGGCGGGTTAGCGGCGAAAATGTGCCATTGGATTTTTTCGTGCTGATCAGAGCAGATTTGAAGTTTTGTATCTCTTGCCCCTGTGTTACCGTTGCAATATCGCGCAAGTAGACAGACGCACCCATGTTTTGGGAAACGATGATGTTTTTAACATCTTCGACATCTTCAATCGCATTTTTGACACCGATCATGACGATCTCATTGGAAAGAGTTTTCCCCTTGATCTCAGGGACATTATAGGCCAGTGACTGGACACTTTGAACAATTTGACCCAGTGAGAGGTTGTAGCCGCTTAGGCGCTGCATATCCACTGTTACATTGTATTGGTGTCTCATGTCTCCTTTGAGATTGGTGATGGCAACGTTAGGCAGTGCATTGATACGCTGCTGTATCTCTTTTACTCTGTCAGAAAGGAGTGTCGGATCCATAGCAGGGTCATTGGCGTAAAAAGCAACGGAGACGATAGGGATATCAATATCAATATCGAGGGGTTTGATGATCGGCTGCAGGGCACCTTTTGGAAGCAGGTCCATATTTTGCATGAGTTTGTCATAAATTTTGAGATTGGAATCCGATTTTTCCTCTCCGATGTAAAAGGCCGCATTGAATACGGCGACATTGTCCATAGCGATGGAATGGACATGTTCAATCCCCTTGATCTCTTTGAGTTTTCGTTCCAGCGGTTTGATGATAACATTTTCGATCTCGTGGCTGGTAGCTCCGGGCAGTGCAATGATGACGGTTGATCCGCTGACGACCATTTGAGGATTTTCTTCACGCGGCATCAGCTCCAGTGCCAAATATCCGATGACGAGTAGAAAAAGACCTAGAATAAGTGTAAGCGGATTGCGAATAAATGTTTTCGCCAGCTTGCCCGCAATATCTTTAGGCTCTATGTTGTGAGAAACAGACATGTCATACTCCTAATTAAATTTCGACGAGAGCATACATTCCAGGATAAACGGTTTGGCGTGCTTTAAAAGAGATCTTGACTTTGAACGTGTGGGTCATAGGGTTGGAATTTGGGATAACCGAGGTAATCGTCCCAATGCCGACAAAGCCAACGGAAGGGATAGAGACTTTCACTTTTTTACCGATCGGGGTCAACTTGAGATTGCTTTCGGCAACATCGATATTGATCTTAAGGTCGCCCAGATCTGCCAACACCATGGTAGGCATTCCCGGCATCGCCATTTCGCCTACTTTGATACTTTTGGAAATAATGACACCATTGTTTGGAGCAACGATACGCAAATAGCGGTATTGGTTATGGACCTCTTTTAGACGAGCCTTTGCCTGTTCTACTTGGTGTTTGGAAATGCTTATGGAATTAAGGAGGTTAGTACGTGCAAGCTCAAGATTTTCAACCTCATAGCGCGAGACCATGTCTTGTTCTAAAAGACGTTTGTTTCTCTCCAGATTGATATTAACATTTTGATATTGATTTTGGTACATCTGAAGAGACAATTGGGCTTGTGCAATTGCGGATTCGACTTGGCTTTTTGAAGAATCAATCTCTTGAGCATCAATGGTGTAGAGCAGATCGCCCGTTTTGACACGTGAACCCTCGGATACATTGACTTGAGTGACAAAACCCATGTTCCGGCTGGTGATAATTTTTTGGTTATCGCTAAAAACACTGCCTGAGAGACTAAGTCCTGCTGCCGTTAATGTCGTGCTGAGAGTAAAAAGGAGAATGGATAATATTAGTGTTTTCATTGTTGAGCTCCGGCGGTAAGTTTTTCGAGGGCAAAAATGCGCTCATTTCGTTGGTTTTTGATGTTTTGAAGGGCCAATATCTTTTCGATTTGCCCAGAGTGCTTGATGAGGACATCGCTCATGGATGCAAGATGCTCACGGTATCTCCCCTCATAATTTCGGTAAATCGCTTCGGAGAGTTCCAGTTCCTTGGTCAAACTTTGAATTTGGAAATCATCATTCTGAATTTCGGTACGAATTTGATCGTATTGCAATGAAATTCCTTTTTTGGCAAGCTCTGTTTGAGTTTTGCTTTTGAGGTGTTCAATGCGTGCTTTTTCTAGGGTTTGATTGTCGATACCTCCGTTAAAAAGGTTCCAACTAAGGCGTGCTCCGATGGTATAGGCTTTGTGCTTGCCAAAATCACCTAAAAAAGTATCATCTGCCGTAGAAGCTTCACCAAAAGCACCGATTTGAGGCAAATAGGAGGCAGTGGCAACGTCAATCATCTGTGCGCGTATTTCAAGACCGCTGGAGGCTTTTTGCAAATCCAGATTGGATGCCATCACATCCGCTTCGCTGATATTAGTCTGAAGACTTTGTAAATTTGGAAGGGCAATCTCGGTGACGTCTTGATTGAGTAAAAAGCTCAAGTAATGCAGGGTGAGTTTTTGATTATTTTTCAGCTCTTGAAGGGTGCGGATGACATTTGCTTTTTTGGCCTGTACTTCGAGTAAATCCACTTTTTTGGCATACCCTTCAGCAATCATTGCACTTACGGTTTTCTCTAATGCTGTGATGTTGTTCAAGATGAGGTTCATGTGGGTTATTGAATCTTCAATGAGGGCCATGTCGTAGTAGCTTTTGCGGGTTTGATATATTTTTTCAGCCGTTACGCTGGCCGTATCCAATTGTTTTATTTTTTCCATCTGGGCAGCTATTTTTTCATAACCGCTTAGTTTTCCTCCGGTATACAGAGGGAGTGAATAGGTGAGTTTGGATTGATGAAAGTTTTGATAACCAGGATAATTTAGATCCTTTGGCTGCAGTGTCAGGATGTTGGGATTGCTATTGTCAAACTGGGCAAATCCAAAATCGCCGAAGGCTGCTTCACGTGAACTGAGTTTGAATCCGAATACATTACCCGCATCATTGGAGCGACTCATGGTTTGAGTAAAGTCAAGTGACCCATACGAGTGGCCTTGTGCTATTTTAAGGTCACGCTGTGCGCTTTGGGCATCGAGCGACGCTGCTTTGATCTCCAGATTTTGTGCTTTAAGAAGCTCGATAGCATCATTGAGCGAAAGTGGAGCGCCATGCAATGCGGCAAAACTTACGAATAAAGAAGATGACACAA
>JAMCPS010000026.1 GCA_023379705.1 Campylobacterota bacterium
ATCGTACCGTTCCATCTTTTCGTATGATTCTAAGCTCATTGGAGGTTTTTGAGTCTTGCAGTGTTCCTGCCAATCGCTGTTCAATTTCTGTGCCGATTATTTCTTTGTCCAAAGGATGGATAATATGACCAGGCTCCATCATAAAAATTTCTTCTGCCGTATAACCCGTCAACTCTTCAAACGCTTTATTGAAATAGACATAGTTGTGTTGATACATAAAAATTCCCGTGAGGGAATTCTCAGATACTATTTTAAAAAGATACTCACTCTCTTCCAATGCTTTTGCAATCAGAATTTTATCCGTGATTTCTTTGCCCGTAGAAATATAATGGGTAATCTTGTCACCCTCCAAACGTATTGGAGTGACGGTTTTCTCTTCATAATAAAACGTGCCGTCTTGCCGCTTATTACAAAACACGCCATGATATACACCTCCGGAAGTAATCGTCTGCCATAAATTTTTAAAGTCTTCCTTGGGATGATTATCAGATTTAAGAATTGCAGGTTTATTGCCTATAAAAATCTCTTTTTTATATCCTGTAATTTTTGGATAGGCATTGTTTACGTACTCTATCTTTCCGCTGGCATCTGTAATCATGATCAAATCTGCACTTTGCTCAATAACATGTGCGAGTTTTAGCAGTTCCTTTTTCTGTGTTTGAAACTCTGATTCTACTTTCCTGTAATCGCCGATGATACGGCGCAACGGAGCGTAGAAGAGAATATAAAGCATTGGGATTTCAAAAACAAAATGCCCATAATGTTCAGAAATACCAACTTGACAGCATACCAGCTGTAACAACTCATTTAAAAAATATTCTACTCCTATGAAAAGTACCGTTATCAGAAAAAATAAGCTAAATGGATATAAAAAGAGAACTTTTTTATACTTTTCTATCATCTGATCCCCCAAAGTTTTATAGTTATTTTTTATTCTAGCACAATTGTAACAATTTTGTAACCATAATCTTTGAAGGTTAAGCTGATAAGATTGCGCGCCCTAGATTGTGAAGATTTGATATGATTATCCCTATACATTTACAACATTAAAAAATCATATAAATCTTACAAATATCTAATAACACATTGCTAAAATCTATAATAGAAAATAAAGCTAAAATATCAGCATCCATGATAAGAAAGATTTACATGCCAGTATTGCAAGAAATTACCGTTCTCTATGTTGAATCTGATCCCGATATTCGAAAATCGACTGAACATATAATACGTGAAAACGAGATGAGGGTTTTGTCTACAGATACCTCTTTGAATGCCTATGATATCTTTAGAACCAATAAAGTCGACATCATTGTCATTGACTGCAAATCACCCCATGGGACTGGATTTCGTTCGCCACCTTCGACAGCAAAAACTTTTTATCCCGGTTATCCTCACTACCACAGAAACGAACGAGAAGCTTTTATTTGAAGCCATTAATTTAGATGTTTCACGCTGCATCATGAAACCCTATTCGCAGGATGATTTGATTGAAGCTCTCAAAATAGCAGCCACAAAAGTCCTCAACTTTCATCCTCTCTCCTCTAATGACCTGCACGACGGATTTACCTATGACCCAATCAACAAATCCATTGCAAGTCCCGATGGAGAAATCGTTCAACTTTCCAAAAAAGAGTATTTAATTATTGAACTTTTGTTGCGTAACAGAGGGAAAATAATCCCTTACTCCCTCATAGAGGCCCTTGTATGGGAGGACAAACCCATGAGTATGGATGCGCTGCGCACTCTCGTCGGCGGAATCCGTAAAAAAACCTATCCCGCCATCATTTCAAATCATAACGGAACGGGCTACAAAATAAATTTATAACTCCCTTGCACTATGGCACCTAACGATGTCACATGATCTTTTTGTGTTGCACTAACACCTGCTTCAGCCAATACCCCTAAAAGCGTTTGAATAAATGCCCCAAAATGCTCTTTGACGATGGGGCTCAAATCCATTACAACCGTTTGTATGTCTGAGGGGATGATACCCAGGACACTGATACTAGCCCTCAAACCCATCAAAGATGCCAACTCGATCATTTGGGTCACTTCGACCTCATGAACCGTTTTACGGGTATCTCCAAGCCCCAAAAGAGCATCCGAGGGGAGATGATAAATACCTCCTGCTTCCTCATCCATCGAAAGGGTATCCAAAAGCAGGACTTGATCGTATTGGCTAAAATAGTGCATGAGATTAAATCCCAATGTTCCGCCGTCAATGATGTCGATTGCGGGCTCAAAATCATAGTTTTTTTCCAAATATTTGGCCGCATAAACCCCTATCCCATCATCGCAAAAGAGGATATTTCCTACTCCGATTACTGCGATATTGCTCATGGATTGCTTATACAGAACAAATGGTCTGTATTTTGTAGCGTGAGAGTTCTCGGCCCTTAGTATCGATCACATGAACCGCACACGCCAAACACGGATCAAATGAGTGTACGACCCGTAATACCTCTAGCGGTCGTGATGAATCGGAAAGCTTAATCCCTATCAGAGCCTCTTCATACGGTCCTCTCACACCCGCAGCATCTTTGGGTGATGCATTCCATGTTGTGGGGGCTACGACTTGATAATTGGAAACTTTACCCTCTTGTATGCGGACAAAATGGCCCAAAATTCCTCTGGGGACTTCAAAAATTCCTGCCCCTTTGGACGTTGTCGGCAATTCTTCAAACACATACTTCGTCCACGTCGTCTCATCGTAGTATTTGATGTTCTCGATCAAATCGCTCATAAAGTCAAACAAATAATCGCAGCAGATTTGCGCCTCAACGGCACGAGCGGCATTGCGTCCGATACTGGTAGAAAAATCGATCAACTTCATCCCGCTTTGACTCATAAAACGGTCCATATAGGGTTTGATCACCGTAGAGTTTTTGACTGTTCCCACGATCATTCGCGCGACGGGCCCCACTTCCATCACTTTTCCCTCATAGCGCGGTGCTTTGATCCAGCTGTATTTCCCCTCGGATTTGAGCGTCCCGTCCTCATTTAAATCGGTATAAAACGGGGTACTGTCTTGATCATACGGCGAACATTTGGCATCTTCTTCATACCACGATCGGGAGGCCTCTTCGGTAATTTTATCGGGATTAAACGGTTGGATTGCATCAAAATCATGTCCCGTGATCACACCCCCCTCAAAAAGCTGTTCTTTGTTAGGCAAACGGTAGCCGCCGCAACACAAAAAGTTCCCGCTTCCGCGCCCCTCACCGCTCTTTATGGATTCCCCATACGCTTTGACGACCATTTTGATATCAGGGATGTACGCGCGCTCTAAAAACTCTCTCACCTCTTTGATAATGAACATAAAGTCATTAAGCCGTTGTGGGTTGAGCATATCCACAACACTCGTCACCCCTCCTACAACGAGATTTTGAGGATGAGGGGTCTTGCCTGCGAAAATAGCGATCGCTTTGGAAATGTCGTGCTGTATGCGCAGTGCCTCGAGGTAATGGTTCATGTGCACCAAATTCTCTTCTGGACTCAGCCGATAGGTCTCATGCCCCCAATAGCCGTTTGAAAACAGTCCCAACCGCCCTGCTTTGACAAAACTGCCCAGTTTTTCTTTGACACTTTCCAAGTGCCCCTGTGAGTTGCGATACGGATGCTCATGATGTTGTTGCGCGATTGTGACCGCTTTGGCACAATCCGCCTCCAGCGCACTGGTGATGTCCACAAAATCAAGAGAGTGCAGATGATAATAATGGACCACATGGTCTTGCACAAAAAGGGCCATCGTGACGAGATTGCGGATGATCTGTGCATTTTTGGGAATGCTGATCGCGTAGGCATCTTCGACCGCACTGATGGAGGCGCGATAGTGGACATTGGTACATACCCCGCATATGCGCTGAGCTATCAATCCTACATCTCTGGGATCGCGTCCTTTGAGAATAATCTCGATTCCACGAAACAGCTGTCCTGAAGCCCATGCTTCGGTGACAACATTGTCCTCATCCACCTCTACCTCGATACGCAGATGCCCCTCGATGCGGGTGACGGGGTCGATGACGATTTTACGGTTACTCATGGGATTCCTTATGTAGGGGTCGATGATTGGCGTATTCATCAAAGGCGATTTTCCCCTCACCGCAGGCAAAACATCCATGCCCTGCTTGAACAGGCCAACTGGTCCCCTCATTAAACTTCACCTGTGAGCAGTTCATCTGTGCATAAGGTCCTTTGCATCCCATCATGAACAAACACCACCCTTTTTTAGCCCCTTCATCCCCCCATTCGAGAACAAATTCACCCATATCAAAATGACCGCGCCGCTCACAGTTGTCATGCACTCTGGCACTGTATGCCCAAAGGGGACGATTTTTCTCATCTAACTTTGGAAACTCCTCAAACATCATAAAATGCAGCAACGTCCCCACGATGTTGATCGGATTAACAGGACATCCGGGGAGATTGATGATATCGGTACGCCCCAGTGCCTCAGCAACCCCCACAGCACCTGTGGGATTGGGGGCCGCCGCTACGACTCCACCATCGTACGCACACGAGCCAACCGCGATCACTGCCGCGGCATGCTTGGCCACACGTTGCAGCAGTGCATGTCCCATTTCCCCTTTGGCCCCGATACGCAAAAACTTCCCATCCAGACCCAAAGGCACTGCCCCCTCAACAATCAGGACGTATTTTCCAGAGTCATATTTTATAATATCATCCAGTACGGTTTCGGATTGATCCCCCGATCCCGCCATCAAAAGCTCATGATAATCCAACGAAATGTATTTGAGGATCAAATCATCGATCTTGGGATGAGAGGATTTGATAAACCCCTCGGAGTTTCCACTGCAATCGGCGAGTTCCAGCCAAATGATCGGAATTTTATTGAGCTGTGACACCCCTTCTTTGACCACATCCTCGTATCCGGGATGCAAATTCATCGTTGCAGTGATCATCGAAACCCATTGGTTGAATTCGTTCCCCATATCAAAAGATTCCATCGCTTCTTCCAAGTTCTCAAAACTGAGCTGATTTTTGGGATGGATTCTATTGTATTTTTCAATCCGTGCACGCACCAATGCCATTTCGGCTTCTTTCGCATCCGCTTCTTTTTGTGTCCGAAGCTGTTGCGCCATAACGGCATCTACAGGTGTTGACGCAATCAATGCCGTGATGTCTTGTTTACAGCGTCCGCATACCCTCCCTGCCTCAGTATAGGGTTTTAGCTCTCCAAAAGAGGTGATAGCGTTTTGCTTGATGATATCAACGAGTTGTGCCTCATAAACACTCTCACAGCTGCACACAAGCCGTCCTTTGCCGCTATGAAGACGATTGGAATACAAATAAGCCGCATCGATAGGCTTATCCATTTCGATAAGACGCTTGAGCTGCCCTAGATCGATGTTGGTATTGATCCCGATAAAACGTTTTAAGCGGTCGTGATTGACGATGTACTGATCCACACGATCTTCATGCGCGATCAACAGGGTTTCATTGTCACAATCGTTTGGGTTGTACGTGGGGGAAGTGACATCGGCAAAGAGAAACGAACCCACCTTTAATCCATCTATGGATACTTCCTGAGCAAACTGTTTGGTTTTCCGTCCCAATAGCGCATCGACTGCCACTTCTGCTTGCAAGGTACACTCTTTGACCCGTCCTGCTATAAAACCGCTGCTGCGAAGCTGTGCCGCTTCTCCCACACAATAAACATCGCCATCGGATGTCTGCATATGATCGTCAACCAAAATACCTTTATCACACTCGAGCGCTTGACGTGCGAAATCAATACAAGGATCAATCCCGATACCAAAAATGAGAAAGGGATCATTGATGATTCGATGACGTGTCTGTAGGCTCTCAATCGTATCCCCAGAGATCGTTTTATCAACAATCTCATCATTAAATTCGATACGGATACGAGGATCCTGCTCAAAAATTCCTCGTAACAGGGCAATCCCCTCACGGCTCAAATCCTGTGAATAAAGGTACTCTTTTCGAGCCAGCAAGGTGATTGATTGAGCACTGGGACTTTGCATCAACGTGTCGAGCAGCTCCAGACCAATCGGTCCGACTCCAACAATGACCACATTTTTCCCGACAATGCCCTGTGCGATCTTCTCACTCTCTTTTTGACTGCGAAACGTTGAAGCATTGCTAATGTGTTCGATATCAAACAGCGTTTTTGGATTCGATCCTGTGGCGATGATCAGCTTGTCATAAGCAAAAACGGCATGCTCACTGACAATGCGTTTGGCCGAAGTGTCCATACTGATAATACTCTGATTGAGTTCCAGACGTACTTTTGGATGCAATTTGAGGGTAATGGATTCAATGCATTGACTTTTATCCACAAGAGCACACAGATGAATACGATCATAAGGAGGATGATCCTCATCTGATACGATGAGTACTTCGGATGAGGGGGATTTTTTCAGTATTGTATTGGCAAGATAAACCGCAGATATACCGCCACCGACAATCACAATGCGCACTGTGTCCCCCTTTTGCATAATTTACTATTATGACATAAAGTTTACAAATATATTCACGTTTATTGAAGCCTATAATAACTATTATAGCACTTCTATTACTTTGGAGCCATTACATGACAAAAAAACACTTAACCACTCTTTTTTACTCTCTCGCGTTTGCAGGCGTAGCTGTCTATTTGGCGTATGTCAAAGGTTGGATATTAACAGATTTTGAATCCATTTCTCCAAAGTCGGCTTACGAGCTCTTGCAAAACGAAAATAACATAACACTATTGGATGTCCGCACAGCAGAAGAGTTTTTAAAAGAGCACATTGCGGGAGCAACGCTTATTCCTGTACAAGAATTGAGTCAAAATCTCTCAAAACTCACCCCTGTCAAAGATCAAAAAATTATTGTGTATTGCCATAGCGGTACTCGAAGCATTACTGCCTCACGTATCTTGGTTGAAAATGGATTTGTTCCTCTCAATGTAACCGGCGGGATCATAGCATGGAAAGCGCAAGGGTTGAGCGTTACAACATTATAACATCATGGATATCTGGATCAAAATCGCCATTGTATTGCTCTTTTGCCTCCTCGTATACCGAGAAATCTTAAAATCGGCAGCACGTAACAGCTCTCCCCTCTCATCCTCTCTTCCAACAAAAAAAGCCGGAGTCATGAGTTTACTCATGGTGAGTTTGAGCGTTGGCTTATTTGTCTATGTCGAACTCTCCATCACGAACATTGAGACCAGAGATTTAAGACCCTATCGCCCTGCTAACGCACCTCAATTTGTCAGTATTTTTGATCATGGGGTCATAGAGCTAAACGGCCTATACATCAAAACAAATCTTGCCAAAGCGGGAGAACTCCAAGATCTGGCAACCGATTTAACGCAACAGTGCCATGGTAACGATGCGTGTGAGATAGAAGCCATGTTTGATTACGTCACCCATATCCCCTATCGCACCGATCATACCAGCCGCAGCCCAAAAGAGGTACTGCAAACCAACTGGGGAGATTGCGACGATAAATCCAATCTGTTTGCCTCCCTACTCAACGAGAGAGGCTTTGACTACCGATTTGTGTATGTACCTCATCATGTTTTTGTGGTGGTTCATGTTGAGGATGAAAAATCTCTCCCCTTTTTAAATGCCAGCCTCACCATCGACGGTAAAAAATATTATTACGCCGAAACAACCGCCAGCGGATCACGAATTGGAAAGTTTAACGGGCAGTTTCCGTATGCATTTGAAGGGATTTATGACATTAAAAACGATAAAGCCGTTGATATGAAAAAGGTTTCTTTTAGGATGATGTAAAAAGGTTTCTTAACCTTCCCCTTTATTGACTTTCCCTCGCATCTTCTTAATATTCCCGTGCTTCGTTTTGCTGTCCATCCGCCGTTTTTGTGAATTACGGGTTGGT
>JAMCPS010000027.1 GCA_023379705.1 Campylobacterota bacterium
TGCTCAGGTGGCTATAGAGAGGGGGAAACGCCCGGTCCCATTCCGAACCCGGAAGCTAAGACCCTCTTCGCTCATAATACTGCATCTTTCAGGTGTGGAAACGTAGGTCGCCGCCTGGCCTCAGATTACACATTCTTCCCTCTTATTTTTACATATCCCCTTTATTTAATAATACTAACTCGATATACTTCCATCTATGAATACAACTTTATTTTTTCTTAGATCATCCGAACAAAAAATTGCACATAATATGTTTCCTTATGCTTTATCTATTGATAATGATAGAGATATTTACACGATCGCTTATGGTCTTAAAAACACAGATTTAGGTGTTTATTCACTAACGAACAATGTTGTATCTGGCGCTGCATGGATACGTTTATTTAATGAATCACATGGTACTGCTGCTTATGTTGATAATATTACGCCTGTTTTAACGTTAGCTATTCTTCCTGATATGAGGGGCAATGGTATAGGAACATTGATAATGAATCAGTTATTACAAGAGGCAGCTGTTGTGTATGATAAGATTAGTGTATTATCCAATAACCACTCTAAAAGTTTTTATCAGCAGTTAGGTTTTTTCTCTTTGGATGATTCAGACTCAAAAGATGTTTTTATAATGGTTAAGAAGCTTGAAAAGAAAGCAATTATTAGGCCAACGGATGGATATGATCCGCTGCGCTGGATGGACTAGAGATCACCTTCGATTACTTGCTTGAAGGTGTTGTAGTACACTGATTGCATATCGGCTAGTTTCATAGTGACATCATTTAGTATAAACGTATCTCCACCAATAGTCCCTATTTTCTCAGACTTAAGATCACCCAGCATTGCTTCAAAAGTAGCACAATTTTCAGGAGCTACTTCAATAATTGCTCTGGACATACTCTCCGCAAATATGTCTCTGGTATCTGTAACATCTATAGCAGCTTTGATTCCTTTACCGCTCACACATGCCATTTTCGCGAGTGCTATTGCGGCACCACCAGCGCTACAATCTTTTGCAGACGCTAAAAGTCCTTTCTTATTTGCTTCGATGACTAGGTTCCATAATGCACGTTCTTTATCATAACTAATACTTGGAATAGTTCCTGCAACGGTTGCGTATAACTCTTTCATGTAGAGTGATCCGCCGAATTCACTTTTATTTTCGCCAACTAAATAAAGGGTGTTGCCTTCTTTTTGGAATGTTGATAAAAGTACTTTGTGTTGGTCTTCATTGACACCGACCATAGCAATCGCCGGCGTTGGGAAGACTGATTTTCCATTTGTTTCGTTGTAAAGAGACACATTTCCACCGATGACAGGTGTATTAAGTTCAAGACATGCCTCTTTGATTCCCAAACACCCTTGAGCAAACTGCCACATAACCTCTGGATTTTCTGGATTACCGTAGTTTAGACAGTCAGTGATTGCTTTTGGGATAGCACCACTCATGGCCACATTACGACCACTCTCGATAACAGCAGCAGCGGCTCCTGCTTTTGGATCGATGTAGCAGTATCGTACATTACAATCTGCACTCATGGCTAAGGCTACCCCTGTTTCTTTGATGCGGATTACAGAGGCATCGAGTTCGCCGCCTTTTTTAACGGTACTTGCTTGTACCATAGAATCATATTGCTGGTAAATCCACCCTTTGTCAACGACTTCCATGGAAGAAATGAGTTTTTCAAAGGCAGTTTGATTGTCAATGGCATCAAAATTAGCAAGTGTAACATTTGCGATAGCGTCTAAATATGCTGGGCGGCTCATAGGACGATCCAAAATAGGAGCTTCTTCGCTCACAGGATCAACAGGAACGTCTGCACATTTTTCACCGTGCCAGAATAGCTCCATATGACCTGTTGCGGTTACTTCACCAATAACAGCGCAGTCAAGATCCCATTTTTCGAAAATATCGATGATGGCTTGCTCTGTCCCTTTTCGTGCGCAGATAAGCATACGCTCTTGGGACTCGGAGAGCATAAATTCGTAAGGTGTCATTCCCTCTTCACGTGCTGGAACCTTGTCAAGGTGCATGATCATACCACTGCCTGAACGTCCTGCCATTTCAAATGAGCTAGACGTTAGACCTGCTGCACCCATATCCTGAATACCGACAACATAATCGGTTTTGAAGAGCTCTAAACATGCTTCAAGGAGAAGTTTCTCAGTAAATGGATCGCCGACTTGTACGGTTGGACGAAGGCTTTTTGAGGCTTCAGTAAAGCTATCAGAACTCATAACCGCACCGCCAAGTCCATCACGTCCTGTTTTACTTCCAACGTAAATAACCGGATTGCCGATTCCCTCTGCACGACCATAAAAAATTTCATCGGTTTTTGCAAGACCTAAGGTAAATGCATTAACGAGAATATTTCCATTATAACACTCATCAAAACTCGTCTCCCCACCGATAGTAGGGACTCCCATACAGTTACCGTATCCACCGATACCGGCAACAACACCGCGAACCAGATATCGCTGATGAGCGCTTACGTCGTCTTTGTTTAGGACATTTCCAAAACGCAGTGCATTGAGATTGGCGATAGGACGTGCACCCATGGTAAAAACATCGCGCATGATTCCGCCAACTCCTGTTGCCGCTCCTTGATACGGTTCGATGAAACTAGGGTGATTGTGACTTTCCATTTTAAAAACTGCTGCATAGCCACCACCGATATCTATGACACCTGCATTTTCACCTGGCCCTTGTATAACCCACGGCGCTTTAGTCGGGAAACCATTGAGGTGTTTTTTGGAAGATTTATAACTGCAGTGCTCGCTCCAC
Organism: Campylobacterota bacterium; assembly: GCA_023379705.1. GTDB lineage: Bacteria > Campylobacterota > Campylobacteria > Campylobacterales > Sulfurimonadaceae > Sulfuricurvum. The sequence continues at coordinate 2,777 of JAMCPS010000027.1, forward strand.
ATAGCCGAAAAAATACCAATCTCAACAAGATTTGCTTCACGTCCTAGTATCTTTTTGATATGGTCGTAATCTCCGAGTGAGAGTTTGTGCTGTTTTAGGACTTTTTCGATGTCTAGAAGGGGAGTGCTCACTGCAAATTCCTTAAATATATATAATTGTATTGCGATTATACCAAAGGGTACTGCTTACCCATCTTAAAGCCAAACAAGTTTCTGATAATTTTATTCGATGGTATATTTATTTCATATGATTTTTAACTAAATATACTTGACAACATAAGACTCAAGTTATATAATTTTAGTACCATTTTATATTTTAAAATGGAATCAAATTATCCTTGAGGAGCATCCCATGTTATTAACACGTTTTGATCCGTTTAGAGAGTTTGAAAGACGCTTTAACGGTTATTTACCTGCAGATACAAAAGAAGCGGCAAACGTTACCAGTTTTAGTCCAGCAGTGAACACACGTGAAGATGAGCATAGATATTATATTCATGCAGATTTACCTGGAGTTTCAAAGGAAGATATTTATATTGACCTTAAGGACAATGTACTTACTTTATCGGGAGAGCGTAAACACAAAGAAGAGGTAAATGAAAAAGATTATTATAAATTGGAAAGTTTTTACGGAAAATTTCAACGAAGTTTTACCGTTCCTGACGATGCGGATATGGAGCATATTGAGGCAACAACGGAAAATGGCGTTCTTAATGTGATGATTCCCAAAGCAGCCCCGAAAGAATCTAAAAAAATTGAAATTAAATAAGGAGAGTGTGATGAAAGGGATTAAGATCGTTATTTCATCATTATTGGCAGTAGTACTTTCTGCTGCTTCATTGTTTGCTTCAAATGCTGCACCTCAAAAGTGTGGATTCGGTTGCCCATTTTGGGGTATAGAAGAGATGGAAAGTTTTTTCAATCGTCCATTTCAACAAATAGGTGGTTTTACAAGTAGTGCATCGTTAAAAGAAGTTGATAAAGCTTACTTAATCAGTATTGATTTACCTGGGATGGATAAAAAAGATATTTCCATTAAAACTACAGGAAATCGCTTAACGATATCGGGTGAGCGTAAAGAAGAGAGCAATAACAAGGAGGCTTCAAAACATTCCTATCGTCAGTTTCAGCAAAGTTATCTGCTGCCGGATGATGCCAATCTTAATGCTATTAGCGCAACATCGGTCAATGGCGTTTTAAAAGTTACTGTTCCTAAGATAGCCGGAAAGCAAACATCGAAAAAAATCGAGATTAAATAACTTTATGAATGTCAAAAGTGGTTTTGCAGCATTGCATCAAAGGCATTTACCTTTTCCATTGCAGCAGCAATGAGTGTATCCATTTGATTGGTGTCAATATGATAGCGCTCAATAAAGGGTTTGATGGAGTCATAGTCCATATTTTCGACATGACGTGTTACGGTTACCAGTTGCCCCCATTTTCCCTGAGCTTCAAACATAGCCTCTTCAATTTCCTCGGATACATGAAGTTTGTGTAAAAATTCGCGGTGATCAACATTCAACAAAAGATGTATAAGGGAAAGCATTCCGACTAAGTAAGCAGTATCCAGTTCTTCTCGCGTGCAAGAAGGGGAACTCAATTTCAGGAGACCCGTAATAATTTCTGTACGATTTATCACCATGAGCAGAAGCGGATGTTTGCTTTTTAAATCCGCTTTGTTGGAGACGAGCATTAAAAGCAGCCAATTACTCAGGGCTTTGCGTCCAACAAGGGTGATCACCTGGCGTATAGATTTTATAGAGGTGGAAAAGGCCAAGAATGAAGAGTTGATAAACTGCATCAGTTGAAGTAAAAGGGCATGATTTTGTTCCAAGGTTTTAACAATTTCGGAAATATCTACATCATTTTGCAGTTGATTCCATACTTCTAAAACTTGTTCCTGAGACATAGAAAGTGATTCATTTTCTATTACATGGGGGCGTTTAATATAATAGCCTTGAAAATAATCAGCCCCGTATTTTTTATACGCTTGAAAAGTTTCATTGGTCTCAACTTTGAAGGCGATGAGCTTTTGGTTAAATTTCTTTAATTGTTCGTAGGGATATTCGCGATGTTCTTCCAAATTTCGAAGAGCATCTATACGTATGTAATTCAGCCATGGGTGAAGTGTTTCAATTTGTGCAAGTGTTTTTGTATCTAAGACACAGCTGTTTACCCCGAACCGATACCCCTCATTATGTAACCGTTCTAGTATGTCTGCCAAGTGTGGATCAAAAAAGGAAGATTCCAAGATCATCAAAATAAAATGTTCTTTTGGTATGGTTGTGAGGATCGAACTTTTCAAAAATTCAATATCAATTTTTAAAAATCCTAAGTAGCCACTCAGAACATTCTCCAGTCCGAAGGTATTTAGAATACGTTCCAAAACGGATGCGGTAACTGAAATGTCAGAAGGATCAGTATCTAAGGTATCATCGCGAAACAGGATATCGTAACCAATAATAGTATAGTTTGCATCACAGATAGGCTGACGACCAATTAGGCTCATAGGTACTCCTTAATGAAATCCATAGTTTGCGACACTTCGATGATTTTTTTTGAGGGTATAAACATCAATGTAGGTGATGGAATCTACTTCGTAGCTTTTTTTCCCACTGGGTAAAAGAACCGTAAATTCGTCTCCTTGAGCTTTACCAAAGAGTGCACGAGCCAGTGGCGAGTGGACGGAAATAAGACCATGTTCCGGCTCACTTTCTAGAGTTCCACATATAGTATAGGTAAAAGATTCATCATTTTCTTGATCGATGATATGTATTGTTGCACCAAAGTGTGCCCGGCTATGATCCAGCGTTGAGGGATCAATCATTTGTGCTTTTTGAACCATGGAGTTGAGATAAAAAAGACGTTTATCAATGTGGCGTAGTTTCTCTTTTGCCGCATGGTATTCTGCATTTTCACTGCGATCACCCAATTCTGCCGCGCGTTGTTTTTCCTGATTTACTTTTGGTTTTTCGACATCTTTGAGGTACTTAAACTCTTTGAGCAGTTCATCGTATCCTTGTGAAGTCATGGGTTCAACGGACATATTATTTATCAAAACCTAAAATATAATACGTTGGTTTATCTTGAACTTTTTGTATTTCTACTTTGAATTTATCACAAAAATGATTGATTTTTTCGTGTGCTTCGGATTTACTAATATCGCTTGTTGCGTCAATTTTTATTTTAAAATAGTCGTGACTGTTGGAAAGTGCTACGTAAGATTCGCAAGTTTTAAGGGCTTCGTGTAGATCCATAATGTGTTTAATGATTTTTTCATATCCGTGGGTATTTTTTTCGATATTCTCTAATTGCACCAAAAGTGCTTCATTTGGAATAAGTCCCAACTGATTTAAAACTGCGTCGTACGTCATATAAAAATCCTTCTTGTAAAATATATGATTATTTTACCATAGTAAGGAGGAATAGACTATAATATCTTTATGAAATCACTCCTAATTCGTCTTACGCATGGTCTTTATGACCAAGACATTGCTCCTGAAGAACGTGAACTGGTGGCTCAATGGCATAGTATGAAGCTCTTGACTTTTGCAGATCAGAAATATCAGTTTTCGACACAGTATCGCGCCGGTATTATAAGCCTTGCCCAAACTTCGGGTGCGTATTTACAGACGATCGGTGAAAGTATCCGGGACCATTTTATCGATACGACTCAGCTTATGGGTGCCAAAAATGGTGATCTCGTTATTGCGCAACGGTTGCTGGGGAAACGAGGAGGACCAAGTGCAAAGGTGATTCTGATTGTCGGACGAAGTGAGACCTTCAGTGTTGCTATCGTAGCGCAAAAAAACGGTGCCTTGGTGTTGCAAGACATCCGTACCGAGCAGCCTGCGGGATTTTCGCTGATTGATTTGTCTGATACGAGCGAGGGTTCTGTTTATCAGATCAATAATCAGACCAATGCAGTCACTGCCTATTTAGGTAATATCAGTGATCCAAAAGTGGATGAAAAGATTGTTCTCGCTCTTTATAACAAACATGATGACTTTGAGCTAGAAGTGCTTGAGATGGCAGCTTCATTTCCTAAAATTGTTGATGTATCTTTGTATTCCGATCGCCGAGATTTACGCCATTTGCCGTTTTGTACGATTGATCCTGTTACGGCTAAAGACTATGATGATGCCATTTGTTATATTCCGCAGACAAACACCTTATATGTAGCGATAGCTGACGTGAGTGAATACGTCAAACCCTTCGGCGCTATTGATGCTGAGGCGATTTATCGGAGTTTTTCGATTTATTTACCACATCGTTCCATTCCGATGTTGCCAAGAGAATTAAGTGAAACGCTGTGTTCTCTTCAGCCATTAGTGGACCGGTTAGCGTATACCTTTGAGATGAAAATCAATCCATCAACGTATGAAGTGGATTCTTTTGAACTCTATGAATCGATTATCCATTCTCATCGCCGTTTTACGTATGAAGATATAGATTCATTTTTAGAAGGTAACCTTGAAGCAAAAAATGAAAAAGAGGCCCTTACTCTGGCGTATATTCCGGCACTCAATGAACTTACGGGAAAACTCAGAGTTGAGCGTTATAAAAAAGGGTACCATTTTCGCTCCAGCGAGCTAGAGATGCGCATTGATGAAGAGGGCAATATAATCAAAACCGAATTTGCGGTTGAAACACCGTCTCATGGGTTGATTGAGGATTGTATGCTGTTGGCGAATAAAGCAGCGGCTTCGATGTACGAACGGGGTGTTTTTCGTATTCATGAAACACCAAGTGCATTAAAGCTTCAGTCTCTTTACCAGGAATTGGCGAGTATCGGTATTTTCGTCGAATTTCAAGGTTCGATAAAAGATACCATCACTGCGATACAGGCAGAGGCAGAAAAACGTGAGCTTACAAGCGAAGTGGATACGTTGATTATCCGTGCGCAGATGCAAGCGCGTTACGCACCCTATAATATGGGACACTTTGGTCTAGGATTTGATCACTATACCCATTTCACTTCTCCGATTCGCCGTTACAGTGATTTGATCGTTCATCGTTTGCTCAAAGCGATCAAGGCAGGGGATACGGAAGAGGGCTCCTATGTATTGCGTAATATTGAATCGTTGTGTACTTCTATCAGCGAAAAAGAGCGGGAGGCCAGTGATATCGAAATCCGATTCCAAGAGCGTAAATTTGCACGTTGGGCCCATACGGTGATCGGCCAAACCTTTAAAGCACGTGTTATGCGTGCAGAAGATCAGATCGTGGCAGAAATTCATGATGTGGTAACGGGAGCCAAGGTGAGTGTTTCTACGCAATTTGGACTTATGCTCTTTGACGATATCGTTGTTAAAATTGAAACCTCCAATCTGGCGACGGCAAAAATTACAGGTTCCTTTGTAAGCCGAGTGGAAAAGGAAACGGATGAATAGACAGGAACTCGACCGTCATCTGCAAAATAACTCTGCTCCACGCGCTATGGCGCTTTTTGGCGAAAGCCATTTTTTAATAGAGCGCTATGCCCAGAAATTGGCAAGGATTGAGGGGGCTTCTGTTTTGAGTCTTTACCATGACGAATACGATTTTAACACCGCTAAAGCCCATCTGTCACAAGGATCGTTATTTGGTGATCAAAATCTGCTAATTGTCAAACATGAAAAAAAGCTTCCAAAAGCTGAACTGGATACGCTCGTAGAACTGGTGAGCAAAAATGAGGACAATACGTTTATTTATTGTTATATGGGAGAAGATGTAAAAGGTGCAGATACGGCGTTTAAAGGTTCACATGCAGGGTCTGTACGTTTCTTCCATCCCTATGCCAATGAAGCAAAAGCGATTGTTTTACAAGAAGCAAAAGAGATAGGCTTGCAACTTGACCCACCTGCGGCTTTTCATCTGCTAGAGATGCAAAATAATGATCTGTCGCTAGCGTGTAATGAACTCTCAAAACTGCTTATTTTGAATAAACCCATCACTATTAAAGAGATTGATGAACAGGTGTTTGGTCTAAGTGAAATAAAAATTGATCAGTTTATTACTCAAGTCATCGAAAAAAAAGAGTTTCTCCCCTCATTGCACCATTTACTTGAGTCAGGAGAGGACGAAATCCGACTGTTGACGGGAATCAGCGCTTTTTTGACTCAATTGTATTTATTTAACACAGCAATCAAAATTCACGGTGTTGCAGATTCAGCTCTTGTCCTTGGATATAAGCTTCCTGGATTTATTGAAAAAGAGCGTGCGGCACTCTCTATAAAAATCACTCCTGATGGCTATAAAAAAGGCTTGAACCTTTTGCTGGATACCGAATTAAAAATGAAATCGGTTGGTTCTCCCGATCAAGAAGCTTTGCTGCTTTCTTCGCTCCTTAAGCTCCAAAATCTTATTTAGTTAAAACTTATATTAAGCATTTTTTCAGTATAATCCGCGCGTTCCTTGCTCTTTGCAACACGACTGTCGTGCTGTATAAAAACCATAAGGGGCGAACACCATAAGGAGACATACGCTATGAGACATTACGAAAACTTAGTAATCGTAAAACCTACTCTAACTGAAGAAGAAATCAAAAACACCCTCGCGATCGTCGAAGAGTTTATCACATCAAACGGTGGTGAAATTATCGCACGTGACCCAATGGGTATGAAAAAATTGGCTTACCCGATCGAGAAAAACGCTCGTGGTTATTTTTACGTTATTTACTACAAAATTGCACCTTCTGCAATTAGTGAAATTGAGCGTCGTTTCCGTATCAACGAGGAAATTTTACGTTTCGTAACTATGAAATACGATACAAAGCGTGAGATTAAAGCATGGAACGATATGGTTGAGAAAACCAAAAAAGTTGCTCCTGCCGCTGTTGTTGCTGAGAAAACAGAAGAAGTAGCTTCTTAAGCCCTAAGGAAAACACATGTTTAATAAAGTAATTTTGGTTGGAAATTTAACGCGCGATATCGAGCTTCGATATGCGCAAAGCGGCTCTGCAATTGCAAATACTGCTATCGCTACAAGCCGTAAGTTCACTGTGAACGGCGAAAAAAAAGAGGAAACGTGTTTTGTCGACATCACTTTTTTCGGACGTTCGGGTGAGGTTGCCAATCAATACCTTCGCAAGGGTTCTAAAATCCTTGTAGAGGGAAGATTACAATTTGAACAATGGGTTGACAAGACAAGCGGACAAAAGCGCTCTAAGCACTCCGTTATCGTTGAAACGATGCAAATGCTCGATTCACGTGGCGGCGAGGCTTCTCAGGGTGGCTATAACGAATACAGTGATGCTGGAAGTAGTCAAGGCGGGGGTTATGATGCTCCACAGCCAAAAGCGTACAACCAAGCTCCTGCATACAGTAAGCCATCTCCGGTAAGAATGCCGGAAAACAATCTTCCTGAGATTGATATTAACGAAGACGAAATTCCGTTTTAACGAAAGCACAAGGATAGAACCATGTCAGAAAAAAGAAAATACAAAAAAAGATTTTGCAAATATTGCGAACAAAAAGTTGATTTCATTGACTACAAAGATGTAGCTTCTTTGAAATATTCGCTCTCTGAGCGTTTTAAAATCATGCCACGTCGTTTAACAGGCAACTGTAAGCGTCACCAAGACATGGTTACCATTTCAATCAAACAGGCTCGTGCTGCTGCATTGATCCCGTACACTGTTTCACGTAAAGTGATCGCAGGTGCGTCATACGACGAGCGTTAATCGCTCTTTTGCTGGCTTAGTGCCAGCAAAACTTTTTTCTTCATTACTTCCTACTTATTAACATCGCAATCAAAATACAATAAATGCACAAGCAAATGGTTATTATTCTTTTAGACGCTCGATTTTAGCACCCAGCGCAAGGAGTTTTTGCTCTAAGTTTTCGTATCCACGATCGAGATGATAGATACGGTGTACATTGGTAGTGCCCTCTGCCGCCATAGCTGCTAGAACAAGAGCGCTTGATGCACGTAAATCGGTTGCCATTACATCTGCTCCAAAGAGAGGGGATTCACCGATAACGGTTGCGGTATGGCCGTTTAGGCGGATCTCAGCACCAAGACGCTGAAGTTCACTGACGTGCATGAAGCGATTTTCAAATAAGCGCTCTTCGATGATACTTGTCCCTTTGGCAAGAGTAGCGAGTGCTAGAAATTGCGCTTGCATATCGGTTGGGAATGCCGGGTATTCCTGGGTGATAAGTTCAACGTGTTTGAGTTCAGAAGCCGGATGAATCGTCATATTGTTACCGTCGATGTCAATAGTACATCCCATTTGTTCCAGCTTGGCAGTGACGGCATCGAGGTGATCGGGGCGTACTTTTGCAAGTGTGATAGTGGAGTTGGTGATTGCTCCCGCACATAAATAGGTACCTGCTTCAATACGGTCAGGGATGATTTCAAAATCAACCATATCGATGGTTTTTCCGCCTGTTCCGATGATGGTAAGCTCAGAAGTACCGATTCCCGTAATATCAATGCCGCTGTCGCGTAAGATTTCGCACAGTTGTACAACTTCGGGCTCTTTTGCACAGTTGACGAGAACCGTTTTGCCGTGAGCCAATGCTGCTGCCATGACAATGTTAGCGGTACCGGTTACCGTGATTTTATCGAAGATGATATGAGCACCCTGCAGTCCTTTTGGTGCTACCGCATTGACATAACCCGCATGAATGGTGATTTCTGCACCCATTTGTTCGAGTGCTTTGAGGTGCAAATCGATGGGACGCTGTCCAATAGCGCATCCGCCTGGAAGAGAAACCTCACAATGCCCGAAACGTGCAAGCAATGGTCCAAGAACAAGGATAGATGCCCGCATCGTCTTGACAATGTCATAGTTCGCCATCGTATGATTGACAGTAGAAGTATCAAGCTCTAGGACATGGTTTTTCAAGGTTGATGTAGCCCCAAGATTTTCCAACAGTTTCAGAAGTGTTTTAATGTCTGCCACTTCAGGTGTATTGGTCAAAGTGACCTTGTTGTGTGCTAAAAGGGTTAAAGTGATCAGTGGAAGCGCTGCATTCTTTGCTCCTGAAATAGTAACGGTTCCGCTAAGCTTGGTAGGGCCTTGAATACGTAAATAGTCCATAAAATTCCCAAATAATAAAGTACGTCATTATAAGCTAATGTTGTTTAAAATGCTATAATCTTAATAATTAAGAAAAATAAGGAACAGTGGTGAGTTCAGCACTTGATCGTTTAAAAAATCTGAGCGCGCAGATTTCCAGTTATGAATTAGAACGTAAGAATAATCTTAAGAGTCTTGAAGTCCTTTATATCTCGTTAGGTATTGACAACAAGGTAGTATCTTTTCATGATTTATTTGAATTTAAAGCAATCAACCTCTCCGGAATTTCACTGGCTGACGAAAGCTTAGGAATGGTAAAAGAGGGAAAATACGCACAAGTGATTGGCATTTTGTATGACAATACTGCAAAAGTCAAAAATAAAAATATCTCTTTGGGCTACTATGGACGTGCTGAGAAGGTAAATTCAGACTTAAGACGGGATATCATCGCCTTTGTTCTTGGGTGGCGTTTTGAGAAAAGCTTTCGTACGTTAGAGCACTATCATAATCTGATGACACAGTTGAAAACATTGCCACGCGGGGATGTATGCTGATTTTTTTTGATACGGAAACAACAGGATTAGAGGTGAATGATCGCCTTTGTGCTATTGGTTTGATTGAGGAAAATGAAGTACATTATGAACTTATCAATCCGCTTAAAAAAGTTCCCCCCAGTGCGAGCGCCATCCATCATATCACCAACGAAATGCTCAAAGAAGCACCTGTTTTCGCAGTTTCTAAAAGCTATGAAAAACTTCTAGAACTAAATGGCCCTGAAACAGTTATGGTGTCGCACAATGCTCCTTTTGATTTGGCAATGCTCCAAAAAGAGGGGATTGCATGGCAGGGACGTGTCATTGATACCCTCAAATGTTCCAAGGCATTAATGGATGATTTGGAGGGGTATTCGCTGCAATTTTTACGGTATGAGCTTAGACTCTATCGCCATGAAGCTGAGTTTTTTAGCGATTATGGCATTGATATCATTCCTCATCATCCAGCCAGTGACGCTCTTCATGCAAAAATGATCTATGAATATTTGCTGGATTTAGCAGATGAAGAGACATTGATCGGCATTTCTAAAAGTCATGTATTATTGACGCGCTTACCTTTTGGAAAATACGCCAAAAAGCGCATTGAGGAAATTGCACTCAAAGATGCAGCGTATTTGAAATGGATGCTGGACAGTTTGATGGATATGGATGAAGATTTGCGTTACAGCATTGAACATCATCTAAGAGGTCCGTTGTAAGGTATAATAAGGCAATTATTTTAGTCATAGGAAAAGGCGATTATGCAATGTGATCAGTATTCGATTATTAACAGTCACTGTAAAATAATCAAGCATATCCTTATAATCGAAGATTCGGTAAGTTTAGGAAATCATCTCAAAGAGATGATCGATGAATATTTTTCATTCCGTTGTGATATTGCATTAACAGAGGCTCAGGCCAATGAAATGATACGGCGCAAACGGTATGATTTAATAATTACCGATGTTTATTTACCTGACAGTTCCGGAAACTTCTTAGGTGAATTAATACGTAATAATCTGCGTTTAATTGTCATGACGGCAAATGACAATGATGAACTAAGATCAAGTATTTTGACATTGCCCATAATTGATTATGTTTTAAAAAATGATGCTAAAACATTGGTTGATTATTTGATCAATACGATACAACGTTTGAATTCAAATCGTGATACGGTCATTGGAATTTGTGATGATTCAAAGACTTCACGTCATCTTATGGCGCAATTAGTAGAATCTCAGAATCTCGCTTTTGTAGAATTTGCCAATGGACAGGAAGTATATGATTTTCTGATAAAAGCAAACTGTCATATCGATGTTTTGGTGAGCGATTATGAAATGCCAAAAATGAATGGGCTGGAACTTATCCGTCATCTCCGCCATGAATATCTGACATGTGAGCTTCCTATTATTGCTATTTCTTCATCAGATAAACCTCATTTGACGGTACAGTTTTTAAAAGCAGGCGCTAACGATTATATTAAAAAACCCTTTGGAAATGAAGAACTTTGTACACGTCTGAATGGTCCGTTGTAAGGTATAATAAGGCAATTATTTTAGTCATAGGAAAAGGCGATTATGCAATGTGATCAGTATTCGATTATTAACAGTCACTGTAAAATAATCAAGCATATCCTTATAATCGAAGATTCGGTAAGTTTAGGAAATCATCTCAAAGAGATGATCGATGAATATTTTTCATTCCGTTGTGATATTGCATTAACAGAGGCTCAGGCCAATGAAATGATACGGCGCAAACGGTATGATTTAATAATTACCGATGTTTATTTACCTGACAGTTCCGGAAACTTCTTAGGTGAATTAATACGTAATAATCTGCGTTTAATTGTCATGACGGCAAATGACAATGATGAACTAAGATCAAGTATTTTGACATTGCCCATAATTGATTATGTTTTAAAAAATGATGCTAAAACATTGGTTGATTATTTGATCAATACGATACAACGTTTGAATTCAAATCGTGATACGGTCATTGGAATTTGTGATGATTCAAAGACTTCACGTCATCTTATGGCGCAATTAGTAGAATCTCAGAATCTCGCTTTTGTAGAATTTGCCAATGGACAGGAAGTATATGATTTTCTGATAAAAGCAAACTGTCATATCGATGTTTTGGTGAGCGATTATGAAATGCCAAAAATGAATGGGCTGGAACTTATCCGTCATCTCCGCCATGAATATCTGACATGTGAGCTTCCTATTATTGCTATTTCTTCATCAGATAAACCTCATTTGACGGTACAGTTTTTAAAAGCAGGCGCTAACGATTATATTAAAAAACCCTTTGGAAATGAAGAACTTTGTACACGTCTGAATTTGACATTGGATCAATTGTACGCCAATAGACGTAATAAGTCTTTGCGCATTGCACTTGAAAAAGCGGCAACGCATGATTTTTTAACCCAGTTGTACAATCGCAATTTCTTTTTTTACCCAGATTCATCACATTACAGCGGATGCAATCCGTCAAAAAAAGCCTTATGGTATTTTGATGATCGATATCGATCATTTCAAACGTATTAATGATACCTACGGACATCATGCAGGCGATACGGCGATCATTCATCTCGCGTCCATATTAAAAACTACAGCCCGAACGTCTGATTATTGTATACGCTGGGGCGGCGAAGAATTTTTGATTTTAATTCCGCATGTCAGTACGAAAGAATTAGCTCAATTTGCTGAGCGCTTGCGTACTGTAGTTGAAAAATCGTCCGTTTATGTTGTTGATCAAAAATTGACTTTTCAAATTACGATCAGTATCGGTGGAGTGGTAGGTTTGAGTGAAAATTCTCAAACAATGATTTCACAAGCGGATGGATTACTTTATGACGCAAAAAAATCAGGGCGTAATTGTGTTAAAGTATGATGGATAATCTATGCTAAAATACAAAAAAAGGATAGGGGTCTCGTGAAAGTAGCAGTTGCATGTGAATCTCCATTATTACAACGTTCATTGGAACTTTTTTTGGAAGGGCGTTTAAGCTCACAGCGCCATTGTGATATTGTAGTGCGGGATCGTGAGGTATACAATGATGAGCATCTGTGTTTACTTATTGGGACATCCGAGAATGCCGATTTGCAGAAACCGTTTTCAAAAGCGCAGTTGTTTCATGCGCTTGGGCAGAAGTTGGAGATTGTCAAGCAGGAAAAAATTTCAAGTGCCTCTCCTCTTTTTGTGGATGAAGAAGAGTCTGACGTGAGTTTTGATATACTGGAACGCCATATTGAAAAATTGACACGAGAGTATCAGGCGAATATTCTCAAGGCTGTACGAGCATTTTATGAAAAGTGATGCGGTTTTGACGAAACGCATCATCGCGGGTAAATACAAGGGAAAAGTTCTAAAACTTCCTTCAAAAGAGACTACCCGCAGCTCCAAAGCGATTGTTCTGGAGTCTTTTTTTAATACGCTGCAATTTGATGTTATTGACTCGATAATGGTTGAAGTATTTTCGGGAAGCGGTTCGATAGGGTTGGAAGCACTTAGTCGCGGAGCCAAGAAAATTATTTTTATGGAAAAAGATCGCGATGCCATTAAAGCGCTTCGCAGCAATATAGATCAAACAAATAAAAACGCGTGTGAAGTTTATGAAGGCGACAGTTTTACCAATATCACGCAGGTCGTAAAACGGCTTGAGTCTTTAGGCGAAAGCGCCTTTATTTATGTTGATCCCCCTTTTGCGTTTCGTGAGGGGATGGAAGAAATTTATGAAAAAATGCTCTTATTGATCGCTTCTTTACCTTTGAATATAGTTCAATTGATTACCATTGAGCATATGAGTATGTTGGAATTGCCTGATTCTATTGGCAATTTTAGGCGTATTAAGGCTAAACGCTTCGGAAAAACTTCTCTTACCTATTACGCTTGATTTTTTATTTTTAAACCTTTAAAACATGGAACAATGTTTGCTATATCTTTGCATATAGCAAAGGATATCAATGAAAATACTGGCTCTTTTTTTCCTTTTATTAAGCTCATTACAAGCAACACGTATTAGTGAAGTGGCAAATATCGTAGGTGTGCGTGACAATCAAATTATCGGGTATTCGTTGGTAGTGGGATTGAAAAAAACCGGTGATGGTGTAACGTCAAGATTTACACTTCAATCCATCTCTAATATGCTTAGATCTATGAATATCGACATGAACCCTAGAGACATCATGTCCAAAAACGTTGCGGCAGTTGTTGTGACTGCAAAACTTGCTCCTTTTGCGCGGCAAGGTGATGCGTTTGACGTGACGGTTTCTTCGATAGGTGATGCTAAATCACTTGAGGGCGGGACGCTTTTGATGTCACCACTTAAAGGGGTGGATGGAAAAATTTATGCACTCGCTCAAGGTCCGATTAGCATTGGTGGAAAAAATGAAAAGGCAGGACCTCAATCGCATCCAACTGCGGGTATAGTTTATGGAGGTGGTTTAGTAGAGCGTGAAATAGAGCAAGATCTTGCTCATCAAGAGAGTGCGACGCTTTCGCTTAAAGCATCTAATTTTGCCAATGCTGTAGCCATCCAAAATGCGGTTAATGCTCGTTATAGCAGTGATATTGCAAGTGCACTTGATTCCCGTACGATTTTGATCAAGCGGCCAACGAATAAAAGTATGGTGGAATTTATCGCTGAAGTTGAAAACCTTTCCATTAATTATGCGTTAGAACAAAAGATTATCATTAACGAACGTACGGGTACGATTGTTGCTGGTGTTGATGTAGAGATAAAACCAGTCGTCATTACGCAAGGTGAAATTACCGTTAAAATTCTTGCACAAGATACTGTCTCAAAACCAAATGGAAGCGTTACTATGGATCAATCGCTTGTAATTGGACTTAATGAAAATGAAGTTTATACCCAAAAAGGGACAACGACAGTAGCTAATATTGTTCGCTCTTTACAAAAATTGGGAGCCAGTCCGAAAGCTATGATTTCTATTTTACAGGCAATGAAAAGTGCCGGTGCTATCTCGGTTGAGTTGGAAGTCATATGATGGATATTTCAAGTATCAATACGCAAAAATCACTTCCGGCGATTGGGTCTAAAGATGGAGATAAAGTACTTCGTGAAAAGACCGATCAGTTTGAATCCATCATTGTAAAAATGATGCTGGATGAAGCGATGAAAGATGAAAAAAATCTTTTTAGTACAAATGATCCTGGTGATAAAATTTTTAAATCAATGTATCGCGAAGAGTTGTCCAATGCAAGTGCCGGAGGATTTGGATTTTCTCAAATGCTTTTTGAACACCTAACACAAAAAGGGGTGAAACATTAAATTTTTTGCAACTTTTGCCGATATGATGAATAGACATCATAAACGTAAAAAAATAAGGATTTAACATGATTTCAAGCGTTAAGGGCTCTCTCATCCGAGGAGCTTATTCGGAAACAACATTGAAAAGCAAAGAGCAGGAGAAATCAGCTCAAACCGTTACGAAGCAAGGTGATACAAGCCGAATCGATGAGCTTAAGGCTCACATCGAAAAAGGGGAGTATCGGGTGGATATAGAAGCGTTAGCTAAGCGTATTGCGCACGAGCTAACCTGAATCTTTAGGAGTTTATGATGTTGTCTTTCCAATTACAAAGTGCGATTAAAGAGTTAGACACTCTGATCGCACTCTCGCTCGAAGATATTGAAAATATAAAAGAAGCTAAACACAATCCTCAGTTTGACAGGCTTTCAATAAAAGAAGAAAAAATTAAAAGTTTTGAACATAAAAAAGCGATGATTGATCATGAGATTTCAAAACTGATGACACAAGAACCTATTAAACCTTTGAGCGAACTTTTGGACGAAGAACAACATCAGCAATTAGAGACCCTAAAATTACGTCTTAACACACTTCGTACTGTGAATCAGCAGTATGCAAAAATGGTTTTGAGCGTAGGGGCATTTTTTAATACGCTATTGGAACGAATAATGCCT
>JAMCPS010000028.1 GCA_023379705.1 Campylobacterota bacterium
TTCAGGTGTTTTGATCTTGGCCATAAATTGATAGAGGGTTTTTTCATTGTAGATATTCTCACGATAAGCGACGTTGCTCATGGTGACGTGATGGCGCACTAAAAGTGCCGCACGTTCATGTTGTGTGGATGGAAGTTCTAATGTTTTTACGAATGGGATGATCAGTTTGGTTCCTACTTCACTATGGTCTTGTTTTCGGCCTTTACCTGTATCGTGCAATAGAATAACAGCTTTAAGGAGCAGTTTGTCAGAAAGACTTAACGGTTTGTAAAGACTTTGGACATAAGGATCATAGATAGATTCAAGCGCTTGAATACATTTGATGGAATGAAAATCTACGGGATAGTGATGATAGCCGTCAAACTGAGGCAAATGGAGCACTTTTCTGAATGCGCCGATGAGATGATGGAGTATTCCAGCATCATAGAAAAGTTTGAGGATAACGTATAAATGATCACGTTCAAAAAGTTTTCGTATTAAAGAATGTGTTTTTGGTTTGAGTGGATGCGTTACTGTAACATAGGTAAAATGAGCCAGAACGCTCGAATCAAATTGCCACTCTTTATCACCCAAATGGAGCAAGATTTCCAACAAGGTATCGATGGAGGGGGTTGGCAAATTGTAGGAGGCATACAAAATATCGTTCATGGCATAAAAGCCCTTGGATACACGAGCCTCTCGAAGTTGTTTTGTTTGTGATGCGTCATTAAGATAGATGCGTGCCATTTTTTTGACGTATATTTGGGTGAAATTGTTGATACGCCACTGGGCTTCAAGGAGCTTTGTGACGAGTTTTCGTTCATCTGTAAAACCTAAAAGACGAGCAATATGCGGCATATATTCTAAAACCAATTGGTCTTGCTGTTTTCCTGTTAGAAGATGCAGTGCACTGCGAACACGAAAAAGAAGTTCTAATGCGATACGATATTCTCGGTATTGTTCTTCATTGAATAGTACACCCGTAAGTTCTTTTAAAGTGCTTACTCCGTGAACTGTTTTGGCGATCCAGTAAAGCAATTGTGAATCACGCAACCCTCCAACACCTTCTTTAATATTGGGTTGCATGGAAAAAGGGTGTTTTGTTCTACGGATATCAGCCTCTTCAATTTTTGCTAAAACATAAGTTTTAGGATCATCTAGGCGTATCTGAGTGAGGCGGTTTTGAACACTGTTCCATGTGAATGGGGAACCGATAATCAAACGTGATTCCATAAAAGCTGTTTTGATGGTAATGTCTTCACGGGATGCTTGGAGAAGATCACTGCTTTCATGAACACGGTGTCCCAGTTTTAGACCTGAATCCCATGCGAGATAAAGAAACTTTTCGATGATGGCTGAAGTATTGTAGCCAGGAGTATTTTCATGAACAATCATCAAATCGATGTCGCTATGAACACACAGTTGTTCACGTCCGTAACTGCCAAGAGCAATGAGGGAAATGGGTATATTACTGCGCATTGGAAGATAGTTGCCAAACATTCGGCGTAACACGGTTTTATACATTAAAACAATAATGGTGTCTAAAGTTCGGGTGTGTGTTACTAAAAAGTCTTTACCTTGATTACGCTCAAAAACATCGGGAAGAGAACTTTTATAGTCATTAATAAATGTTTTAAAAAGCTTCGAAATCTCAAAATCACTGGCATTCGATTCGATGAGGTCTTCAATATTTTCGGCAATACTCATAATGGCTACTTTTTTAGTTAATTGTAGCGCAAAATATGTTTTTTTGTAGAGGGCGATGAGGATAAAAAACAAGCAGGTGCTATAATGATGTTAGAATAATCAATACAATTGTGGGGGATGGACAAAATGGATAATACCAGTATTTATAAAAGAGTTTTCGATATCCACGATCAGGCAATGGGAATGATACGTTCAATGAAAATTCCTCCCTATCCCATGCACTACAAAAAGTATTTTGATAAACTGTTTTTGGAAATGGCCGATGAGCAGTTGCGTAAAGATCAGCAAGATTCAGAACATAAAGCGATAAGCAGTTCAAAAGATGATGAGGCCAAATATATTGATATCGCCAAGCGTTCGGTGATGTCTTTTACTGAGTCTCATACGGATATTGCTTTAGTGGCGCAAACGCAGCAAGAATACCTTGATAACGTTTCGGCAAATACGGTGGAAAAATACGTTACTTTTATCGAAGGCTTGAACGAGCTTAACAAAAATATGTCAGATGAACTTGATAAAGCACAATCGAAGATCAACGCATTGACAACCGATCTTCAAGAGGCACTTTCCTCAATGACGATTGATCCTCTTACCAAAGTTGGAAATCGAAAAGGGTTTATGGATGATATGGAATCTGCGATTGAGGCAGGACAGAGTAAAAAACTCTCGATGGTGTTAATTATGATTGATGTGGACAATTTTAAATACATCAATGACGAACATGGTCATTTGGCAGGGGATAAAATCCTTTATTTTCTGGCACAAACAGTCAAAACTCTGATTCGTACCGCAGATAAAATTTATCGTTACGCAGGGGAGGAGTTTGCGATTGTTTTAAGCCGATGTGATGAGGTACAGGCTTTTGCAATAGCGGATAAAATTCGTGCGAAAATCGAGAAAAGCAATCTGTTATATTCTGGACAAAATGTTTATGTAACCATTAGTGTCGGAGTGACAACACACCAAACAGGGGATACATTTGACAGCATCTTGGGTCGTGCGGATAAAGCTCTCTTTTGCGCTAAAAAATCAAATAAAAATTGCACGGTGTTGCTGGATTGTTGATCATTAAAAACACAATTTAGCTTAAGGACATCCATGTTTCTTTTGCTATAATGCGTCAAAAATAAGTGATAAAGATTTTTAAATGGATATTATTGAAAAAGTAAAATGTAATGAACGTTTGACACTTGAAGAAGCAACGAGATTATACGATTTAGACTTATTTACTCTTGGAGAACTTGCAGACGAGCGACGCAAGGCTTTGCACAACAAACGAACTTTTTTCAACATTAATCGTCATATTAATCCCACGAATATTTGCAAAGATGTCTGTAAGTTTTGTGCCTACAGCGCGAGTCGAAAAAATCCAAAACCTTACACTATGAGCCATGAAGAAATTTTGGCGATTACTGATGATATCGCCTCACGCGGTATTTCGGAAGTGCACATCGTCTCTGCGCATAATCCGGATACTGGGCTGGAATGGTATCTTGAGGTATTTCGCAAGATTAAAGAGAAACATCCACAACTGCATAT
>JAMCPS010000029.1 GCA_023379705.1 Campylobacterota bacterium
AGGCCTTCTCAAAACGTACCTGTACACGGAGAGAGAGGACAGCAGTCCAGCGGGGGACCCACCCCCCCTCCTACTCAAAACGTACCTGTACGCGGAGAGAGAAGACAGCAGTCCAGCGGGGGACCCACCCCCCCTCCCCGACAAGGACCCAGAACCCGCTCCTCAACACGTTCCTTATTGTCAGCCGCTCCACCTCCAATCAATGAGGAACCCAATGATGATCCCGTCGAGGAAGCCAGTGCCCAAGTTAACCGAGACCCCAGAAACTCAGCCCAGACTGGAAACGAAATCTCTTGGCCCCCTGACTTGACCGACCAACTCGTCAAGAGTTTTAAAACCTTCTTCAGTGTACCACTCCTAACCCTCCCAGGAGATTCCAGGGCGAACTTTATCAAAGTCACACTCAAACTCATGAAGGATATCGCCTTCGAGACCCACGGGTCTAGTAACGAGATTAGGACCGTGGTTTTGCATTTTATACCAGGACTTCTACATTTCTTCATTGAAAATAACATTAACCAACAAGGAAGATCATTAAAAGCCCTGACTCAATCATGGCACACCCACCACGATCCCGCAGGAATCATCTTTGCCTATGGACTCGAGCTTATGAGAGCTTTTTATGACTTAGATTCGGTCGAACAATTAGCTTCAACCGAAGTGGCCAGATGGAACTTGAGGAATCGTACCAACGGCACCCTTACTGAAGTCAAGCTCCGGAAAAAGGCCATCCTAGCGGCTAACAAAAAGTACAAGTTAGAAGGACTGGGAGATGCCATGAAGATCATCAGATATCTTAAAAACCAGACCCTAGCCTCTGACCCTATTCCCCTAGCCGAACAGATTGAAAAGGTCGCCGCCCTCCACCCTTACTCCGCACCTCTTCTCCTCAACAATCCTCAAGTCCAAGGAGAAGTCGAAGAATTGGTCATTGACGCCTTCACCCTTAACTGCGTTCTTAAGGATCTGCCAAAAGCATCGGCGGTCGGATCGGATTCCTGGTCCTTTAACCTGCTCAACAAACTTTTCTATGACGAGCACCTCAAACCCGACTCTATCCCAAGAGCCACTGACCCCCTTGCCATCTTCACGTCCCTACTTAACAAACTTCTGAGCGGCGATCTTGAGAGAACCCATTGGACCGACTCCCGCATCTGCCTAATCCCGAAAGGCCCTCCTGGTGAATACCGTCCTATTAGCATTAACAGTGCGATTTACCGGATCCTCTCCAGATGTGTCAAGTGTCTCACTATAAACACTGTCCAGGAAAGCCTAGGCATTACGCAGTTGGGCTGCGGGTACAAATCTGCTTGTGAGACAGCGGCAGCGATCTTCCAGGCTTACTCGGAAGAGACCGACGGGTCAATCATCATCAAAACCGATTTCAAGAACGCCTTCAACACCATAAGTCGGGAGTCTATTCTTCAAGGAATAGAAAACTCCTGTCCCGCCCTGAAAAGCTTCTTCCTGTGGGCATACGGTAACTCTACCACACTCTTTAACTCCCTGCACGAAATCGTGGGAACCTCCCATACAGGATGCAGACAAGGGGACCCCATGTCTCCCATTTTGTTCTGTCTTGGCATCCACTCGAAGCTTACTCTAATACATGAATATGTACGCACCCTAGACCCCGATAGCCACACTTTAGGCTACATGGACGACATCACGATCGGTTGCAGGTCTAACCTAATCGAACAAGTATTCCCCTTCATAGTCGACCTCTTCAGAGATGACAGCCTTCAACTTAACCCAGGAAAATGCACTGTAGCCGGCCCATTTTATCACTCCGGTTATGGCTCCATCATTAACACTCCTCACTTCGACCCGGGTGATTTAAAGCACTCGCCTTTAGGCATCACGATCCTCGGAGTCCCTGTTGGGTCTGACCATTTCATCAATAGTCAAATCAGTTCGATTGTGGACGATAGTGTGGCCTACATTGAACTCATATCCAAACTCTGCGGGCATCATATCTCGCTCCCACGAGACTTTCCGAAGTTAGAGGCACAACTTGCCTTCAATCTCATCCGCTTCTGCATTATCCCACAATTAAACTTTATCTTTAGAGCTTCAAAGAGAGAGTTGGGACAAGCCCACGCAGAGAGGTTTGACTCTGCCGTATACAACTTCAACCTTAGACTCATAGGGTCTAATAGCGTACCACCGTCAATCACCACAAGGCTACTCTTATTCTTACCTCCTAGATGGGGGGGAACCGGCCTATGTAGTCATAGTGGTTTCTATGGCCAAACACAGAACCTTTTGGGAATTGCAACCTATGCTGACTTTATACAAAATCACCAGACTCATTTCACCCCGGCCTTCTACGACTTCTTTCTCACCCATATCCGAAACCGTAAGGTACGCATTGGTGTAGTAGGAGTGGCCTCAGACGAACTAGGTTTCATCTCCAGATACTTCCACAATCGTCGGCTCGATGATAATACCCCATTCCAACACGGCAACCAACAAGTCAATCTCAGGGGCCTGTGTCCCCTCTTAGACGAGGTCACTTATAATTTTGTTCTCAACTATACCCTTCAAACCATAAAGGACCACCATAGAACGGCATGGATTAGAAGTGTTGCCTTTGTTGGCTCAGGCTCCTGGATTAGCCCACCTAAGTTTATCAGGAACTCCAAGGATCTAAGCCTCACTAGTTTCGAATTCTGTAGGCTGCTCCGCAACCAGCTACTCATAACTCCCATTCGTGGAGACCCTCTTGAACAATCCACTTGCCGTTGTGGCAAAACATACTATGCCAACGACCATAGAGCTCTGACTCACCCTACTTGTTGTCCCTCTAACAAATCTATATTTATCCCTAGACATGACGAAATACAAGCAGCGGTTACTAAAGAAATTCTACGTCGCGATGATCTAGCCGTAATCAATTACAAGCCATCATACTTCGCTCCGGGTCAAACCGAAAGGAGAGAAGCTGACTTTTCAATTTCTCGTCAGGGAAATCTCCACACTATCATTGACTTTGTAGTCGTCTGTCCTACAGCGCCGCTGCAAGACACTAGATCAATCTACCACCCAGATCGTAACACGAATGATGCCTGTCGCTATGCAGAAGCTAAGAAGATAACTAAATACAACACTCACTTAACCCAGGACCAACGCGATCGCTTTGTTCCCTTTGCCATTGAATCCACTGGCAGACTAGGACCCCGAGCCATCGCATTCCTTGATAGAATCTTCCCTCCTGTCGATAACAAATGTACTTATAAAAGCCTGATTAAAAAGATCACTCAAATTATCACCAAATACACTGCAAAGTGTATTGGATATTTCAATGATCATCTTGCTCCTACTCGCCAACACAACTAAATCCTTATTTCTAATCCTATTACCTTCTATGTTCCTTAAAAATACTATATTTAAACCCCCTTTTGTAGACACTTTTATCTTTTTGTTAACATTAATAAATTATATGTCAAATATATGACTCAAGAAAAAAAATAAACAACAATGATATAAAATTTAATTAAAATTAACTAACAATATAGATGAGAATTATTTGGATGAGGAAAGAGTAATATATGAATAGAAAAATTGTTTCAATGGAAGAAAGAACATATAGTTTTATTTATTATTTAAGAAATTTTTTTTAAAGAAAATTTTAAGAAAATGTAAGGGAAAATTTATACAAATTGTAAAAGAAAGTGGAGGGGAAAATGGAATTAGCGGGAGAGATGATGATTTTCAAGCGATATAAAGATAAAGTGCGGCAGTAGGGTTGAAAGGTAGAGAGAATCATAAGAAAAATATTATTTAAAACCAAGTGGGAAAAAAAGAAATTGATAATAAAAGAAAAGAGGGGAGAAAAAGGAAGAAGGGAAGAAGTCAGAAAGAAAAAATATCGTTCAAACTATAGTAAATAAGGTATGTTACTAAAGATATGAACGAGTTAACTGTCACAAAATGCACAAAAATGATATAATAATAAAATAAAAACACAATCAACTCTTACATTGAGAATAGATAAGATGAATAATGTTGCATCAAGACGATGACGTAGTAATTAAGAAGTATAAAAGATAAGATAATTACCCAAAGAAAAAAAAGAAAGAATAGATACTTCTAACATATTATTAATCCATATTACTATATAAAAATTCAAATTTGGAAATCTTATTATCACCATCTAAAAACATGGTTAATGTACCTAAGAAATTGATATATCCTTCGTTTTCAATAAATTTACCAGCTTTGATACGCGTTGAAGGGGTTATAGTCACATAATCACTCACTTTGATATCGATTAAATTGGGATTATTTTGTAAATTTTGAATATAATTCTTGGAATTGACATAATTGGCACTACTTCCACCATAGGGTGTTCCTGCTAATGTACTAAATCTACGTGGGGGATGTAAGAAAATATTGTGACGATCAACACCATCATGATTAGGTGGTTGATATGTAGTTGCTGCGTTAGAAGAAGCAGCAATTACAATTTGTTCCAATGGAATATCTGCGTTTAAACTTCTTTTTCGTGTAGATTTTTGTGATTTAGCTATCAATGCTTGAATAGCACCTGAATCTGCCTTGGAATTACTGACAATTTGATCATCATCATCTGAACCATTTTTTACTAAATTCATTGGTGCATCTAGAATTGCATTTTCTAAATTCATATTGTATATTTTTGTACCAGTAAACGAAAAGGAACTGACAATTGAACTGATTTCATTGCTATTAATAATTTCATCTGGTTTGTTTGGATTTTTATTTCGAATACGTAATTTGGTTTCAAGCATTACCATCAAAGCATCTGGAATTGTAACAAATGTATTGCTCCAATATTGATGCATTGCTTGAATTCCTTGCATTTCAATATATTTGGGAATATATGGATTTTCTTTGACAACACATCGTTGAATCACCACACAATCTTGACGACAATATGATTCTAAAAATGACCATAATTGTTTTGGATCACCTGAATTAAATGCTTCTGAAAATAATTTTGCATATGTTCTTCTTTTATCATTTTTAAAGATCATAAATCTATGTCGTTTTCGTGCTTCATTTAAAGCTTCTGGATCATCACCACCTCTAAAAATAATAATAATATAAAGATAAAAAACAAGAGCAAAGGATTAAATGAATAGAAAACGACATAGATTTATGATCTTTAAAAATGATAAAAGAAAAGAAAAAATTACCATTGACATCCCAAAAACTAAAATCTTCTATATCAAAAGAACTCATGAGTGAAATGTAAAATAAAAAAATTGTATCCAAAAATAAAAAAAGGAATTAAATATAAAATAGTAAAAATAGTTATTTACAAAAAAAATAAAATAAAAATATTAAAAAACAAAACAAAACAAAAAA
>JAMCPS010000030.1 GCA_023379705.1 Campylobacterota bacterium
TCCTCAACTCTGTAAACAACCGATATGCTTGGTTTTCCAGAGGTTTGGTGGATGTATGGGCTTGAGATGAAGACATCATTGTGTTTGAGGTTTATGTTGCTAAAGTATTGGCTTTTGTCGCTTCCAAGACTCTCTTGACTCACTTTATGTCTATAAATCGAAGAACTGTTTTGTTTATAGTCACTATCTACACTGTAAATCATATCAATGTATCTATGTTTTTTGAAAATGCTTCGAGCCTCTTTTAGAAAGTCTTTAGGCAGAGAACTTACCATCCCTCTGATATGACCTACGATATGTTGTTGGTCTTTTTTATAAATCTGTATAATTTTTTTCATCTTTGCCTCCAAAATGAGTTATCACATTACGATGTATCATACCATATATTGTGATTAATCTTGAGAGAGTAAACTTGCCCTAGTTACTCTTTTACGTTATTCCTAAACAATGGAATAACGAAATATTGCTTATATTATTGCTTATATTATTGATGAATCATTGTATAATCATTGGTATGAAACCGACAAAAGAACATATTTTAAAGTACCTTTGCGAACTTAAATCTGAGCTGAGTGAAGCAGGTATCACTCAGTTAGGATTATTTGGAAGCTACGCACGTGGTGATCAAACCCTCTACAGCGATATAGACATAGCTATCAAAAAAGAAGAAGACTACTTGAAACATCGCAATGCTTATACCTATTTTGAAGACGTAGCAAAAATCAAACATCTATTATTTGAAAAATTTCGTCGCAGCAGTGATGTATTTGACTTGGACAGCAGTTCCAGTATGAAAGACTCGATTATTAGGGATATTATCTATGTATAGCCAAAGAGCGTTAGAACGTATTCGACTGATTGCCAAAAAAATTGGTTTTATTGAAAATATTATCCGCGCTCGTGGTTCTATCATCAATGCACTCGAAGATGAGGAAAACTCACGCGCCTCTATTATGATGCACTTAACCTCCATTGCCGAACAGTTTGATAAACTTTTACACGCTGGTGAACTTGAAATACTCACAAACTTTGAGAAACAAGACATCAAGGGAAGTTATGAACTTCGTAATTTCATCGCGCATGACTATGAAGGAATTGATCTTTGTATTGTTGAAAATGTTATCGAAGAACGGTTACCTATCATAGGCCAAGCGGTCAAAAAAATACTGGATAAAAAGTAGCCCATCATAATGTCATTTACAGCACTCGGTCTCTCAACACCCATAATCAGCGCACTTGATAAAAGCGGCTACAAAGAGCCTACTCCTATACAACATGAGGTAATCCCCCTCGTGCTCGCTCATCATGATGTACTAGCAAGGGCACAGACGGGAAGCGGTAAAAGTGCGAGTTTTGTATTGCCGATTTTAGAACTTTGGTCAAAAAATATGGGTGAAGAAAAGGCTAAAATAAAGACGCTCGTACTCACCCCTACACGTGAGTTAACCCTCCAAGTAGCGCAAACCTTTGAAACCATGGGAGTATTTTTACCGCGCAAACCAAAAGTAGTGAGTATCATTGGAGGAGAGAGCATCGGCGATCAACTCTTTGCGATCCAAAAAGGGTGCGATGTTGTTGTAGCAACCTCAGGCAGACTCATCGATGTACTGAACAAAAAACAAATGAATCTATCACATCTGGAATTTTTTGTTCTGGATGAAGCAGACAAGATGCTCGATCTAGGCTTTGCCGAAGAACTCGAACTGATTTTAAAAGAGATTCCTGCCAAACGCCAAAATCTCTTGTTCTCCGCGACCTATCCTCCAAAAATGCAGATGATTGCCTCACGCATCACCCAAAACCCTATCCAAGTGACCATCGAGTCGGATCAGCCAACCGTTCAGACCATCCATCAGCGTGTTATCGAAGTCAATCATGCCAATCGAGGACCCCTGTTGCGCCATCTGCTCGAATGCGAAAAATGGGAGCAGGTGCTTGTCTTTATGGCCAACAAAAGAGCCACCGATAACATCGCCGCAAAGTTCAAAAAATACGGATTTTTGGCCGAATCGTTTCACGGGGATTTACTCCAAGAAGATCGTAACTATACCCTCGATGCCTTCAAAGCCAAAAAAATCCGTATCCTTTTCGCTACCGATATCGCCGCACGCGGTTTGGACATCGACAACATCACCTGCGTCATCAACTTCGATCTACCGCGATCCCCTGCGGATTATATCCACCGTATAGGACGTACAGCAAGAGCGGGGAGATCAGGAACTGCGGTCTCTTTTATCGATCATGAAGACATGGACCATTTTAAACTCATCGAAAAACGTTCACACATCAAACTCTCCAGAGAACAAATTGAGGGGTTTGAGCTGACAGGCAGTGCTCCCGTAAAAGCCAAAGGGCCCGAGCCTGTAAAAGGAAAGGGGAAAAGTAAGAAAGACAAACTGAGAGAACAGGCGGCAAAATCTTAAATACCGTGCCTTTCATGTTATTTAGTAAAATGACTAATAATTATTGCTATAATAATAAAATAAAATAACAAGTAATAAACGAGTTGGTTATAAATGAATAATGTTTATTTAGCAAAACAAAAAATATTTAACCAAAAAGGGGAAGTTATTGCCTATGAACTTCTTTTTAGAGATCATAAACTTGGTATAAAAGAATTCCCTAGTAACTTGCAAGCAACTTCTCACGTTATCTTAAACACCCTTACCAATATCAGCACTAATGAACTTCTAGGAGAAAAAGCTATTGCTTTTATAAATCTTGATTCTCATGCAATTACTTCGGGAATTGTCGATTTATTGGATAAAAATAGATTTGTCTTAGAAATTTTAGAAACAACGGATCTCAATGAAAAAGTGATTGGAAAAATCAAACAATATCACAAAAGAGGATTCCAAATTGCAATCGATGACTTTGATTGCAGTACCGAAATGATCCAAAAATTTACCCCGATACTGAAATATGTGCACTACATAAAAATGGATGTGATGGTTGCAGAGGAAGAAAATCTGAAAAACGTCATGAGTAAAATCAAACAGCTTGGGATCAAAGTACTCGCTGAAAAGATTGAAACAGCAGAAGAATACAAACTCTATGTCAGAATGGGATTTGATCTTTTTCAAGGATACTATCTTCATAAGCCTGAGGTCGTAGAAATTGATAGGTATAAAGATGCTACAAAGCTTGTGCTTTTAAATTTAATCAAACTTATCAAAAATGATGGACACACGGTTGAGATAGAATCTTTTATCAAACAAAGGGCAGATCTCTCCTACAAATTAGTTAAGTTTATCAATAACGAAGTGAAATTTGATACTAGAATCGAATCAATCACTCAGATTATTACCCTTCTTGGAAGAGATAAACTGTTACGATGGCTTCTTCTTTTCCTGCACTCTGAGCTTTCCAACAATCCAAGTTCAGAAGCCATAATGGATATTGCAATAAAAAGGGCTGAAAGAATGGAAGCGGATGCAAAACCCGCAGAAAAAGACAAGGCGTATATTGCGGGGATGTTTTCGATGCTCGATTCTTTATTCGAAACGGATATGAAAATGGTGATGAAAGGGGTTAAAATGGACAAAGATATCACCGATCTTGTTATCGAGAAAAAAGGAAAATTCTTAGAAAGTTTTCAAAAGGCGGTACATTCCGAACGCGAGTATTTAAAACAGCTTATGATCAATAACTTCGATAAAATTGACATTACCCTTATAAGCAAAGCGTTAGAACTGAGCCATATTCAAATTGATAAAAATAGGCTATAGATCGGTATTAATCGATCTCGATTGCATATTAGTCCTCTTGTGTGACTCCGGTAATCTCGGCTACAGCGGCATCAAAATCCTTAAGCGGTTCTGATGGCAGGTAGTTTCCTTCTTCTGAAAATAAACTTCTCAACTGTTCAATACAATCAAAAAGTTTTTTGGCTCCATATAATTTCACATTTGCTTTGAGTTTATGAAGCAGCTGCAGTGCCATGGAAATATTACGCTCATCAACCATTTTATGTAAATGTTCTGATTCACTCAGAAGATTATGAATGAATTGCTCGTATTTTTCAAGAAAGTCCTCTTTTTTCAACCAATAATCGCATATTTCATCATTTAAAACGAGTCCTGGCAGAGATGTCAGCTCCGCAGCCCAGCACTCATGAGGTGAACCTGAGATAGCCGTTTTTGCAATGGCCTTATTGGGACAATATTGAATCAGCATATTTTCGAGTTCATCCAACCTAAATGGTTTCTTTAAATATGAATTCATACCTGAGGCCATAATGCGTTGATGTTCTTCTACTGTAGTTTGCGCCGTGAGTGCGATAATGACAAGCGTCTCAAAACCTTCTTCGCGCAAGATTCTTGCAGCACTTAGCCCATCCATAATGGGCATTTGTATGTCCATAAGCACGAGATCATACATTTTGGCCCGAATCATTTCCACGGCAATTTTTCCATTGTTCGCTTCATCGACAGTCGCACCCATCTTTTTGAGCAATTTTAGAGCAACCTCACGGTTGTCATCATTGTCTTCAGCCAGCAAGATATGAAGATCATTAAAATCAACCTCACAATCTTGGGATTGCACTGCAAAGGAGGATGCTCTTGGTACTTCGAGGCTCAGGGTAAATGAAAACGTACTCCCCTCCCCCATATCGCTTTCAACTTCGATTGATCCCCCCATGGCTTCGACAAGCTGATGGCAGATTGCCAATCCCAAACCGGTTCCGACTTGTTCGCGTGTTGCAGAATTATCCACTTGAGTAAACAGATCAAATAAATTGCCCTGTTTGTCTTTGGGTATCCCTATGCCCGTATCGCTGACAACAAATTCTACGTTGCATTTATCAGCATTGCAATAATGCAAAAAAAGTGCCGCATAGACCGAACCGTGTTCAGTAAATTTGAGAGCATTGTTTACCAGATTGATAATAATCTGCCGTATACGCTGAGCATCTCCGATGAGATATTTTGGAATATTTTCATCAATTTCATGCTGTAGGATAATATTTTTGTTACGGGCTTCAATCTCAAACATATCTACACAATGGATAATGAGTTCTCGGGGATTAAACGGTGCAGAAGCCAGCGTGAGTTTTCCCGCTTCGATTTTTGAAAAATCGAGAATGTCATTGAGCAGTGAGAGAAGCCTGCTGGATGCGTATTCAGCCTTGCTGACATAACGGGTTTGTTCTTGATCCATGGAAGTGTGGGATAAAAGTTCTATAAATCCCAAAATAGAATTCATCGGAGTACGGATTTCATGACTCATATTCGCCAAAAAAATACTTTTGGTACTGTTTGCATCCTCCGCAGATTGTTTTGCTTCAGCAAGGAGTGCATTGGCTTCTAACAACTCTCTCGTACGCTGTTC
Source organism: Campylobacterota bacterium (assembly GCA_023379705.1). GTDB lineage: Bacteria > Campylobacterota > Campylobacteria > Campylobacterales > Sulfurimonadaceae > Sulfuricurvum. The sequence goes on from JAMCPS010000030.1 coordinate 5,332, forward strand.
TACTTGTTGTTCAAGCTCTTCTTGGTGCTTTTGAAGCTCTTTTGTCCTGTTTTCTACTTCTTTCATCAATATTTCGTTGAGGCCTGCGTAGGAATCCCACTTTTGTTTTGCCGCGTAGTTGTACAGAATCCTCACAATCGCTTTTTGGGGAACTACCCCTGCCAAAAATCCTTTGTCATCCAAAACAATAATTCTTCGATAGTGATGTTTTTGCATAAGCTGCAATGCCATGGTAACGCTGATGTCTCCAGCCACAGCGAAAAGCGGAGATGTCATACACTTCTCCAGAGGCTCATCGAGACTTTTCCCCGCATCCAGCAGTCGTACAATGTCTCTTTGGGTGATTATGCCGCAGGGCTTCCCCTCTTTGAGAACAATAAGACAGGCCGTAGGTGATGCGTTTAAATCGCTCAGAATATCAATGAGTTTCTCAGCACAATCGGCAGTAGAAGCACTGTTTCGAAAAACGATGGAATTCAACGAAATTTCAAACAACTCTTCCGTTGACAGCTCTGTTGTATCGGTAATATCTTGATAACTCACAACTCCCGTAAGCTGTGCATTGACATCGATGACCCCAAATATCTCATCATTTTCCTCCATGGCCATGGAAGCTACAATGGTGCTTTTTTCTCCGTCTATCAATTTTAGCGCTTTTTTTGGAACCATGGAGATTGAGGTCTGAGCCCACTGTTTTCGAGATACAGAGTTTAGAATATCGGAAACGGAAAGAACTGAGAAACTTTTATCATCATTGACAATCACAATATTGTGAATACGTTTTGATAAAATCGTTTTTACCGCCGTACTGAGCATCTCTTTTTCGCAAAGCATGATGACGGGAGATGTTTGTATCTCTTTTACTTTAACTGTTTTCATTTTTTATAGCCCATTTGCCTAATTCTCAAAATACTGTTTCTACTTTTGACACTATTATAAAAAATAGTCTCACAATAGTCTCTCGACACTCTATTATCGGGCAATTGGCAACTTGATACCTACTCCCGATACCGAAACAATGTTTTCCTTGCCGATTTTTTTACGCAATCTGTAGATGATATTCTTATAGGCCGCTTCCGACATCGGCTCATCGGGATTTAAAATATGTTCAATCGTCGTTTTATTCACTATTTTATTTTTATTCATGAGCAGCAAATCCAATAACTCAATCTCAAATTTATTGAGCAGTATGATCTCTCCATGTGCATGAATCTCACCAACCAGGGGATAGTAGTATCGGTCATGGTCAATCTGGACCATTAAATCACCATTGGCATTGAGCTGATCGAGACTTTCACTCAATGCTTGTGCCAGAGCGTTCACCGTGATAGGTTTGATAAGGTAATCCACCAGTTTTAGTTTAACAGCTTGCATTAACATCTCTTTGTCTTGATGCGCTGTCGTGATAAAAATAGGTATATGGGGGTTTGACTTTCGTATCTTTTCGCATAATTGCAAGCCATTCATCCCAGGAAGCTCAATATCACTGATGATAAGATGCACACGCTCACGCATAAAGAGCTCTAAAGCATCCTCAGCATTTTCGCACCAGTAAACCGTATCAAAATAGGTCTCAAGTAAAGTAATGGTATGAGATGAAATAACCGGATCATCCTCTACATAAAGGACATTTAAATTTTTTAAAATTTTTATATTCATCCGATAATCCAAACTTTTAATTGAATTATTATAAGTCTTCTTCATTAAAAACGAACTTCACCAGAAAAAGAGACTTTTTTGAGACTTTTTTCCGTCATAGTTCCAGTAATGGTTTCACCGCTCATTAAAGAGCACTATGAATCTGAAAAAAGAGAGAAGTATCTATGAATCAATTATTTTATACTGTTATCAATTATCTTGACATTGTCGGTATCGCATTATTGATCATCACGCTCATCCCTCTGAGAAAACTGATGCACGAACTTCCCCATGGTTCAATACGCAAACTGTGGCAGATTCTCTCCGGTATGATTTTATTTTTCATTGCCACTTATATCGTGATTGCATTGCAGTTTCGAACACAAAATGATTTTTCGAGCAAAGAAATTGTTTGTATTGTCCTTTTTCTAGGTTCTTTGTTTGTTTTTTTAGTATGCATTCTTTCACTGCAAACGGCTCGTGACATCAAACGCATCTATACTTTGGAAATCGAAAACATTACCGACCCCCTCATGAGCATAAGCAATCGCCGTCATCTTGACCAAAAGCTTGAAGAAGAGTTTTCAAAAGCGGCACGCTATGGTCTTGCATTCTCTATTCTGATGATTGATATTGACCGCTTCAAAAATGTCAATGATACCTACGGACATGACACCGGTGACATCGTCTTGAAAAAGTTGGGAATACTCATCAATGCATTGATTCGTGAAACCGATACGGTAGCGCGCCATGGAGGAGAGGAAATGATGCTTCTGTGCCCTTTGACCGATGGGCATCATGCGGCTTGGCTGGCTGAACGTCTTCGATGCGAAATTGAAAAATGCGTTATGGTTTCATCAGATATGGAAAAAGAAGGAAGAGAAATACTCGTCACCGTCAGTATCGGAGTAGCAGAGTTTTCGTCTGACGTTTTTTGTGTCACAGACTTAGTTAAACGCGCCGATGAGGCGATGTATCAAGCAAAAGGTGAAGGGCGCAATCGGGTATGTGTGTATGGTAATTCTCCTTACATTACTGAAACTTATTCATGAATAAGCTAAATCTTCTTATTGTCGATGACAGTGAGATGAGAGTTAAATCTCCAGTTAAAGAAGCTTTTCAAACTCTTCAGCCGTAACCGGTTTGCTTTTGAAATATCCCTGATAGAACTCACATCCGTTTTCATTTAAAAATTTAATCTGCTCAGCATGTTCCGTCCCCTCAGCTAACACTTTGAAACCCAAAGCATTGCCCATGGCTATGATGGCTTTTACAATCGCCATATCGTCATTTTTAAACGGGATGTCATCTATAAACGATTTATCGATTTTCAAGATATCTATGGGGAATCGTTTGAGATAGCTGTACGACGAATAGCCGGTCCCAAAATCGTCAATAGCCAAACCTATGCCTTTGGAGCGTAGAGAATATAGCTTGGCCACGATCTCCTCTTCGCGCTGCATCAAAGCACTTTCGGTCAATTCCAATATGAGTTTATCAGGGGTAAAACCGCTCTCATCGAGCGCACTGTTGACAACGTTCAACAAATCCTGATGCCGTACCTGATAGGCAGAAACATTCACTGACAAACTGATATTATGCCCTTTGTCATTCCAGATTCTCCCTTGACGACACGCTTGCATGATGACCCACTCGCCTATGGCCCCAATGAGTCCTGTCTCTTCAGCAAGTGGGATAAAAAGGTAGGGAGAAACCATCCCCTCCTGCGGATCATTCCAGCGGATCAATGCTTCTGCTCCCACGATCCTTCCGCTTGATATATGAACCTGCGGTTGATAATACAGTTCAAATTCATGACACTCAATCGCACGTCGCAAACGGCTTTCGCATAAAACACGCTTTTGGGCCAGCTCAGTCAACTCTTCCGTGTAATACCGAATAGTCCCGCTCTTATCACTCTTGGCGCGATACAGCGCAGTGTCACAAAATTGAATAAGCTCTTCAGCGGTTTCTCCATTTAAGGGGGCGATAACAACTCCTGCGCTCGCGCCTACATGTATTTCTCTTTTGTTGGAGAGGACAATAGGCTGTGACAACTCATCAATAATTTCCGCTCCGACAGTAGCCACTTCATCCGTAGAGTTGATCTGTTCGAGGATAATAGCAAATTCATCGCCCCCCAAACGGGCGATAAAATCTCCCTTCCGAATACGTAGAGACAAACGATTCGCTACCATTTTGAGTAATTCGTCCCCGATAGCATGACCATAACTGTCATTTACATCTTTGAAATGATCCAAACCGATCAGAATCAATCCTGCAATCTTGTTGGAACGCTTTACGCGATAGATCACCTTTTGCAAGTAGGCAAAAAGAAACGTACGATTGGCCAAACCGGTCAAAGTGTCATAGTTGGCCAGGTGCTCAAGCTTCTCTTCATATGTCTTGTATTCCGTAATGTCTTGGACGGTTCCGATACCTGAAAACAATTCGCCGTTTTCACTAAAATTCAGTTTTCCTTTTTCACGAACCCACTTTATGTTTTGATCCACCAAAATACGATGTTCTATTTCATATTCACTGCCTTGAAGCGCTTTTCCCCAGGCATTATGGACGTTGGCTCGATCATCTTCGTGAACCCTGTCCAAAAAAAGTTCGTACGTCATGGGCGTACCGATCTCAATTCCGAAAATATTGTAACACTCATTCGACCAGGTTAAAATGTTTTCATTCATATCAAGCACCCAGCTTCCAATATGTGCCAGAGATTGAGCTTCATTAAAAATAGTCTCTTTTTCTTTGAGTTCTAATTCTCGTTCTTTGAGTTGCGTTATGCTTTTATTTTTCTCGCTAATGGTTTTCAGAAGGGTTTCAAAATAAGCGCCGTGAATGGTTTTGAGTACATCATGCCGATTGAGAAGCCCTACGACTTTTTCTTTTGAGTCGGTGACCACGAGCTGATGGATACCATGCTCTTCCATCATGGCTACCGCTTCTTTGATTGAAACAGAAGGGGCAATGAATACCAAGTCTTCTTGTATCAGCTTTTTGACTGTTTCATTTTCGCAAAAATCATCTTTTAGATAAGAACGTGCGATGTCTCGTTCACGTAAAAGCCCCTGCGGTTTTAATTCGTCCATCACGATTGCGTAGTCGCAATGACGCTCATTCATCATTTTTGCGGCATTGATGATCAACGTATCACTTTTGATCATCAAAGGCGCTTCTTTCATAATATCTTCCGCAACTTTGATGATTGGCAACTCTACAAAACCGATTTGACGAATAAAATCACCTTCAGATATCACACCCATGAGTGTTTCATTGTCATCTACGACAATGACGTGACGATAGCCTTTGCTTTGCATTATGAGATACGCATCGTTAAAATATACGGAACCGTTAAGCATAAAGAGGTTTTTGCTCATTACCTCACAAAGAGGCGTTGTCTTTGAAAACAGTTTGGCTATGGATTTAAGTATATCATGCTCTGTAAAGATTCCGATAGGATGGTTCTCTTCATTGACAATAATGACTGAACTGACATGATGTTCATACATATGTCTGGATGCTTCTTCGATAGTATTCGTTGGACTCAATTGGGCTGTTTTCTGCGTAAGCAGCATAGAACTTAAATGGATATCATTCATTTTTACAACCTTTATCAATCTTCCATCGGATAGTGTTTAATTAATTTAATAAAATACTATCTTGGAATAGTCTCAAAAAAGTCTTACTGCTAGTTGACCCCTTTTTCAATACGGTTTCGGCCCGATTCCTTTGCCGAATAGAGTGCCAAATCAGCCCGCTTGATGGTAGATTCAATCGTCTCTCCCTCCACATATTGTGCTATCCCTCCACTGATTGTGAGTGAACCGCAGTCAAAGGAACTGTTTTCTATCTCCTCACGAAGACGCTCGGCCAAAAGATAGGCCTGCTCTTCATCCGAGTGCGAACATAAAATCAAAAACTCTTCACCGCCCCATCGGAAAAAAACATCCGTTGTTCTCAATACACTTTGGCCTATTTTAGCCATCTGTATCAACACGCTGTCACCTACATCATGCCCAAACTGGTCATTTACTTTTTTAAAATAATCAATATCAAATATGATAACGGAGAACGGAGTTTCGTACCGTTTGAAACAGGCAATTTCATGCTCTGCATATTCATTGAAACGAGTACGGTTCAAAAGGGATGTCAGCTTGTCCGTAGTCGCAAGTTTCTCCAAATTTTGTTCAAGCATTTTTCGATCGCTGATGTCGATAATACTCCCCAATCCTGCTATCTTCTCACGATAAGTTACCGACACAATCGTCGCATATACCCATCGTACCGTTCCATCTTTTCGTATGATTCTAAGCTCATTGGAGGTTTTTGAGTCTTGCAGTGTTCCTGCCAATCGCTGTTCAATTTCTGTGCCGATTATTTCTTTGTCCAAAGGATGGATAATATGGCCAGGATCCATCATAAAAATTTCTTCTGCCGTATAACCCGTTATCTCTTCAAACGCTTTATTGAAATAGACATAGCTGTGCTGATACATAAAAATTCCCGTGAGTGAATTCTCAGATACTATTTTAAAAAGATACTCACTCTCTTCCAATGCTTCTGCAATCAGAATTTTATCCGTGATTTCTTTGCCCGTAGAAATATAATGGGTAATCTTGTCACCCTCCAAACGTATTGAAGTGACGGTTTTCTCTTCATAATAAAACGTACCGTCTTGCCGCTTATTACAAAACACGCCATGATATACACCTCCGGAAGTAATCGTCTGCCATAAATCTCTAAAGTCTTCTTTGGGATGATTGTCAGATTTAAGAATTGCAGGTTTATTGCCTATAAAAGTCTCTTTTTTATATCCTGTAATATTCGGATATGCACTGTTCACATACTCTATCTTTCCGCTGGCATCTGTAATCATGATCAAATCTGCACTTTGCTCGATGACATGTGCGAGTTTTAGTAATTCTTTTTCTTGTGTTTGAAACTCTGATTCTACTTTACTGTAATCGCCGATGATACGGCGCAACGGAGCATAAAAGAGAAGATAAAGCATTGGGATTTCAAAAATAAAATGCCCATAATGTTCAGCAAAACCTACTCGACAGCATACCAGCTGTAACAACTCATTTAAAAAATATTCTGCCCCTATAAAAAGTACCGTTATCAGAAAAAATAAACTAAATGGGTATAAAAAGAGAATTTTTTTATACTTTTCTATCATATGACCCTCCCAAAGTTTTATCATTATTTTCTATTCTAGCACAATTGTTACTATTTTGTAACCATAGTCTTTGAAGCTTAAGCTGATAAGATTGTGCACCCTACATTTAAAGATACATCATGAATTCAAAAATAGACGAAATCTTTGACGCCATCCGTGTTCTCGAAGAGAACTTAAAACAAGAGCTCGAGCAAGAAGAAGAGAGGCTTTCTGCAAACTTGCTCTCTGCTCAAAAAAAGTTCAAAGAAGGTCTATTGCGCTACCTTTGGCGCACTCCGATTCTCCACTATCTTACCGCCCCTATTATTTATGCGGGAATTATTCCTGCTTTTATTTTAGAGATCTTTTTATTTGTCTATCAAAGCGTGAATTTTCGTGTCTATAAAATCGCACCCGTAAGCCGCAAAGAGTATTTTGTGTTTGATCGTGCGAGTTTGGATTTTCTCAATATCATTGAAAAAATCAACTGTTTTTACTGCTCTTACTTCAGCGGTCTTTTGCAGTATACGATAGAAATCTTGGGACGCACTGAGCAGTATTGGTGTCCCATACGCCATGCACGCAAACTTCGCACTCAGCATGCCCATTATTCAAAATTCATCCCATACGGGGACGGAAAACGCTACCGTGAAGAATTGGCACAGCTGCGTGAAGATTTAATGTAATTGATCCCTATACATTTGTAACATTAAAAAATCATATAAATCTTACAAATTTCTAATAACACATTGCTAAAATCTATATAGAAAATAAAGCAAAAATATCAGCATCCATGATAAGAAAGATTTACATGCCAGTATTGCAAGAAATTACCGTTCTCTATGTCGAATCTGATCCCGATATTCGAAAATCGACCGAACATATAATACGTGAAAACGAGATGAGGGTTTTATCTACAGATACCTCTTTGAATGCCTATGATATCTTTAGAAGCAATAAAGTGGACATCATTGTTATTGACTGCAAATCACCCCATGGGACTGGATTGGATTTCGTTCGCCACCTTCGACAGCAAAAACTTATCATCCCGGTTATCCTCACTACCGTAGAAACGAACGAGAAGCTTTTATTTGAAGCCATTAATTTAGATGTTTCACGCTGCATTATGAAACCCTATTCGCAGGATGATTTAATTGAAGCTCTCAAAATAGCAGCCACAAAAGTCCTCAACTTTCATCCTCTCTCTTCTAATGATCTGCACGACGGATTTACCTATGACCCAATCAACAAATCCATTACAAGTCCCGAGGGAGAAATCGTTCAACTCTCCAAAAAAGAGTATTTAATTATTGAACTTTTGTTGCATAACAGAGGAAAAATAATCCCTTACTCCCTCATAGAAGCCCTTGTATGGGAGGACAAACCCATGAGTATGGATGCACTGCGCACTCTCATCGGCGGAATCCGTAAAAAAACCTATCCCGCCATCATTTCAAATCATAACGGAACGGGCTACAAAATAAATCTATAACTCCCTTGTACTATGGCACCTAACGATGTCGCATGATCTTTTTGTGTTGCACTAACACCTGCTTCTTTCAATACCCCAAGAAGTGTTTGAATAAATGCCCCAAAATGCTTTTTGACGATGGGGCTCAAATCCATTGCAACTGTTTGTATGTCTGAGGGGATGATCCCAAGAACGCTGATACTAGCCCTCACACCCATCAAAGATGCCAACTCGACCATTTGGGTCACTTCGACCTCATGAACCGTTTTACGGTTCTCTCCAAGCCCCAAAAGAGTATCCGAGGGGAGATGATAGATTGTTCCTGCCGTTTCATCGATTGAAAGCGTATCAAGAATAATGACCTGATCATAGTCGCTAAAATAACGCATCAGATTAAATCCAAGAGTCCCCCCGTCGATGATGTCGATTGTCGGTTCAAAATCGTAGTTCGTTTCCAGATATCTGGCGGCATAGACTCCTACCCCATCATCGCAAAAGAGGATGTTCCCTACTCCGATAACTGCGATTGTGCTCATGGATTTACTTATACAGAACAAACGGTCTGTATTTTGTAGCGTGAGAGTTCACGGCCTTTGGTATCGATCACATGAACCGCACACGCCAAACATGGATCAAACGAATGTATCACGTGTAACACCTCCAATGGCTGTGTAGGATCAGCGAGCTTGATCCCTATAAGCGCCTCTTCATACGGTCCTCGCTTGCCTATTGCATCTTTGGGCGACGCATTCCATGTTGTGGGGGCTACGACTTGATAATTGGCAACTTTTCCCTCTAGAATTTTGATAAAATGGCTCAATATCCCTCTAGGGACTTCAAATATCCCTGCCCCTTTGGACGTTGTCGGCAATTCTTCAAACACATACTTTGTCCACGTCGTTTCATCGTAATATTTGATGTTTTCGATCAAATCGCTCATAAAGTCAAACAGATAATCGCAGCAGATTTGCGCCTCAACGGCACGAGCGGCATTGCGTCCCACACTGGTAGAAAAATCGATCAGCTTCATCCCGCTTTGACTCATAAAACGGTCCATATAGGGTTTGATCACAGGAGAATTTTTGACTGTCCCTACGATCATTCGCGCGACGGGACCCACTTCCATCACTTTGCCCTCATAGCGCGGTGCTTTGACCCAGCTGTATTTTCCCTCAGATTTGAGCGTCCCGTCGTCATTTAAATCGGTATAAAACGGGGTACTGTCTTGATCATACGGCGAACATTTGGCATCTTCTTCATACCACGATCGGGAGGCCTCTTCGGTAATTTTATCAGGATTAAACGGTTGGATATTATCAAAATCATGTCCTGTGATGACGCCTCCCTCAAAAAGCTGTTCTTTGTTAGGCAAACGGTAGCCGCCACAGCATAAAAAGTTCCCGCTTCCGCGCCCTTCACCGCTCTTTATGGATTCCCCATACGCTTTGACGACCATTTTGATATCAGGGATGTATGCGCGCTCTAAAAACTCTCTCACCTCTTTGATAATAAACATAAAATCATTGAGACGCTGGGGATTGAGCATATCCGCAACACTCGTCACCCCGCCTACAACGAGATTTTGAGGATGAGGGGTCTTGCCTGCGAAAATAGCGATCGCTTTGGAAATGTCGTGCTGTATGCGCAGTGCCTCGAGGTAATGGTTCATGTGCACCAAATTCTCTTCTGGACTCAGCCGATAGGTCTCATGCCCCCAATAACCGTTTGAAAACAGCCCCAACCGCCCTGCTTTGACAAAACTGCCCAGTTTTTCTTTGACACTCTCCAAGTGCCCCTGTGAGTTGCGATACGGATGCTCATGATGTTGTTGCGCGATCGTAACCGCTTTGGCACAATCCGCCTCCAGCGCACTGGTGATGTCCACAAAATCAAGAGAGTGCAGATGATAATAATGGACCACATGGTCTTGGACAAAAAGGGCCATCGTGACGAGATTGCGGATGATTTCGGCATTTTTGGGAATGGTGATCGCGTAGGCATCTTCGACCGCACTGATGGAGGCGCGATAGTGGACATTGGTACATACCCCGCATATGCGCTGAGCTATCAATCCTACATCTCTGGGATCGCGTCCTTTGAGAATAATCTCGATTCCACGAAACAGCTGTCCTGAAGCCCATGCTTCGGTGACAACATTGTCCTCATCCACCTCTACCTCGATACGCAGATGCCCCTCGATGCGGGTGACGGGGTCGATGACGATTTTACGGTTACTCATGGGATTCCTTATGTAGGGGTCGATGATTGGCGTATTCATCAAAGGCGATTTTCCCCTCACCGCAGGCAAAACATCCATGCCCTGCTTGAACAGGCCAACTGGTCCCCTCATTAAACTTCACCTGTGAGCAGTTCATCTGTGCATAAGGTCCTTTGCATCCCATCATGAACAAACACCACCCTTTTTTAGCCCCTTCATCCCCCCATTCGAGAACAAATTCACCCATATCAAAATGACCGCGCCGCTCACAGTTGTCATGCACTCTGGCACTGTATGCCCAAAGGGGACGATTTTTCTCATCTAACTTTGGAAACTCCTCAAACATCATAAAATGCAGCAACGTCCCCACGATGTTGATCGGATTAACAGGACATCCGGGGAGATTGATGATATCGGTACGCCCCAGTGCCTCAGCAACCCCCACAGCACCTGTGGGATTGGGGGCCGCCGCTACGACTCCACCATCGTACGCACACGAGCCAACCGCGATCACTGCCGCGGCATGCTTGGCCACACGTTGCAGCAGTGCATGTCCCATTTCCCCTTTGGCCCCGATACGCAAAAACTTCCCATCCAGACCCAAAGGCACTGCCCCCTCAACAATCAGGACGTATTTTCCAGAGTCATATTTTATAATATCATCCAGTACGGTTTCGGATTGATCCCCCGATCCCGCCATCAAAAGCTCATGATAATCCAACGAAATGTATTTGAGGATCAAATCATCGATCTTGGGATGAGAGGATTTGATAAACCCCTCGGAGTTTCCACTGCAATCGGCGAGTTCCAGCCAAATGATCGGAATTTTATTGAGCTGTGACACCCCTTCTTTGACCACATCCTCGTATCCGGGATGCAAATTCATCGTTGCAGTGATCATCGAAACCCATTGGTTGAATTCGTTCCCCATATCAAAAGATTCCATCGCTTCTTCCAAGTTCTCAAAACTGAGCTGATTTTTGGGATGGATTCTATTGTATTTTTCAATCCGTGCACGCACCAATGCCATTTCGGCTTCTTTCGCATCCGCTTCTTTTTGTGTCCGAAGCTGTTGCGCCATAACGGCATCTACAGGTGTTGACGCAATCAATGCCGTGATGTCTTGTTTACAGCGTCCGCATACCCTCCCTGCCTCAGTATAGGGTTTTAGCTCTCCAAAAGAGGTGATAGCGTTTTGCTTGATGATATCAACGAGTTGTGCCTCATAAACACTCTCACAGCTGCACACAAGCCGTCCTTTGCCGCTATGAAGACGATTGGAATACAAATAAGCCGCATCGATAGGCTTATCCATTTCGATAAGACGCTTGAGCTGCCCTAGATCGATGTTGGTATTGATCCCGATAAAACGTTTTAAGCGGTCGTGATTGACGATGTACTGATCCACACGATCTTCATGCGCGATCAACAGGGTTTCATTGTCACAATCGTTTGGGTTGTACGTGGGGGAAGTGACATCGGCAAAGAGAAACGAACCCACCTTTAATCCATCTATGGATACTTCCTGAGCAAACTGTTTGGTTTTCCGTCCCAATAGCGCATCGACTGCCACTTCTGCTTGCAAGGTACACTCTTTGACCCGTCCTGCTATAAAACCGCTGCTGCGAAGCTGTGCCGCTTCTCCCACACAATAAACATCGCCATCGGATGTCTGCATATGATCGTCAACCAAAATACCTTTATCACACTCGAGCGCTTGACGTGCGAAATCAATACAAGGATCAATCCCGATACCAAAAATGAGAAAGGGATCATTGATGATTCGATGACGTGTCTGTAGGCTCTCAATCGTATCCCCAGAGATCGTTTTATCAACAATCTCATCATTAAATTCGATACGGATACGAGGATCCTGCTCAAAAATTCCTCGTAACAGGGCAATCCCCTCACGGCTCAAATCCTGTGAATAAAGGTACTCTTTTCGAGCCAGCAAGGTGATTGATTGAGCACTGGGACTTTGCATCAACGTGTCGAGCAGCTCCAGACCAATCGGTCCGACTCCAACAATGACCACATTTTTCCCGACAATGCCCTGTGCGATCTTCTCACTCTCTTTTTGACTGCGAAACGTTGAAGCATTGCTAATGTGTTCGATATCAAACAGCGTTTTTGGATTCGATCCTGTGGCGATGATCAGCTTGTCATAAGCAAAAACGGCATGCTCACTGACAATGCGTTTGGCCGAAGTGTCCATACTGATAATACTCTGATTGAGTTCCAGACGTACTTTTGGATGCAATTTGAGGGTAATGGATTCAATGCATTGACTTTTATCCACAAGAGCACACAGATGAATACGATCATAAGGAGGATGATCCTCATCTGATACGATGAGTACTTCGGATGAGGGGGATTTTTTCAGTATTGTATTGGCAAGATAAACCGCAGATATACCGCCACCGACAATCACAATGCGCACTGTGTCCCCCTTTTGCATAATTTACTATTATGACATAAAGTTTACAAATATATTCACGTTTATTGAAGCCTATAATAACTATTATAGCACTTCTATTACTTTGGAGCCATTACATGACAAAAAAACACTTAACCACTCTTTTTTACTCTCTCGCGTTTGCAGGCGTAGCTGTCTATTTGGCGTATGTCAAAGGTTGGATATTAACAGATTTTGAATCCATTTCTCCAAAGTCGGCTTACGAGCTCTTGCAAAACGAAAATAACATAACACTATTGGATGTCCGCACAGCAGAAGAGTTTTTAAAAGAGCACATTGCGGGAGCAACGCTTATTCCTGTACAAGAATTGAGTCAAAATCTCTCAAAACTCACCCCTGTCAAAGATCAAAAAATTATTGTGTATTGCCATAGCGGTACTCGAAGCATTACTGCCTCACGTATCTTGGTTGAAAATGGATTTGTTCCTCTCAATGTAACCGGAGGGATCATAGCATGGAAAGCGCAAGGGTTGAGCGTTACAACATTATAACATCATGGATATCTGGATCAAAATCGCCATTGTATTGCTCTTTTGCCTCCTTGTATACCGAGAAATCTTAAAATCGACAGCACGTAACAGCTCTCCCCTCTCATCCTCTCTTCCAACAAAAAAAGCCGGAGTCATGAGTTTACTCATGGTGAGTTTGAGCGTTGGCTTATTTGTCTATGTCGGACTCTCCATCACGAACATTGAGACCAGAGATTTAAGACCCTATCGCCCTGCTAACGCACCTCAATTTGTCAGTATTTTTGATCAGGGGGTCATAGAGCTAAACGGCCTATACATCAAAACAAATCTTGCCAAAGCGGGAGAACTCCAAGATCTGGCAACCGATTTAACGCAACAGTGCCATGGAGACGATGCGTGTGAGATTGAAAAGATGTTTGATTACGTCACCCATATCCCCTATCGCACCGATCATACCAGCCGCAGCCCAAAAGAGGTACTGCAAACCAACTGGGGAGATTGCGACGATAAATCCAATCTGTTTGCCTCCCTGCTCAACGAGAGAGGCTTTGACTACCGATTTGTGTATGTACCTCATCATGTTTTTGTGGTGGTTCATGTCGAGGATGAAAAATCACTCCCCTTTTTAAATGCCAGCCTCACCATCGACGGTAAAAAGTATTATTACGCCGAAACAACCGCCAGCGGATCACGAATTGGAAAGTTTAACGGGCAGTTTCCGTATGCATTTGAAGGGATTTATGACATTAAAAACGATAAAGCCGTTGATATGAAAAATGTTTCTTTTAGGATGATGTAAAAAGGTTTCTTAACCTTCCCCTTTATTGACTTTCCCTCGCATCTTCTTAATATTCCCGTGCTTCGTTTTGCTGTCCATCCGCCGTTTTTGTGAATTACGGGTTGGT
>JAMCPS010000031.1 GCA_023379705.1 Campylobacterota bacterium
CCTAACTTTAACCGACCTCTATGGCTCAAAATTCTATGCTGAAAGAACTTTTTTTCAAATATTTCACTCAGACTATCTTCGATCATTTACAAAACATGAATCTTTGTTCCATTTTGCAATTATTTCTGACGATTGGTTAATCGATATAATAGCAAGTGCGCAACCAACTATTACTCTCGTTAAAAGGAAATAATCATGCAAGAACTATGGATACCATGGGAGAAAGTTCAAAGTAATGGCCAAAAATACTTTTTGGAAACCGTACGAGATAGAGACAGAGAAGATGAAAACTTTACTGTCTTTTTAAAAAGTGAAACAGGTGCGCTAAAAATTATTTTTAATGAAGACATGGCAAGCCGAGTGACTTTGGATGTGGATAGTATTACAACACGGCTTAGCAATGCGGGATATGATTCTACATTTTTTGAGAATAAGCTGCTTTTTGTTATTCAAAATTCAGAGTATCTAGCATGGCTCTCAGAGCTATCATGCAGCATAATTGATTCGCCATTCAATATTCACTACATGCTTGTTGCACAAGACGCAATTATCGACATTATTGCTCGTGCAGAACCAACAATAGAAATCATCTGCGAGTAACTCATGCAAGAACATTGGATACGTTATACAACCGATAAACTTTTTGAAAAAAAATACTATTTTGATTCTTTAGAATACCAAGACAAAACTCTGACTATCATTCTTAATGATCCCGAAATAGATTCAACATATGTATATATCACTTTTCAAGATTCAGTAGAAGGCTTTCGTAACACCAATGAAAGTTATGCATATCAAGTAATCGACATTCTTACCGATCTCTACGGTGCAGACTTTTACGGTGATCGTACTTTTTTCAATATATTTCACTTAACAAAAAAATACTATATTGCATCATTAGTTGATGACATGAATGGTTGCAAGGTTAGCCTCATCAGCACACAGTCAATATTATCTTTAAAAATGGATATAATACAAGAGAAGTAGCTCATGCAAGAACACTGGATACGCTACACAACAGATAAAATCTTTGAGAAAATGTTTTATTTTGATTCTTTAACCTATCATGATGAATCATTAACAATTACCTTGTATGAACCTGAAAATCGATCCCAGAACGTGCATGTTGCCTTTACTGATTCAGTAAAAGGAGTTCGCTCTACCAATGAAAGTTATGCGTATCTCACACTTGACACGTTGATCGAGTCATATGGTAAGGACTTTTATACAGAACATACTTTTTTTCGCGTGTTTGAATCAGATTACCTGTTTTCCTTTGAAAATCACCAATCATTACTTCATTTTGCGGTTTTTTCGGTTGACTGGCTTATCGATGTTATCACAACCAAAGAGCCAATAATCACACTTGCTGAAAGAAAAGAATACTCCTGAAAGAACAATGGATATCTTGGGAAAAAACAGCAACCTTGCAAAAACGATACCTATTTCACTCATTTGGTTACCACAAGATAGATGACCATACTGTACCTGCTGTTACATTAACTGATGCAAAAAATCCTCATGAGCGCCTGCAAATCATTTTTGAAGCGATAGTAGGCGGATATCGATTAACATTTGATAAAAAGGTTATAGAAACAAGAATAGCTCAATCGGAACATGATGCCTCTTATCTAAGTGGTAATTTCGTTTTTATTATCGAAAATTCCGAGTATTTAGCATGGCTCGCAAAACAGTGTTACCATTGCTGGCCATCGGTTAAAAAGACCCATTATATGATTCTTACTGACAATGCCCTAATAGACGTCTACTCGTGGGCAGATCCTCTATTAAAAAAAGGTTAATATGCCTCAAGAACAGTATATTCACTGGGAACCGTTCCCCTTTTTGAGTAAAAAGTATTCTCCTGACGGTCATTCTCTACAAATGCATTTTTATTGAACTTGAAGGAACCGCTCAATGATGTACAGGTTCAAAATGAAAAGGTAAAAGCGCTTTACACGTCTCTATTTTTTCCTCGAGTTCCTTCCTGCTTCCGGCACCGGCATTAATAAGTCCATACCGATAACTTTGACCATCTTGTAATTGGTCAGCAAGTGTTTTGCCCTGTTGCCCAAACAGTTCGATGCGCACATCAGACATACATGACACAATCTGTTGCACATCTTCATCAGTAGGCATTGCAATGATTCTTTGATTTTGAAAAGTGCGCAATACATAGCTGGTTGCACAGGAAAATGATCCTCTTTTACGCGTATATACGGGCTCTTCCCCTGTTGCAAGCGCAAGAAGCACCGAATACGTATTGGTCCCATCAACTTTCTCAAAAATGTCGGCAAACTGTGATGCCATTCGAGGATTTATTTCAATGATTGCGATTTTTTTAGTTGTAGGGTCAAACATGAATTCAATATTGAATATACCATTATCAAATCCTATATGTGACATAACGGCAGAAGCAATTTCAGCCATAGCATCCTGCACAGAAATTGGTAGCCGGGAAGGATAGGTGAACTCTCGAAACGAAAGCGTACCGGGAAACATAAGAGAATCGACAATACCATGAATGGTTACCTTCCCTTTAAAAGAATGCCCTTCTAGCGTGCACTGCTCTCCATATAAATGATCTTCTGCCAAGAAATGGTGCAGCGGGACATGCTCAAGTCCATGCTGACGAGCGAACCAATTAAAATGCTCAAAGGAAAAAGGAATCTTTCTTTTAACAAGATCTTTAAGTTCTTGAATATCGTTTACCGATTGAGCATACAAAGAAAAATATGATTTCACCGGCTTTACAAAAAGAGGGAACGAAACCGATAAGCATAACTGGTCAAGATCCTGCTCAGGATCGATAAGCCTATAACCGGTTGCAGCGTGCGGTACAATATTCTGCTGTGCTTTTCGTGCATGATATTTGTGTTGACATTGTAGCACTGATAGCACATGTGGGGCAGGTAATCCTAAATGATGTGCAACATGACTTGCCAGTAAGCAACCGGGATAATCATCAGTTGCCAGTACGCCGTCAATCTTATGCGTATTACATAAATCCATTACTTGATTGTAAAGAGCCTCAGCCGTAAGATTCTCAGGTATTGCGTGTCCCTGAGAAATGACATGATCCAGAAGATCAGCGTCAACATCATGAAAAATGATCGATTTTGATCCCTGTACTCGTTCAAAGGAAAGTTCCCTTCGATCGCGATGGGTTGCACAAACCACTGCAACTTTTTTTGACATTCACTGCCCTTTTTTTGTACATCACCGTTCATTATGAATCAAAGTACAAAACAGGCAGTATAGTCCGCAACGGTATGAAACTCTCTATTCAACGGTCACTGACTTAGCAAGATTTCTTGGTTTATCAATGGGTCTTTGCAGGTAACGAGCAATTTCATAGACACAATACTGCATTAAACCGGAGAATGCTATAGGAACAAGTAATGGCTTCACTCGCGGTAAAACAAAAGAAGTATCGGCAAGATGTATGAGTTCTTTTTGTCCTTCAAATGCAAAGGCAACAACATGCCCCTTTCGCGCCTTTATTTCCTGAACATTGGAAATGAGTTTGCTATATATCAATTCATCAGTGTGAGAAAAAACGGCAACCGGTGTTTCAGGGTCTATCAAAGCAAGCGGACCATGTTTGAGTTCGCCGGCAGGATATGCTAGGGCAAAAATATACGCTATCTCCTTTAACTTGAGC
>JAMCPS010000032.1 GCA_023379705.1 Campylobacterota bacterium
GGTTCCTTTGAAGTGGCCCAGTGAAAGTTCCGTATTGGCAGGGGGTTTAACACTTGAATGACGCCATGTCGGGGCATCGGGAGCAAGTGCGAGATCCCCTTTTAAAGAAAAATTTTCATTTTCATAGCGCAGAGATCCGTTGAAACTTCCATGATTGTGAGATGCACTAACCTCTCCTATTAGCAGCTGCGTTTCCAGTGCATAGGTCCCATTTGCACTCAGTGTTGAGGGAGAATCACGTAACGCATGAGGTAAAAAGGGGAAAAAATCAAGATTTTTGTGAGTCGTTTGCACATTCCATACGAAGTTTTCATAGTTTTCGCTTTGCACTAAAAGCGTGGCGTCTCCCAAAGTGAGCTTGCCGGCAATGCCATCCGCATCATTTCGAAATTTTCCTTCTAAAATATGGGAGGGGAGCGGATGCGATGAGGTAACGATCCCTTTAAAAGCGGTTGTTGTGACTCCATCAAGAGCATAGCGCAAGGTTTGGCTGGTTTGCATGTGATCACGGTCGCGTGTCAACAGATAGTCGGCTTTGAAATCGAGATAATCATTTTCATAGAGATAGTCCATATTGAGCGAAACGTTATGAAGCACCGTGAGAGGATCATTGAGCGAGGTGAGTTGGGAAAATGTTGTGTGCAGTTTGACGCGCGTATCGGAGAGCTCGTCTATAATGATTTTTTGAGAGTGAGGTAGTGTGGTAAAACGGCCGACGGCATTTTGCAGTTCTGCGTGGTTTTGGTAAACAAGCGCGGTACCGCGAAGGGCATTGTTTTTGAGCGATCCTTTGAGTGCGCCGTTGGCATATCGGCTTTTGACACTGCCTTGGATGGAGGTAAAGCTGAGATTCTTCCCATCGTAGCTTCCATTTTTACCGTAGATGTCCAGTTCAATGGGGTATTGGCTTATAAGCTGAATATTGGTGAGGCTGACTTCCTTGAGTTTAAAAAGAGGCAGAGGCAATGAGGCACCGCCATCACCGACAAAATCATCCAAATGGACACGCAATCCATCGATTTTGATGGCGTCGATGACGTGTTCGCCTTTGAGTATCGTGGTTAGATTGTAGTCCAGCGTGAGAGTTTTGGCGTCAATGGCTTTGGAATGCACACCGTGTAGCGAGAAACCCTCGGAGAGTGAACCGTTGGTATGGGTTATATGGATACCCAGAGGTTCTAGGAAAAAAGTTTTGACAAGAGAGAGCCCATCGGGGCGAAAAGCGAGATAAAGTGCTCCCGCGCCCAGTAAAACGGCTAATACAACGAGTGTGTGGATAACCAGATAAAGGTTTTTGACGAAACGTATTGTCAGGTTAGGTTTGCGCACTGGAGTCAAGCTGTCTTCGGGTGGTGTTTGCATAATGTTATTATGCCGAAATTTGCCCATAAATAACCCTCTTGACGTGCGCAGGAGAAACACCCGCCAAGAGGGGGAAATCAGCTGCCGAAGATATCGCGCATCATTCCATTGTACCATTCGTGAGTGGTTTTGCCCAAAGCAGTTGAGCGGGTATTGTTTTCGGTCATTTTAGGCTTGATGACTTTGATGTCGTTGCCGTTTAGATCTTTGTCATCCATTAGAGAGAAAGTTACGCCAATGGAGATCGCTTCTTCGCCGTTTACCATTGAATAACAGATGTTTTGAGGCAACGTCACTTCTTTGGCGACAGGACGGCCTTGGATCATA
The DNA here is from genome assembly GCA_023379705.1 of Campylobacterota bacterium. Taxonomy (GTDB): domain Bacteria; phylum Campylobacterota; class Campylobacteria; order Campylobacterales; family Sulfurimonadaceae; genus Sulfuricurvum. Next base: position 1,690 of record JAMCPS010000032.1, read on the forward strand.
GCCGCGATATGGGCCGCAACGATATGCCCTTGACCGTTAGCGATGGAGCCGCTTTTTGGATACGGATATCCTCCTACGGCATCACCGATGACAAACACGCGCTCATCGGCTTTGGTTTGGAAGGTTGGAGCACTCATCATCCCCCAACCTGCTTTACCCTGTGATACTCCCGCCATAGCGATGATTTCAGAGGCTTTGTTAACGGGCATAAGGTTTGCAGCAGCATAAGGGATGCGTACCTCATCGGTTCGATCATCGGTAGTCACTGCTACAACGACCTCTTTTTTGTCCAAATCGACGGTTTTTACCAACGAGTTAGGGCGATAGTCGACGATATCAGGATAGAGCTCTTTGTACGCCGCCAAGAATCCTGGACCCTTTGGCATCGGCTTGGCTTTTGGATCGAGTAGGATGATTTTGCCCTTGATCCCGTTTTTCTTCATGTAGTGTGCCATCATTGCCACACGCTCATACGGTGCAGGAGGACAACGGTAGGCTCCATCAGGTATAGAAACGATGAAATTACCCCCCTCGAAATCTTCGAGCATCTTTTTGAGTGCTACGTGCTCACTGCCGTGTATCAATGCAGGCGGGCACTCTTGACGGCAGCGCTCTGCGGCTTGGGTGTCGTTGCCAAACCATTTGCTGTAATCATACGCAATACCTGGTGAAAGTAGGAGATAGTCATAGCCGATGGTGCCGGTGGTCGTTTTGACCGTACGAGACGATCGATCGATGTCGGTTACGGTCGTTTGGATCATTTTGTAGCCAAACTCTTTTGCCGCTGTGAAATAGTCACGGGTCAAAAAGTCCATGTTTACTTCACCGGCCAGCCATTCGTTGCTGATCGGGCATGAGGCGAAGACGTCGCGCTTTTCGAGCACGACGACTTCTGCTTCAGGGGCCTCTTTTTTGATGTAGCGAGCAGCCGTCAGACCGCCCCATCCGCCGCCGATGATAACAACCCGCTTACCCGCAGGTTTTGGCATGAGCTCCGTAGCTGCAGCCGGGTTTTCAGCTGCGCTTGCCGCAGTACCGCCCAGAGCCAGTGCCGCAGCACCGAGTCCTGAAGCTTTGAGTAGATCGCGTCGTGATAAATTCATAATAGCTCCTTAGAAACTTAGGTTCGCGACGAGACGCGTGTGGCCCTGTTGGTATTCTTTGGTAGCGCTGTAGCGATCAACGTGGAACAGTCTAAACCAGAGCCCTTTGACCGATGGGACGGCATAGTGGAGAACATAATCGTGCACTCGGGTGAGTTCGCGTCTGACACCTGCTGTGGTGTTTGCACCAGCATTCCATGTTTGTACGTCCGAATCATAGCCAGCATGGTTGTAGATGAACTTCAGCCCCGGGACAAACGATTCCAGATTGTACTCAAGCCCGAGTTTGTACGCTGTGGTATCGGCACGAAATTCGTTACGGGAAAAGATGGTGCTGGTGAATCCCGGATCCCCACCCCAGGTGTTGATCACGTGGCCGTCTTCATTTCTATTGAACGCTGCCTCGAGGGTGAGATCTCCAATCTCAGCTTTCGCTTTCGCTCCCCAAAAGAGTGCATCGATAGAGCCATCAGCGCTAATCTTAGTTGTGTATATTCTACCAGTACCATAAATATTTAGACGGGTTGCATTTGAGTCGGCTCGTAGTGCCGCTCCCCCTAACCCATTTTGGAAATCACCGACGTCGTCTTGTTTGAGAGCTTGCGCTGCAAGAGTTACTTTCGCCGCACCGACATTCATTTTATATTCGGTATCCGCATAAACCGTGTTGTACATCTCATGAGCGTAGTAGTCCCAGACGCGCGCTTTGAAATCTCCTGATTTATAGTCGATCCCAAGAGACGTTACCCCAGCAGAGTCAACGCGCTGAGCTCTCCCAGCCGTTCGTCCAAACATCGCCAGTCCCATATCCTGAAATTGCTCTTTCCCCCAATATCTATGTAATCCACCTTCGGTGGTGCCCGCAGTAATTCCGGTTCCGGCTGTGATTCCATAAATCTCATCCCCGATCAAATTACGCTCCGTGAGTGAACGGGTTCCGTATTGCATTTTGGTGATATGTGCTGCGGTGATGGTGGTATTTGGAAGCTCTTTGATTGTAGCCACCGTCCCCTCAAACAGGTTCGGGACAAAGGTAACCGGTGATTCGGTCATCGGAGTTTTGAACTCTTGACGCCCGTAGGTGATGTCAGTATTGGAGAGGTGATAGCTTGCATACGCTTCACCCAACGTAGAGTAGTTTCCGAAATCATTTCCCAAGATTCCTCCTGCTAATTCGTTGGTTGCTATTTTTTCCCTGCTCGTGAGACTGGTGTCGTGAACCGTGTAAAGCGCGGCACCAAAGCGTAAGCCATGCAGTGCACCCGTTTGGTATTTGAGTTTACCTGCGACAACGGTACCGGTATAGGCAATCCCTGGCTGTGTAAGCCCCTCAACGATGTGGTGTAAACGGACAAATCCCCCCGCTTTCCCCTCTTTGAGCATTTCGCTTAAATCTTCTGCACCCATCAGCTGTGAAGCCAATACTGTTGATAGCGCCAAGATCGCTGTTTTTTTCATCATAAATTCCCCTTAAGTTGTTTTCTCGCCCTTATCGTACTTTTCCTAGATGAAAAAATCATGAAAAAGTCATTTTTTCACCCTTTAAAGGGAAAAAGAATGCAAATGCATTACAATATGTGTATGAGAATATTAATTATTGAAGATGATTTAAAATTACGGGTTATGTTAAAGGATGCGTTAGAGGCTTTTCATACGATCGACACGGCAGGTTCACTGAACGAGGGGATTGAACTGGTTGAGAGCTATGGCTATGATGCGTTGTTGCTGGATCGTAACCTCTCTGGAGTAGATGAGGGGATGAAGATTATTCCCAGACTCAAAAAACTGCAGCCCTCGTGTGCGGTGATCATTACGAGTGCGTACGGAGGAGTAGAAGAGCGTATCGCAGGTCTAAGTGCAGGTGCGGATGATTACATAGAGAAGCCGTATGATCTGCGAGAGCTCAAAATGCGCCTCGATGCTCTGATGCGACGCTATACTCCTGATGTTATCATGATGGGAGAGATGCAAATAGACATCAAAAATGAAACCGTAAGCGTGCAGGGTGATATGATAGTACTCTCCAAAAAAGAGCATGATCTGTTCTTTTTTCTCGCATCCAGACCGGATAAGATTTTCAGTCGTGATGATATTGCCAATGCAATCTATGAGGACCCAAGCTCGACCATTTCTAATACTATAGATGCAGTTATCAAAAACATTCGCAAAAAACTTCCCATTGATGCGATCGAAACGGTAAAAGGGAGGGGTTATGCTCTTAAAAACGTTTAAAGGCAAAATTCTGGCAGTAACGCTGGGGATGACGATTTTTTCAGTTGTGATATTTGGATATGGTTTGGCACACATTTATTATCACCACATGGAAAAATGTTTGACACGCAGTCTTTCGTTTTTGACCAATATTGTGACACAAGAGTACGATTTGTCGAAATGGGACCCTAAAATGGTGGTGGAAATCCGAAAAAACGAGCAAATGCAAAATATTCTAAAGGGGGGATTACTGCATGAGCTGCACATCGAAGTTCTATCTGCCCAGCCAGTTTCAAGCCATGAGCGTTTGTTTCGTTCGGCACGTTTGGCGGATGGGCGGTATTTGGTGATCAGCTCCTCAACGGTTAAAATTGACGATGAACTGATTAAAATGATGGCCGATCGATGGTTTTTCTTTTTACTGGGATTTCTCTTTACGAGTGGAATGATTTATCTTGTGATCCGCCATCTTTTTGCCCCGTTTAACGAGCTGGTCAACCACTGCCTGACGTGCCGTGATCCTGAAAATAAGCCGGATGTAGTAGGAGGCGGAACGGAGATTATCGCTTTGCGTGATGCGATTGCCACGCTTCAAGGGCGTATCAGCGGTTTGCAAAGCGCTCAGCGCGATTCAATGAAAGCCCTTACCCATGAGCTTAAAACACCATTGGCGCAGTTGCGTTTGCGCATTGACATAGCCGATCTCAAGGGGGAGTGGAACAGCGATGCTATTGGTGCCGCGCGTGAAGAGATAGACACCATTTCAGAAAAAATAACCGATATTTTGCATGCAACGCAAGGCAGTGAGGTGATGGAGACGGTTTATTTGAGAAAATCGGTTGAGGAATGGATCGAGGAGCTCAAACCGCTTTGGCAGCATCGTGAGCTTCATTTTGAGCTTTCTATTCCGAAAACCTCATCAGCACTTCTGCCCAAAGCCCCATTTGAACGTGTGGCCCGTATTTTGATTGAAAATGCCCTCAATCATACGTGCGAGGGGAGTACGATTTACCTGAGTTGTGACAAAGGCATTTTTGAAATCAAAAATCCGATGTGCGATCACGTTGTTCCGATCATACACTCTACGGGAGTCGGGCTAGAGATTGCGAAAACGTTGTGTGATTATTACGGATGGCGGTTGAAGGATGTTCAGGATGAAAAACATTACACAGCAACGCTGTCGCTTTAGGCCTAAGCGTTAAAAAAGTTCCCCTACGCGAAAATGGATCGCGTATTGACCGCTGTCCTCGGGGTCAAAAGCCACATCGATCGCGATAGGCCCGATGGGGGTGACATAGCGCAATCCCGTACCCACAGCCCAATAGGGGCGTGAATAATCAGGAACATAGTTGTTTGAACCAAACGTCAAATCGCTAAATAACACACCGCGCAAAGCACTGTAGATAGGAAAACGGTATTCGACGCTTCCCTCTAGCAGACTCGCGAATCCCAGCGGATCTCCCTGAGTATCTTTGGGCCCAAGTTCTCGAAAGGTATACGCACGGTTGGAGTTCATCCCCCCGGCATAAAAACGGTACGAAGGAGGGGTTTGCCCCTCGTAGGTACGCAACGTTCCCCATTTGACTCTCGTCCCCACAACATGATCCCCTATGCTCTCCAAATAGACCCCTGAGAGCAATGTTTTAAAGTAGGTCGCATCGGAATAGTCACTGAGCAGCGAGCCTTGGGCTTTGGCGTTAATCCAGTACCCTTTTTTAGGATCAAGCGGTTTGTCGCGCGTATCGATGTTGATTTCTCCCAGCGGTGAGAGAATAAACAAATTGGTGTTAGGGAAAGCTTCATCGTTCATACTTTGGTAGGTTTTGGTTTGGTCAAACAGCAAGCCTGCAAGTGCCGAAGAGGGGATGTCCTGATATTTTAGGGTGAGTTTTTCAAAAACACTTTTACTGCGATATCCGTCAAACAGTTGGTCTGCATACCCCACTTCACCATGAATCGAAGCACGATTGTGCAAGGGAACCGAGAGGGTACCGGAAGCTTCTTGTTTGATTTGTGTAAATTGGGCATCCAAAGAGAGTGTTTTGAGATTCCCGAAAAAATTACGGTGTTTGATTCCTGTACGTGCTCCAAATCCCTGATCACTGCTGTATCCCAAGCCCGCCGTAAAACGGATCGGTTTCTCTGTCTCTTCAATATCGACGATTATGGGAACAATGCTGCCGTTACGATCGTTATCATTGATCCTGACTCTCGCTATGGCTTCTTGGGCGTACAGGGATTCGTAGCTTTGCCGGATGCTTGAGATGTTATAGGGGTCTCCCTCGTTAAATCGCAGCATGGATGCGGTAAGCTCTGAGTCAATATTGGGTGTTGATTGCACATTGACGGTACCAAACGTACAGGGATCGTTGGGGGTTGCTTCAAACAGCAAGTAGGCTTTGTGGGTTTGGATATCGATCCACGCTTTGGAATTAAAATCAGCATTGCAATATCCGCGCTCCCCATACCGTTTTTTGATGGCCAGTTTGGATGCGGCGAAGGCCTCTTGATCAAAAAGCTCATTGAGTTTGAGAGTAACCACGTTCTCTATCTTCAAATTACTGTTGATTTTGATGTCAGCAACAACAATAGGTTCATTTTCTTGGATAACAAAAAGGATGGAAGTGTTGTTTTCTTGTGCGTTTATTTTTGCATCAAAGTAGCCACGTGAGCGATAATAGCTCGTAAGGGCTGAAATACTTTGAGAAATCGCAGTTTGCTCCAGAAGCGGGTGATCTTCCCATACTTCGATGGCATAAGGGAGCCTAAGCCCAAGAGTGTCATATAAAACACGCGAAGAAATTTTGTCATTGCCTTTGAAATACAGAGGAAGGGACGCAGACAATAGCAAAGAGGAAAACACGATGATGAGCAGTAATTGACGCATATTTTCCTCTTTGTTGTTTCCGCTATTTTACCCTATTTATAGGGTGCCTTTTCCATAGTAATACGCCAATCGCGATTAAACTCTTTTTTGAGAATTTTTTCGTGGTGCGGGATGAGGCAGCCGGTACAGTCTTGATGGATGCTCTGATCGCTGATAAACTGCGCACCTTCTTTGCTATGAATAGAGCAGGTACTGTAAAGAGTTTTATCTTCTATGATCTCCAAGCCCTGATCGTTAAAACGAAAATAGGGACAGGCGCACCAGTAGCAGTTTAGCTCGTCGATTTCATGACATTTCGTATTATCAGCGTATAAAAGACAAAAGTTCGGTTCGTGGATGACCATGTTTTCAAATCGAAAATACTTTAATACTTCCGCATCACTAACACTTGTTAGTTTTTTCATGATGGCAGCATGTTTGAGGGCGTGAGCATCGAACCACTCTTTGTAAGTCATTGCTTTTTGAATCCTCTTAGGAGAAATACGATGACGATGATTTCGAGAAGAAACAGCGGAAAATGAAGATAATACACTTGCGCTCGTGCATCATTTATCCCATAATATTCTATGAGTTTGTAAAAGAGATACGACAGCAGCAACCCTGCGAGGTAGCCCTGCTGTTTAACCACATCGATCCAACCCATTATTCGTGCATGTTTTGCAAAATGGGTCTCCGCCCGCACCAAATATCCCCCCAGCATAAAAGAGAGCTGATAGGCGCTGTAGACGATAAGTGCGGTTATTTGATAGGTTGGAAAAAGGATAAAGAATCCAATCATCAACAGCATGATGATCTCAGCAGCCAGTGAAAAGTTTCGAAAATACTCCAGCTTCATAAGGCGATGATAACCGTATGCCAACCCCATAAGACCAAGGGCTAGAATAATCCCCCCCAGTGAAAAAGTACTTGGGGAAAGAGAGCCGTAGATCGTAAATACGGTACCGCCAAGCAACCCTGTGAAGAGGGAGTTGGTGAATTTATAGCGCAGATAGGGATGAAAATATATTTTCATTAGAAGCGTGCGTTAAGCCCAGTAAAAACAGTGCGTCCGGCAGTTCCATAACCATTGACTTCTTGGTAAAGTTTATCGGTCAAGTTTTCCCCTTTTAGATAGAAGGTAGTGGAATCAGTGAGATTATAATTAATAACAGCGCCAACAAGAGTATAGCGTCCTGTTTGAATCGTTGTTGCTGGCCATGTATTGTAATCTGTGTCTAATCGAGTCCCGATGTAATTGAGAGTTGTTCCTAGCGAGAGTTTTGATGTTGGAGTATAGGTAAGAGATCCTCTAGCGCTCTCATGAGGTCGTCTGATGAGATAGTCTCCATTTTTATCTTTAGCAAAAAGTTTGTTGTAGGATATGTTGAGAGAAAGAGTGTCTCCAAACGTGTTGTTGTAGCGAATCTCGTATCCTTTTAGTCGGGATTTTCCGATTATTTGCTCATTTACATAAGTAGATGGATTAAAGCCAATAAGATTATCGACAAGATTATTATAGTAAGTAAAGCTTAGGTTTTTAAATTCAAAAGTTGCATCAAAGCTTTTTGTTGTTTCGGGCTGAAGGGTTGCATTTCCATAAGTTGGGGCATACAATTCAAATAATGATGGCGTTCGATAGGCAGTTCCATAGTTAGAACTCAAAAAAATATCTTCAGTAAAAAAGTATTTTGCTCCGATTTTACCGGTTGTTTTGTCATTAAACGAATCATATTTGTCGTGGCGTAATGATTCCGTGAGAATTAGAGCGTTAAAATGGTTCGTATTGGTAAAAAATACCCCCTTTGAATCAAGTTCTTTACTATTAATGATATTTTTTGAATCCAATGTATTAACACCAAAGACAACGAATGCGTTGTCCATATAATGAAAATTCCCCAAGAGATTGAACTCTTTATTTGTCCCTTCGAATGTTTTTGTATTTCCAAGAGGATCATTTCTGTCAAACTCTGTAATGGAGTATGTCACGTCAATGTAGTTGAGTGCATTGAATTTATGGCGATATCCAATATTACCGAGTTGATTGATTTGCTGAATCTCATTGGCACTGCTATTGGGCTGATTATGGGCATCATATTGCACTTTGGCATCAATAAAGGTAAATTGTCCGAAAAGAGTATCGGAAGAGGTGAGATCGTATCCCAGTTTGGCGTTAAGTGTTTGATTTCTATAGCTATCTGCCTCATAATCTTCAGGATTTTTCCCTTTTGGAGTGAGTGCTGAAAAAGAATCTGATTGTAGTTGATTAACTCCGATGTAATAGGAAAGTGCTCCGATTTTTTGAGACACATCGGCGGCTATTTTGGTAGTAGCATAACTTCCGTATTCGAGATTTCCGCCAAGTGAAAGTTTTTCGGTGGCTTTTTTGGTGATGATGTTGATAACACCGGCAACGGCATTGGCACCCCAAACACCGCTTTGCGCACCATTGATAATTTCAATACGTTCGATATTATTGACCATTAGATGTTCTAACTGCGCTTGTCCTTGGGTAGCTGTTGGGTCGTTATAGCGGATACCGTCAATCATGACAACGGTATTGGAAGCGCTAAACCCTCGCTGAAAAAAAGAGCTTTGCTGTCCTAGTCCGCCACTTTGAGCCATGGGAATATTTGCGAGTGTACGCAGTGCGTCAATGACGGATGTAATATGTTTTTCTTCTAATTCTTCAGCGGTGATGACTTGCACATTGGCAGTGGTGTTTTTGAGTGTTTGTTCGGTTTTAATAGCGCTGACAACAATAGGCTCCAGCGAGAGTGTATCAGCCCCTAATGAGGCAACGAGTGTTGTGGATGCAACGAATGAGAGGGTGTGTTTAAACATGAGTGTCCTTGAATAATAGTCATAATGGATGAGGTTAGGACACTCTTGGGAGGGGAAATGGTTGAGTAGGTGTGGATGGGATGGGTCGGACAAATCCACTCGATACGAGTGAAGTTTTGCAACATGCGAACTGCCGAAGCGTACGCCTGAATAGCGGCAAGAGAAAAGTATGTTTTACCAAACCCTTTGGGTGCCTGCATCATCCGCCTTTTAAAAATTTAGCGGATTATAGCAAGATTTTTTAGGATTTAAAATGCCCTAGCTGTGTATTAAGGTTCGTTGCGGCTTGGTACAGCTCATTAGCAATACCGGCAACTTGCTTAATCTCATTTTGATTATGCTCTGATAGAGTCGACATTTCAGAGACTTTGGCAATGATTTCATTGATTTTGATTGCCATGGTCTCAGAAGTTTCAACGCTTTTTTGACTTGTCACCACATTCGTATTGAGTGCATTGGTGGTGGAATCTATTTTGGTATCAATTTCTTGAGAGCGTTCACCCAATCTTTCGATATTTTCACTGTTGGCATTCATCATGTCAGATGAATCTGAGATCGATTGAATGACGACAGAGATGATAGAATTGATCTCGGTCAAACTTTTTTGAGTCCGTTCTGCCAGTTTACGTACTTCATCCGCAACAACGGCGAATCCGCGTCCGTGTTCACCTGCACGAGCAGCTTCGATTGCAGCATTGAGAGCGAGAAGATTGGTTTGATCCGCAATATCGGAGATGATGCTCAAAACACCGCTAACGCTGGATGCCTCGCTGGAAAGTTGTGAAAAACGTTCCCCTAAGTCATTGCTCATTTGAGTGGCATTATGAATTTCATTGGTGATAATATGTGCAATATCACGAACACTTTCAAGCTCTTTAGCACTATTTTGTGTATTCTCTAACGTGTTACGAGCCATATTCACGCTTTCCGTGAGAGAGCGACCAATTTCAGATGCGGTTTGATTGGCATTGTGCGCAAGGGCATTTGCTTTTTCAGAATGCTGGGATAAATTTGAGGCAGCTGTGTTTAGTGAATTTGTTGATTTTACCGCTGCGTGGGTGATCTCTTTGGTGTCATTGATGGTGGATTGAATTTTTTCGATGAAGGTATTGACATAACCACTGGCGATACCGATTTCATCTTTGGTATTCAAGATCGGGAGACGTTTTGTCAAATCTCCATTTCCATGTGCGAGATCAGCAGAAACATGGTCAAGCTCTTCCATCGGGTCCAGGATACTTTTACCGGAAATGTAATTGATCAATATGAGCATGGCTGTCAATAGACTGCCTAAGATAAGGAACCATTTAAAGAAACTGGCATTGAGCGCGTCAAAGTAATCAGCTTTATTGATTCCCGGAACAACCCACATATCCCATGCTGGAATGTATCGATATGCAACAATCTTATCCTGCGCAGTTGTTGCGGAAATGTACTCATAAATACCCCCGGCTTTATCGGCACGGATATGATCAATGTAGTCGTGCCCTGATTTGCTTTGACCTTCATCTTTTGGATGGATAGTCATGACTCCATCTGAGTTAATAAAGTAGACATAACCGCTCTTGCCAATTTTGATGCTTTTGATCCCCTCCTTGAAATCTTCTTCTTTATAGGCATTTGGCTCGATTTTAGCAATGTAATTAACATTCTTTTCCAAAGTGTCAGCAACGGTGATCAGGTCATTGATCATGATGTCTTTTATAGAACTCACCGCAATGAAGTATGCTACAATGACACTTATTAAAACAGCCCCAACGGCGGCTACAAGATTGAAAATAAATTTAGATTTGATGGTATTAAATACAGCCATGAGGAATAAGTCCGCCTTTTTTGGTCATTTATCAGGTTAACTGATCGTATAAGCACATGATTGTAGTACCTCTTTGATAAAGCGCTTCTGAAATAAGGATAAATTTAACTTCATGAGATTCTCACATTTAGAACAAATCGTTCATTATTTGCAGCGCTTTAAGCAGATTAATAATGCATACCGGCTTAGTGATACGCAAATTCGTTTGGTATTTGACAATAATGAGGTGATTACCTTTGAGATGAGAAGGGATAATCCGAGTATTTTTCTTTCTCCTACGGCCGAGCGGGGGAAAATGTATCAAGCCCCGTTCGATGTGCTTCTTTCAAAGCGTCTTGCTCGCTCAACAATTCAATCAATTACGCTTCATAATAATGACAAACTTATTCGTATTGTTGTGAGCCAAAGCGGTTCTTACAAGAGCGAAACAACAATGCTTCAGTTCGAGTTTACCGGCAAACATACGAACGTAATTCTTTTGGATAGAGACGAAAAAGTGCTAGAAGCGCTTCGTCATGTTGATTTAGAGGTATCGGTGCGTACGGTGCGTGTTGGGCAGATGCTTATTAATCCGCCACGGCCGTCGTTTACGCCAAAACCCTATCCGCTGGAAGATGTTGAAAGCTTTTTAAAGGATGCTTATACTCAGTATGCCAATGACGTTTTGGAGCGATTGAAGCGCGAAAAATCGGCATTGATCGCTAAGCGTTTAAATCAATTTAAAGCACACCTTACAGAGCTGGAAAATGAAGAGCTTTTGGCTAAAGAGGCTTTGGAATGTCAGCACATCGGGCATCTAATATTGGCAAATTTGCAGTCGATTAAAGGGTATGAAACCAAGATAAAGCTTGACAATTTTGACGGAACGCCCATTGAATTTGATGTTCCTTTAGGATGTCGAGATGCGGCGATGATGGCGCAGTCGTTTTTTAAACGCTCAAAAAAAGCGAAACAAAAAAAATTGGGTCTGCACATAGAGCGGGACAACCTGGAAGAAAAAATTCGTCACCTTGAACTGTTTATACAGACGATTCATGAAGCAAAAACACCCGAAGAAATTGCCTTGTTATTCCCTCCAAAATCTGTTGGCACTAAAGCAAAGCCAACCGCAAAACCTTCCGATAGTATTGCTGAATTTTGGATTGAAGGGCATAAGGTTTCGTTGGGAAAAAGTGAAAAAGGGAACATTCAGCTTCTGCAAAAGTCGCGGGCCCGTGATATATGGCTGCACCTAAAAGACCGTCCATCCGCTCATGTAATCATTACGACGGATAAGCAGCAGTTAAACGATAAGATACTGCAAGCAGCAGCAAAGCTGTGCGTTGACTTCTCTGTATTTGAAAAGGGGCGCTATTTGGTCGATTATACTCCAAGACGTGAAGTAAAAGTTCAAAGCAAAGCCAATGTTCTGTACACAGATGCCAAAACGATTGTGGTAGAAAAGGGCTAAAGCTTTAGAGTGAGGTGAATGCAATGGCAATAGGGCCTATTGGAAATACAATCTATGTAAATCAGCAAATGGCCAGTGTGGCGAGCGATAAGAATGTTCAATTAAACCGTTTTGAACTTCAAGCATTGGCAGCACAAGTGATTATGCAAGATCAAGAAAAAGAGGTTCTGGAAGTTCGCCCTACTGAAGAAAATCACGCGATTGATCCAGATCGAGAGCACACCAAAGAGCAAGCTGAACAAGAAGAGCGACGTTCAGAAGATAACGAAAATTCATCTTCCCAAAAAGAAGAATCAAAACCGCTCCATATCTTAGATATTAAAGTGTGATTACGCTATACTCGCGAATATATAGTTACGCCCATAATATAGGATACGCACGATGCAAGCGACGAACAGTGGATTACAAAGTCGGATAATAACTGCCGTTTTTTTAGGGCTCGGAGTAGTCATAATTGGATTGATTAATAATTTTTGGTTGATTTGGCTGACATTGGGCGTTGTGTATCTTTTGGCGTTTCATGAAGCCAATCGTCTTTTTGGGATTAATAACAATTCTCTGTATGCGTATGCGGCAATGCTTTGGATCGCGGCAGCTTTGTACCCTTACGGTGAGGATCTTATTTTAATTGCCGGAATTATTTTTGCCGGTGCTGTCGCCTATACGCAAAACATTCCGCACAAAAACTTTCTCCCTTTTCTTTATCCGACCGCAGGAATGCTATTCACCCTTAGTTTGTATGAAGAGTACGGAATAGGGGCCCTCTTTTGGCTCCTTGTAGTGGTGGCTTCAGCGGATATTGGAGCTTATTTTGTCGGTAAAAGCATCGGTAAAACTCCTTTTAGCGCTTCCTCTCCCAGCAAGACGCGTGAGGGGGTTTATGGCGGAATTATAACGGCAACGATTGCCGGATTTTTTGTCGGTATTACTATCGTTGAAGACATTCCTCAGGCCATTATCATTTCGTTGATGGCGGCTATCGGATCGGTCTTTGGAGATTTATTCGAGAGTTACCTCAAACGGACTGCTGGCGTCAAAGATAGCGGTTCTATTTTGCCGGGCCATGGCGGAGTGCTTGACCGTATTGACGGCTATTTATTTTCATCGATTATTATGTTGGTGCTTTTGCGGGGTCTGGCTTGATCCTTTTAGGATCGACGGGCTCAATCGGTGTCAATGCTCTTGTAATTGCAGAGCAATTTGCCCTCAACATAGACACATTGGTTGCAGGCCGTAATCTCTCTTTGCTCAATGAACAAATTAAAAAACATTCTCCAAAATGCGTTGTTGTATTAAACCATGAGGACATTTCTGCCATTAATCACCCTTATGTTCTTTGGGGAGAAGAGGGGATATTGCATGCCATTGAGTCATCCCAATCAAATCTTGTTATTAATGCGCTTGTGGGTTTTGCAGGGTTACGACCTACCCTTAAAGCGATTGAATGTGGCAAGCGCGTAGCGTTGGCGAATAAAGAGTCACTTGTTGCCGCGGGTGCATTTATGGACATTTCTAAAATACAGCCCATTGACAGTGAGCATTTTGGTTTGTGGTATCTTAACAACGCTTCTCGTCCCATACAGCGTATGCTCATTACCGCAAGTGGTGGAGCATTTAGAGACTGGCCTATCGAAAAGATTCAAGAAGCAACACTCAAAGACGCATTAAAACATCCAAATTGGTCGATGGGCCAGAAAATCACTATTGACAGCGCTTCAATGATGAATAAAATGTTTGAACTTCTTGAAGCACGATGGCTTTTCGGCGAAGGTGAGTACGACGCGGTTATTGAAACAAAATCCATTATTCATGCATTGATCGATTACCGTGACGGTTCAACCACCGCTCATTTGGCACGTGCCAATATGCAGTTGCCCATCGCCTATGCCTTGATGGGGAAAATGGATCAAAAAATTCTGCCTTCGGTTAATTTATTGGAGGTGGGTTCATTGGAATTTCGTGAAATCACCGTAGAACGGTACCCAATTTGGGAGATACGACAGGCATTATTACGTAATCCAAAGCGTGGAGTTGTGATCAATGCTGCTAATGAAGCAGCTATTGAACTTTTTGTAGCGGGTAAAATCGGTTTTTCGGAAATTTCAAATCAGGTTATTCATGCGTTTGATCGTTTCGATGAAGAACCAAAAACTATAGAGGACGTTTTTCACATCGATAGTGAAGTTCGTCGCTATGTCGGGAGGCGCGCGTGAGAGAGAAAACTTTACTGTTGCATGGATGGGGTGGAAGTGATGAGCCTCATTGGCAAGCATGGCTTGCAGGTGAAATTGCCAAAGACTATGGGATGGTTGCCTTCCCTCTTTTGGAGAATCCTCATTTTCCTACCAAGAACCGATGGATGGATCAGGTAAAAACACTTCTTTCAGAATTTAAACCCGATGTTGTTATTTGTCATTCGCTGGGATGCATCCTATGGTTCCATTTGTGTTTAGAAGAAGAAATAGATCCTGTTAAACGCCTTTTACTTGTCGCTCCTCCTCGCCTGGATTTGGAACTCGATACGATCAAAAGTTTCTTTCCGATTGTTGCCCCTGAATTTTTATTTGCGGATGAATCCCTGTTGGTAACCTCCGATAATGATCCGTATATGAATACAGATGAGGCTTTAGCGCTTCAAGAGGCATTAGACGTGGAAATGAAAGTACTCGAAAATGGAGGACATATCAATGCTGATAGCGGTTTTGGTGAATGGCCATGGGTAAAAGAATGGGTAATGGGATGATTTTAAGTATTGAGAGCAGTTGTGATGACAGTTCAATTTCCATTACGGAGATAGCAACCAAAAAGCTCGTCTATCATAAAAAGATTTCACAAGAACTTGAACATTCAAAATATGGCGGAGTCGTTCCGGAGCTTGCTAGCCGTTTACATGCTATCGCTCTTCCGGCGATTTTAGAAGAGTGTAGGCCATGGCTTGAAGAGTTAAAAGCAATTGCAGTGACCAATGAGCCTGGATTGGCGGTAACGCTTATTGAAGGTGTTGTAATGGCAAAAGCATTAAGCGTAGCGCTTAATATCCCTGTATTACCTATTAATCATCTTAAAGGACATATCTATTCTCTTTTTATTGAAAAAGAAGCGCAGTTTCCCCTTACGGTTCTTTTGGTATCAGGTGGGCATACACAAATCATTGAAGTAACATCACATAACGAAATGAGTACGATTGCGACAACGATGGATGACAGCTATGGTGAGAGCTTTGATAAGGTTGCCAAAATGATGGGACTTGGATATCCTGGAGGACCACTAATAGAGAATCTTGCCCGCAGTGGAGATGCCAGCCGTTTTCTATTTACGGTGCCGTTGTGGCAGTCACCTCTCATTGCTTTTAGCTATTCAGGGTTGAAAAATCAAGTCCGTTTGGCTGTAGAAGCCAATGACACAGCTGATTACCCTGATATCGCGTGTGCGTTTCAAAAAACGGCTACCGATCATTTGATACAAAAACTCAAAAAATATTTTAAGTCACGCAAGCCGCATCACTTTGCAATCGTTGGCGGTGCCAGTGCCAATTTGTATTTGCGTACAGAAATTGAGAAACTTTTATTAGGGCACAATGCACCCTTGCTGCTTGCGCCACTGGAGTTTTGCTCCGATAATGCGGCGATGATTGGCAGATGTGCGGTAGAAGAGTTTATGCGTGGCAATTTTCTAAATTTTGATGAGATAATGGTTAATCCTCGCTGCAAACTGTAAGTATTCTTAAATAGATAAATCTCTTTCATATTTCAGAGATTAATAATTCGATTCATGTACAATTTCGACATAAAATTTAACACAGGAACCCAATATGGCAACGACAAAATTCAAAGGTACAGACGTAGAACTTTTAGGAAATACAGTAAATGTTGGGGATAAAGCTCCGTCAATTACTGTCGTAAATTCTGCTGGCCTTGGTGATGTTACTGTAGGTGGCGCAACAGGTAAAAAACAACTTATTATTGTTGTTCCTTCATTGGATACAGGTGTTTGTGCTACTGAAACACGTACTTTCAACGCTAAAGCTGCCGGACTTAAGGATGTTACAGTAACGATCGTATCTCTTGACCTTCCATTTGCTTCTGGTCGTTTTTGCCAGGCTGAAGGGATTGATAATTTGACAGTATGTTCTGACTTCCGTAACAAAGAGTTTGCAAATGCTTATGGCGTATTGCTTGGCGGTTCAGTACTTGCGGGTGTTACATGTCGCGCAATCTTTGCTGTAAATGCTGAAGGTATCGTAACGTACAAAGAAATCGTTCCTGAAATTACAGAAGAGCCTAATTACGATGCTGCATTGGCTTCAGTAGCATAATCATTCTTATCCAAGATCAAAGAATTGATTTCTTTGATCAAGTCTCTCTTATTTAACTTCATCCACTATTTACAAATAACACTTGCACCTTGATCTGTTTTTGCAACCGTACACGTATATCGTCCGTCAAGTGTAATATGAGCGCGAGCAAACTTTCCATGATAGGTTACTTTTACTTTGCTATAGGGAGAGGCAGATAAATCTTTTTCATACGTATTAAAAGGAGATGAGTGTACAAAATCGATGATAATACTGCTAGGATCTCCAAGACTGAAAGAACGTAATATCGGGTCTTTGCTCACTAGAGTAATTCGATTTCCGGAATGGATAAACTGGATAAGTCCACTGTCAGCATGTGAAGACTTGTTTATTTGGGTATTGGATGGTGCTTTTTGGTTTCCATATTGTGAGAGGACCAACGGATGACGCCAATCAATACTTTGATCAATTTGAAGCTTGCGTGTTTCAAAGGTTCCATCTATATTTTGAAAAGTAAAAGTTGCTTCTTTGAGTACACGTGCTTGATCAGGGAAACTGTAGGTCATTGAAGTCAGCGGCGGCTTGTGCACAACTGTATTAGAGGAAACCGGCATTGCAGAGCTCTCTTCGGTTGAGAAAAAGGGGTTCTCTCTGGTAAAAGCTGCACAAGCCAGAATGAGTGAAATGTAAAGTGCTTTATTCATGGGGTAGCTCCATTTTCAATCGGGACTTGGTCAGAATCGAGTTCTTTAAGTTCAAAATATTGTTTTTGTAAAGCGGCATTTTGTGTTTTCAGATTTTCTATATCGTCTGCAAGAAAGGACTGATACTCTTCGAGCTGAAACAATACAGATAAAGAATTATTCCCAAAAATTAAAACACCTAAATAAAATAAGAGTGCAAGAACTAACGCGCAAGCAGCTAAAAATTTTGAGGTAGAGAGGCCAAAACGGCGCTCACTGAAACTTTGATAGTGCTGCTCATCATACAGTATCTGCTCATGCTCTTCCGGAGTCATTATTTAAACAATGCACTCCCAAGGTATTCACCATACATGACCTCAGTTTCAATTTCCAAAAGGCGATTGTATTTTGCGGTACGTTCTCCACGGGCAGTAGAGCCGGTTTTGATTTCACCGCAATTGAGTGCCACTGCAAAATCTGCAATAAAGGCATCTTCGCTTTCGCCTGAACGGTGGGACATAACGCATTTATAGCCATTGCGCTGTGCCAGTCGTACGGTCAGCATGGTTTCTGAAACAGAACCGATTTGGTTAGGTTTGATCAAAATAGAATTTGCAATCCCTTTTTGTATCCCTTCAGCCAAGATGTTAGCATTGGTAACAAAAAGATCATCACCGACAAGTTGGATTTTAGAGCCTAGTTTTTCGGTTAAAATCTTCCACCCGCTCCAGTCATCTTCACTCAAGCCGTCTTCAATTGAAACAATTGGGTACTTGGAACAAAGATCCGCATAATAATCAACCAGTTGTGCAGAAGTAACGGTACGGTTTTCAGAATCAAGTCTGTATCCGCCCTCACATACCAATTCAGATGCTGCAACGTCCAATGCAATAGCGATTTGCTCACCAGCTTTATAGCCAACTTTTGCTATGGCTTCCATAATGACTTGAATCGGTTCTTCGTTGCTGCTAAGATCAGGAGCGAATCCGCCCTCATCACCTAAAGCTGTATTGGCACCACGATCTTTCAGGATTTTTTTGAGAGTGTGATACACTTCAGCAGATGCGCGCAGTCCTTCGCTAAAGTCCGCGAATCCAAGAGGCATAATCATGTACTCTTGAAAATCAACACTGTTGTCCGCATGGGATCCACCATTGATGATATTGAGCATTGGAACAGGAATAACCATCGCATTTGCACCACCCAAGTAGCGGTAAAGAGGAATATTCAAGCTTTTTGCTGCAGCACGTGCAAGAGCCATTGAAACACCTAAAACAGCATTTGCTCCAAGATTACCGTAATTCTCGGTTCCGTCGATTTCTTTCATAACCGCATCGACCATTGCCTGGTTGTAAGGGCTAAGACCGATTATGGCATCAGAAATTTGACCGTTTACATTTTCAACAGCTTTCAAAACGCCTTTTCCAAGATAGCGGCTATCACCATCGCGTAACTCTAATGCTTCACGTTTACCTGTACTTGCACCGCTTGGTACGATTGCACTTTCTCTTGTTCCATCACTCAATTGAACGGTTGCCTTAACAGTAGGGTTTCCTCTGGAATCCATTACTTCGATTGCACTTACTTCATCAATATATATCATTCATCCACCTCATTCATTTCAGATTCACCCATGATCATAATGTTATTCACACCCATGGCTGCTTTGATTTTTTCTTCAATTTCTTTTGCCAACAATGGCTCGTCTTTAAACTTTTGCTTGACGTTTTCACGCCCTTGTCCTAGCTTAACATCTTCAAAACTGAACCATGCTCCACTTTTGTCAATTATATCAAGTTTAACGCCGTAATCGACAAGTTCACCCTCTTTTGAGATCCCCTCACCAAACATGATGTCAAACTCTGCTTGACGGAAAGGGGGCGCTACTTTATTTTTAATAACTTTTGCTTTGACTCGGTTGCCTATTTGACTTTCACCTTGTTTGAGCGTTGCTATTTTACGAATATCGATACGAACCGATGCGTAGAATTTTAGCGCATTCCCGCCCGTTGTTGTCTCAGGTGATCCATACCCCATGGTACCGATTTTCATACGAATTTGATTAATGAAGATAATCGTACAGTTCATTTTATGCAAAACACCTGTAAGTTTACGCAATGCTTTGGACATTAAGCGCGCTTGTGTCCCTACTTGCATATCGCCCATTTCACCTTCAATTTCTACTTTTGGGGTAAGTGCGGCAACGGAGTCGATAACAATTAAATCAACTGCACCGCTGCGCGCGATGGTTTCAACAATATCAAGGGCCTGTTCGCCGTAGTCAGGCTGAGAGATGAGTAGATTTTCTACATCTACTCCTAGGTTCTTGGCGTATCCGACATCCAATGCGTGTTCTGCATCGATAAACGCGCAGATACCGCCGTTTTTTTGACATTCAGCGATGATATGAAGTGTTAAAGTTGTTTTTCCCGAACTTTCAGGTCCATAAATTTCAACAACGCGACCCTCAGGTACTCCACCAATCCCTAGGGCGAGATCGAGGCCGAGTGAACCTGTACTTATTGATTTAATGGGCTCTATAACTTTGTCACCCAATCGCATCAATGTTCCTTTGCCAAAGGTTTTGTCAATTTGCTTCATCGCGAGGTCTAGCGATTTTAATTTGTTTGCATCCATCATGTCTATTCTCTCCTGAAAGGGTTTGTTTCTAAATTTTAGCAATAATATGACATATTGAAATATATTTTATAAATATGACAAATTGCAATATTAAGAATATACATATAATAGAGATATTTTAGCGTTATTTGGTTAAAATCTTATTGATTTGACAAGTTAAGAGGAATTTTTAGTGAAAAAAATGGTGATTGCCCACTCTCCGGATGCTGATGATATTTTTATGTATTATGCAATTAAGTTTGGTTGGGTCGGGAAGAAGAATACCATTTTTGAAAATCTTTCTTTAGACATTGAAACACTTAATGTGGAAGCGCTTAAAGGGACATATGACATCAGCGCGATTAGTTTCGGGTTATATCCTCATATACGAAATGATTATGCCCTGTTACGTACCGCTGTCAGCTTTGGCGAAGGGTACGGCCCCAAGCTGATTCGCAAAAAAGAGACGGTGCTGAAAAAGAAATTTACGGTAGCGTTAAGCGGAGAATATACAACTAATGCCTTGTTGTTTCGAATAGCCTATCCGAATGCAAAAGTTACCTATATGAATTTTTTAGAGATAGAGCAAGCGGTTTTGGATGGGATTGTCGATGCCGGTGTTTTGATTCATGAAAGCATTTTAGGATACGATGAATCATTGGTTGTTGAGCGTGAATTATGGGACATATGGTGTGAACTAAGCGGGGGCAACCTTCCTCTTCCTTTGGGCGGGATGGCGATACGACGCTCAATCCCTCTGAGCACTGCCATTGAGTATGAAAATGTTTTAACAAAAGCAGTTCGTATAGCCAGAGAGCACAAAGAGCGTCTTTCTAAAATGTTGATTGAACGTTCATTGGTGCGCATTGATGCGGTGACTTTGGATAAATATTTGGAATTGTATGCTAATGATGAGTCTATTACATTGAGTGAAGTGCAGTTTGATGCGATCAACAAACTTTTTCAGATTGGGTATGCCCACGGATTTTTTGATCAAAAAATGGATGCAAGAGATTATTGTATCCCTTTGGAATATTCATCATTGAGGAATTCATAACATGATGCAAGAAGAGCTGGTTGGACTGGGAATTGAAACATTTAAAATTGCATTGATTCTTTCGCTTCCCGCATTATTAGTGGGTATGTTTTTGGGACTTGCTGTGAGTATTTTCCAAGCAACAACGCAAATCAATGAAATGACGCTCAGTTTTATTCCAAAGATTATTGGGATTGTTATTGTCATTATTTTAACAATGCCTTGGATGATGAACGAAATGCAAGATTTTACGATCAGGATGTTCAATATGATTCCGACGTTTATGCAATAAGTAGAATCTTTCAATGAAAACAAAAATCGTTGATTTCTCGCGCTTTAGTTCAATTCGAATAGGTCCTGCTGTAGAAGTGGCTTTGATCGAAGATGATGTTGTCCCTGAGGGTTACACGATTATCGGATCGGCTAATAATTTACTAGTAGCCCCCAATCCTCCACCCCTTATGATGCTTTCCAAGCAGTATGATTTTATTCGAATAGAGAGTGGCCAACTACACATTGGGGCCGCCACTCCAGGTGGTCGGGTAGTCTCTTTTTGTAAAAAAAATGATATTGCAAACTTTGAATATTTTTCAAAACTTCCGGGAACCATCGGAGGAATGATAAAGATGAATGCAGGGCTTAAAGAGTTCGAAATCTTTAATCATCTTATCGCTTTTCGGACCCAAAAGGGATGGATACTCAAAGAAGAAATCGAATATGGGTATCGTAAAACATCCATTAATGAAGTAGTTTTTGAAGCGGTATTTGAACTTCATGATGGATTTTCGGCTGAAAGATTGGAAATGTTTGCACAGATGCGTTCGAACCAGCCTAATGATCCAAGTGCAGGAAGCTGTTTTAAAAACCCTCCAGGCGATTATGCGGGTAGATTGATTGAAGCCGTAGGGCTCAAAGGTGCGCGTCGAGGTAATATGGCCTTTAGCGAAGTGCATGCAAACTTTCTTGTGAACTATGGCGGAGGCCTTTACGAGGATGCTCTGAGTCTTATAAATGAAGCACAGCAGAAGATTTTTGAGACGTTTGGGATCTCTTTGCAATGTGAAGTTGTTATCTTAGGTGATAGAATTGTGACGAAAAAATATAAATAATTATTGACTTAATACGTCACATTGGGTTATGATGGTGAAATCCAAGCAGTAGAGGATGTAGCAATAGATGGTAGTGAGTTATATTCGTTCTGATAAAGATTTTGAAAGTGTCATAGAACAGCTTAAAATCATAGGTGCTTACTGTGATCGTGAAAAGCTGATTATAGACAAAGAGATGATTGATCAAACGTTTCAAAATAAGAGGATTGCTCAGCGTCAAGATGTGGTAACGCTATTTAGATCACTGCATAAGGACACGTTGCTCGTGTACGATACTTGGACACTGAGTGTAAATATTGAAGATGTAGTGCAAATGTTAAGCTGTTTACTAAGAAATGAAGTTGAAATTCATTGTGTGAAACAAGGCATTGTAATTGATCGGCAAAGTGATACAATGGTCGTTCTTGGTTTGATTGACCAGCTTCGCCAAACCATTCAAAATGATGAAAAGAAAGAGATTGGACGGCCCAAGGGATCGAAATCCTCGTCAAAATTTGATTTTTATCTTGATCAGATTATCACAGAGTTAAAGCAAGGGCGTAATGTCAGCGATATTGCACGTATTTTGAATGTGAGTCGCAGTTCGTTAAAGGATTATGTAGAATCACGTGCTCTTAAAGAACTGGTTCACGGCATAACTCTGACACGTAATGATGAAGATGCCGAAGCGATGATTATAGGGACGATTAAATGCCCATCGCTGCAAGCAACGATAGAGGAGAGTGTGTAATGGAAGAAGTAGTTTTAAAAGGAAAAGCCTATTTGGCAGGATGGGTTCCTTACCGTATTAGGCGGTATTGGTTTTTTGTACTTGTTACCGCATTTACATTGATCGTTCCGTGGATACGTATTGAAGGAAACCATCTCTTTTTGTTGAGTTTTGATAAGCTGAAGTTGCACTTGATGTTTGTGCAATTTGATATGCAAGAGCTTTATTTGATGCCGTTTGTGTTGATGTTTCTTTTTATCGGTATCTTTGGTATTACCGTTCTTGGGGGTCGTTTCTTTTGCGGATGGATGTGCCCTCAGACAATTTTTCGTGTAGCGTACCGTGATTTACTCGAGACAAAAATATTTGGGCTTCGAAAGCGAATCAAGAATAAACAGCAAGAGCCCGATTATTCAACTACCAAAAATAAGATGAAGCGAATTGCTTTGCTTTTAATCTCGGTAGTCTTGGCACTTCTCGCAGCAACGGATCTCATGTGGTTTTTTGTCCCTCCTGAGGACTTTTTGCAGTACATGCGCGTTCCTGCGGAACATCCGGTATTGATAGGAACCATTATTGGTATTGCTGCTTTTTTGGTGTACGATATTGTGTTTCTTAAAGAAGATTTTTGTGCTTACGTTTGCCCTTACTCCCGCATTCAATCGGTTTTGTACGACGATGATACAATTATGGCGATTTATAATCCAAACCGTGGTGGTGAGATTTATGATGAGCATCATGTCAAAAATTTTACAACGCAAAAAAGTCTTTTAAGTGTTAATCCAACGGCAGAATGTACTACGTGTGAGAGTTGTGTGACGGTATGTCCGACGCACATCGATATCCGTAAAGGACTACAGTTGGAGTGTATTAACTGTTTAGAATGTGTTGATGCCTGTACCGAAGTCATGGGCAAATTGGGTAAGCCAAGTCTCGTAGAATGGTCCAGTGAAAAAGAGACTCTCTTTATGAAGGGGAAAACACAGTATTTACGTCCTAAGATCATAGGTTATGCAGTTGTTTTGCTCATTACTACAGCAATCATGATCATTATGGGAAGTGAAAAAGAGTATATACTCCTTAACATCAACAAAGAAAATCGTCTTTTCAGTATTAAGCATATGGATGATGGAAAAACAAGAGTTGATAATGCCTATACAATTTTATTACAAAATACACTTAACGAAGATCATGAGTATTATTTTGATGTCATAGCTCCTGCGGGAATGGAAGGTAAAATAAAAATTGCGGAACCTGCCAAACCATTCAAGGTAAAGCCGGGTGTTGTCAAGAAAAAAGTAATTGTTCTCTATACCGATGAAATGCTTGTGAATGATACGAGTAAAGATACCGTGATACCAATCATGATTCATGCATATGCCATGGATGACAAAGAGAAAATAATTACAAATAAAGAATCAACGTTTACTTTCCCGCGAGCAGATCTGCTAAAAGAGAAGAAGTAATCACTTCTTCTCTTCTTCAGCTTCTTCTTTTCCGAATGTTTTTTCCAGACCGCTCATAAGCTCTTGCTTTTGGGTATCACTGAGTTTTGCTTCAGGGTGAGTTGGCAGATAAAACCATAAAGGCATTTCACCTTCCCGTACCTCTTTTGCTGCTTCGTCACCTTCATTCTTTTTCTGAGCACCCCAGGTAGAGACATTAAAGTGTTCGCGTCCCTCTTCTACATCATGCGCAATTAACCATGATATAGGGGCGATATTGCTATACCAAGGATATTTCGTTTGATGAGAATGGCAGTCGGCACAAGCGTTGTTAAAAAGCTCTTTCGTACGAGGAGAATCCCATGTTGGTTCACTTACAACTGGAGGGTTAGTATGATCGTTTCCATAGGGTATAAATTGAATCGCGATTGCAGCGATGGCAAATCCTGCTAGTATTTTTGTTTTCATTTTGTTTCCTTTTAACTGATAAGGTTTATATACGTTTAATTATACATCAAAAACAATGAAAAGGGGGGGGAAAGTTCTGTCTTGGAATTAAGACAGAAGGGGGGCTAAATGAGAACGGCTTCGCGCTGCCCTTCTTCGAGCTTCCCGATAATGTAGCCATCGGTATTTGCCAAGACATGCTCCACATTTTCAGGGCGGACAACAAGAATCATTCCAACCCCCATATTGAAGGCACGATACATCTCACTACGTTCAACATGCTGACCGATCAGTTCAAAAATCGGCAATACGCGGATTGAAGACTCAGTGATAACGGCACGGATACCTTCAGGTAAAACGCGTGGAAGATTTTCAACAATTCCACCACCTGTGATATGCCCTAATGCCTGGATTTTATCTTTGAGTGCTTTGAAAGTCTTGACGTAAATGCGTGTCGGAGTCAAAAGAGTTTCGATCAATGGTTTGCCGTTAAAGTCGTCTTCGAATTTCATTCCCATTTTTTCGAGTAATACTTTACGTGCGAGGGAAAAACCGTTTGAGTGCAGTCCAGAACTAGGTAAAGCGATTAGAATATCTCCTGCGCTGACATGATTGGTACGATCCAATTCACTTTTTTCACCCACACCTACTGCAAAACCAGCGAGGTCATAATCATCACTGTGGTACATGCCAGGCATTTCAGCCGTTTCCCCACCGATGAGTGCACACTCGGCCTGACGGCAACCTTCTGCAATGCCGCTGACAACAGCTGTTGCGGCTTTGACATCGAGTTTTCCCGTTGCATAATAATCCAAGAAAAAAGAGGGAGTCCCAAAATTACAGATGAGGTCATTCACACACATCGCGACCAAATCAATACCGACCGTATTATGAATACCGGAGTCGATGGCAAGTTTCAACTTTGTCCCTACGCCATCCGTAGCTGCGAGCATTACGGGCTCTTTGTAGCCCTTTGGAAGTTCAAAGGCCCCGGCAAATGAACCAATACCACCCAAAACACCGGGAATGACTGTCGATTTGACAAGCGGTTTGATATTTTCGACAAAACTGTTGCCCGCGTCGATATCGACACCGGCATCTTTGTAGCTGATTTGACTCATGGAGTTCCTCGTCCGTTTTTTAGTAGGAGAATTATAACGAAGAGTGTGTTAGGGTAAGTTTATTTTTTTGTACAAGTACCGAAGAGCTTCGTGAACACCCATAACGATGGACAAAAATCTTTTATCGCCCAAACAACAATCATAAGAATGACAAAGCCTTGAAGGGCCATTCCATATTGCGTATAGCCATAAGCCGTGAGAGCCATTGAGATGGTAAGAACAATTGCCATCAGAAAACGTTGAATTTTTTCAGCGCACATCATTTATTCCTTTTTTATATAATATTTATTTTATGTAATTATAGTCTTAATAATTGAGCGTAGTCTTAAGTCAGAAACACTTCTCGGTATATTTCAATGGGATTTAATCTGTGCGTGATACAATCGCTAATAAATTACACATAGAAGAGATTTTTGCCCATGAAAACGTTTGTTTACCCTGAAATGATGGTCCATGTGTCCATGTGTACCCATAAATTGCCAACATCGGTATTGCTTGCAAGCGATGATAATCGTGACCTTTTAATGAATGAGCTTGCCCGCTACAAAGAGTCAACGGTAACTACGGTAGGAAGTAATGATTTACTTGAATCGTTTCGCAACGCCCAAGAAAAAAGTGCTGATGTTATTATGGTTGATGCGATGACTTCAGACGGTGTAGTCATTGCGCACATCAGCCGTATTCTAAAAGATGACGGTTTGGTTGTTATGAAACACCCATCGCTGGATGATCTCAGTGCAAATACCCCATTAATGAAAGCATTAGGCGAATATTTTAAAATTGTCATGCCGTATCGCCTTGAAGACGGTTCAACTTTGTTGTTAAGTTCAAAAGAGTACCATCCAACGGCAGACGTTATTTTGCAGCGTACCGATTTACTTGAAGGGCATCAGTATTATAACTGCGATGTTCATCCTGCGGCCTTTGCTATGCCGCAATACGTTCGTGAAAGTTACCGCGGACTTGCTCGTAACTAATGGCGTATAAGTATGCCATCGCACTGACGGGTGGAATCGCAACGGGGAAAAGTACCGTTGCCTCTTTAATGGGATTAAATGGCTTGCGCATTATTGATGCGGATGCTATTTCTCACCGTATATTGGATGAAAATGCATCTTGGGTATCTGAACATTTTGGAACTGCTTACGTCAGTGGGGGTAAAGTTCTCCGTGCTGAGCTGGGGAAAATGATCTTCGCTAATCCAGAAGTAAAAAAAGAGCTTGAATGTTTTTTACATCCAAAAATTCGCGCAGCTATTGAAGATGAGAGCGAAAAACAAGACCGTTTTGAATATCCGTATCTCATTGATATTCCTCTCTTTTTTGAAACAGCTTCTTATCCGATTGAAAATTCTGTTGTTGTCTATACGCCAAAAGAGATTCAATTAGAGCGTTTTATGAAGCGAAACGGTTTTTCGAAGGAAGAATCGCTGCGTCGCATCGAAAGCCAAATGAATATTGACGAGAAACGTTCTCGCGCTACGTGGGTAATCGATAACTCCTCAAATCTCAAACATCTTCAGCGAGAGTGCGAACAATTTGTGGAAACAATTACAGCACTCTATCCCACCCCTAAGCTATAATACTATCAATTAACTTTTTACTATAAGGATTTTGGCATGCTCCAAATCGCCAAATACTGCGCAAGCGGTAATGATTTCGTACTTTTTCACACCTTTAACGGTGCAGATCGCTCCGGACTTGCAAGGGCTCTTTGCGACCGACAAAATGGGATTGGCGCAGACGGATTGATCGTTTTATTACCCCACGAAGAGCATGATTTTGAATGGGAGTTTTACAATGCCGATGGTTCTACGGCGTCGATGTGCGGAAATGGAAGCCGTGCGTGCGCACACTATGCCCATCGTTTTGGTTTGGCACCCGCTCAAATGGAGTTTTTGACAGGCGCAGGGGTGATAAAGGCAAGTGTAGAGGGAGATATGGTTCAAAGTGACCTTACCCCCCCCTATGTTGTCAATGATGAAATTATTGAACATGAAATGCGATGGTGGCTTATTGATACGGGTGTTCCGCATTTAGTCACTTTTGATGCCGATATGGAAAATTTTGATATCGATATGGCACGTCAATTGCGCCATAAGTACAATGCCAACGTTAATATTGCGCATGTTCAGAGTAATGGAGCGATTAGGGTACGCACTTATGAGCGTGGCGTTGAAGATGAAACATTGGCCTGTGGTACGGGAATGGCCGCGTGTTTTTACCGTGCTTCAATAGAAAATTCGGTTGCAGATAATGCGCGTGTGTACCCAAAAAGTGGCGAAACGCTCTATCTGGGATTGGACGAGGGGACGATTACGTTTAAAGGTGAAGTTAAAGGGGTTTTTGAAACGATTTGGAAATTTTAAACGCCATCGGAACTCGTCCCGATTGGCTACGCTAACGCTGAGTTTACTTCAGCAGTAGGCTCACAAAAAGCTCTCGTGACTTCAAATTATCTACAGACCGTTTTGCTCCATCAACTTTGACTGCATATCCGCAATGAGGGGATCGATGATATCGTCCATTAACCCCCCTTGCATAATCTCTTCAAGGCGATAAAGAGTCAGCGTGATACGGTGGTCAGAGATACGGTTTTGAGGATAGTTATAGGTACGAATACGTCCTGAACGGTCACCAGATCCTACTTGATCTTTACGTTCATTCATCTCTTTCTCTTTGGCCTCATTCATTTGCAGATCATAAATACGGGCTTTTAGAATTTGCATCGCTTTGTCTTTATTTTTGTGCTGCGATTTTTGATCTTGATTGTTGACGACGATGCCGGTGGGTAAATGGGTTATTCGGACCGCAGAGTCAGTGGTATTAACGCTTTGCCCTCCACATCCGCTTGAGCGCATAACGTCGATTTTAAGATCACTTTCATTGATGACAACTTCAACATCGTCCACTTCAGGCATAACCGCAACCGTAATAGCTGAGGTATGTACACGCCCTTGAGATTCCGTTGCGGGAACACGCTGAACACGATGAACACCTGCTTCGTGTTTGAGACGTGAGTAAACTTGATCTCCCTTGATAAGGGCAATAACCTCTTTGAAGCCGCCAGCATCAGAGGGGCTGCTGCTCATAAGCTCGATTTTCCATCCCTTGACATCCGCATAACGGACATAGGCATTGAACAAATCACCGACAAAAATAGCCGCTTCATCTCCGCCGGTACCGGCACGTAATTCGATGTAGATATTGCGTTTATCATTAGGATCAGCTGGAATCAGGAGTTTTTTAATTTCTTCTTCGAGTTCACCCACTTGTGGTTCTAAAAATTTAAGTTCTTCTTTGGCAAGCTCGCCTAGCTCAGCATCAAAAGCGAGTGATTTGTTTTCTTCAATGTCTTCTAAAAGCTTTTTATACTCAGTAGCTTTTGTGAAAATTGGTTGAAGAGAAGATTGCTCTTTTGAAAGATCCGTCATACGCTTGATATCGTTACCGATGTCGGGTGAACTTAACAACTCTGTGAGCTCATTGTAACGATTAATAAAAGGGGTTAATTTATTAGATAACATTGTGGTAATTCCTATAGAAAGGCGTTGTGAGAAAAGGGGTCACTCAAAAGGAAAAATTCCTTTTTGTGTGAATGGTATAATTATGCTTGTAGTGCGTTAACTGCTAAGTGTAGACGGCTAACTTTACGTCCAGCAGACTCTTTTTTCAAGACGCCTTTGCTAACATACTTGTGAAGATTTGCATTTGCAATAACGAGTGCTGCTTGTGCTTCTTCTTTGTTACCTGCATCAACTGCGGCACGGACTGCTTTTACGATATTTTTAATACGTGTACGATAAAACCGGTTACGCTCTGTACGCTTTTCAGTTTGACGGATACGTTTCAATGCTGACTTGTGGTTTGCCATGGCATTTATCCTTGTCGAATTTTTTTTAGGGTAGAATGTTACCTTAAAGATAATTAAAATTAAGTTAAGCGGTATTAATACAAAATATTAGGGGTTAATTGATGAAACTTTTTGGAACAGATGGCGTCCGCGGAGAAGCGGGATCCTTTTTAACAGCAGATTTGGCAATGAGAGTGGCGATGGCTGCAGGAATTTATTTTAGAGATCATGCCCGTACCAAAAAGATTTTAGTTGGCAAAGATACCCGTAAAAGCGGTTATATGATTGAAAATGCTATCGTCAGCGGATTAACGGCTGTTGGCTATGACGTTATCCAAATTGGTCCTATGCCCACCCCTGCAATTGCTTTTTTAACGGCAAATATGCGATGTGATGCCGGTATTATGATTTCAGCCAGTCATAATGCCTATGAAGACAATGGGATCAAATTTTTTGATTCTTATGGGAATAAGCTCTCCGAAGAGGTAGAAGCTGCTATTGAAGCAATTGTCCATGACAAAGAGAAGTTGCAGCAAGGCTATGTGATAGGCAAAAATATAGGGGCTGCTAAAAGAATTGATGACGTGATAGGGCGTTATATTGTTCAGCTCAAGAATTCTTTTGGCAATGAATTGACATTGCAAGGTCTGCGTATCGTCTTAGATACAGCAAATGGTGCAGGATACAAAGTAGGTCCTACCGTACTCGAAGAGTTGGGCGCTGAAGTCATTGTTCTTCATGATAAACCAAACGGATTTAATATCAATGAAGGATGCGGAGCTTTACATACAAAAGATCTTCGAGAGGCAGTCAAACAATATCGTGCTGATATCGGATTGGCATTGGATGGGGATGCGGATCGACTTATCGTCGTAGATGAAAACGGAGACGAAGTAGACGGTGATCAAATTTTAGGAGCGCTTGCGTTATTCTTGCAGCAAAGCGGTCAACTAAAAGGTAAAGGAATGGTGGCAACTGTCATGAGTAATCAGGCGCTAGAAGATGCCATGACCGCGAATAAGCTTAAATTGTATCGTTCCAATGTAGGGGATAAATACGTATTAGAAATGATGCGTGAACACGGAATTAATTTTGGTGGAGAGCAAAGCGGCCATATTATCATGCATGATTATGCAAAAACAGGGGATGGCTTGGTGAGTGCATTGCAAATTTTGGCGCTTCTTCTCACATCGGAGGGAAAAGCGAGTAAAGTTCTACGCCCTTTTGAGCTATACCCTCAAAAATTAGTCAATATCAAAGTAAAAGTTAAAAAGCCGCTTTCTGAGATTGATGGATTGGATGACGAATTGATTCAGACAGAGAAATTACATATGCGTCATCTCATCCGTTATTCAGGGACAGAGAACAAGCTTCGTATTCTGTTAGAAGGCAAAGATGCCAAAGTATTGGAAAAGCAAATGGATCATTTAGTATTGTTTTTTGAAAAGGTATTGAATGCTTAAATCTTTAGCCATTCTATTCGTTGTCTTATCAGCTGTTTTCATTGCTGACCAATTCATCAAAAATCTTTTTGTAGAGGGTTTTCGTTATTACACTAACTGTATTGATTTGATTTTGGTTTTTAACAAAGGGGTTGCTTTTTCGATGTTCGCTTTCTTGGCCGAATGGCTTAAGTGGATACAGTTAGCATTATTGGCGGGAGTTCTGGGTTACACGCTTTGGTTAAAAGAAAATCGCTACTTCGTTCCTGTGGGCATGATGGTTGGAGCAGGACTGTCGAATGTAGCTGATCGTTTTATTCATGGTGGGGTAGTGGACTATGTTTATTGGCATTGCGGATTTGATTTTGCGATATTTAATTTTGCCGATGTTATGATAGATATTGCCGTCGTTTGGCTTCTGATTTTAAACTATACCGCAAAAAAGGCTTAAGAGGTTTTTAACCTCGCAAACCGTATACTTCCAATTCTTAATTGCATAAATGGTCTCATAGCTCAGTTGGTAGAGCACTACCTCGACAAGGTAGGGGTCGCTGGTTCGAGTCCAGTTGGGACCACCATCCAAAAACCCCTCATTTCAGGGCTTTTATCAAATCAGCTTCCTACTTTTAATCCTATTTTTCCCCAGTGTCACCCAAAATGTCACCTTGCGTTTTAAAATATCTACTGCTTTGTCAATACTTCAATGAGAATCAACTGTTGTATGTGTATAGAAAAAGATTATAATTTAAGAATTCTCAAATAGGTTAACAGATATTATTATTGATTATTTTTTAAACGAGGACTTGGAGTGAGAGATTTTATTTATTCGGTTATGCAAGATTACAGTTTGTTTGTGATTTTTTTTCATGTATTAGGTGCGTCTGTTTGGGTTGGAGGAATGATTACCCTGTGGTTTCTAACAAGAGAGTCAGGTGCTGGAGTTCCTATTGACCGGCGTGCAACGGGTCGAGCGGCATTGTATAAAAAATTCTTTACCTTTTTATCGCCCTTTGTGCTTCTTCTTTTTATATCAGCTCTTTTTATGGCATTGGGATACAAAGACAATGCTATTGATGCGAATGGATTTACGCTGGATTTAAAAAATTTGGAAACCTATAAGCTTATCCATACCAAGGGAAGTATCTGGACAATAATGGTTATGAATATGTTTTTCATGATATGGATTCTGAATAAAGCGAGTTGTAAACTGTGTAAAACAAAAGTAAGTGCAGACTGCATGTGGCTTGTGGGTAAATATTTGCTGCCACTGAATATTTTTTTGGGTTTGGTGGGGATATTTTTAGGAGTATTCTTAAGAAGTACGTTTTAATCTATGGATGAATTAGTAGTTTATCTGCATAAGCGTCGGCTCATAATGATGGGTATTGTTGCTTTTTTAGCGATACTAGCCATTGCATCAAGCTACTATATTCATCTTTCGCCCTCTGCTTATTTTGGCGGTAAATACAACAAGACTTTCATTTATGCTCTTATTGTTTATAAGTTCATTGAATTGCCAATTCTTTATTATCTACTTCTTCATCGTCATCTCAGAGCCTTAAAAAAAACATTAGACCATCAAGAGCTTCTTTTAAAGCTAAGAAAGCATTCTAAGCTTCTTTTATTTTTAATTCCTCAAGGAAATACTGTTTTTGGGATTATTGCCTATAAATTAAGCGGGAATGTTCTTTATTTTCTTTTTTTCTCTTTAATCGCCATTATAACACTATATCTCATAAAACCTAATAAATTTAAACTTTACAAAAAGTAACAAATAACATACTTTTGTTAATTTTGTGTTAATTTAAAAGAACTTCAAGCTTGTTTAAAGTTGATTTACTTATAATTTAGGACTTTTCTAAGGGAGGATTTATATTGAGAAAAATTATACTGCTAGTTTCTCTACTAATAACTTTTTTAAATGCCGCTCCGCTGGGCATTGAAGAAAAATTAGGAAAGATGGTTCCTCTTGATTTGACATTTATTAATGAGAAATCAGAACAAGTAACATTAGAGAAATTGATGGATGGCAAACCAACCATTTTAACGCTCAATTATTTTCGATGTGCAGGCATTTGTAGCCCACAGCTGAACGATTTGGCAAAAACTCTTGGGAAGTTGGATCTTGCGGAGAATACAGATTATAAAGTGATCACCGTAAGCTTCGCAGAAAACGAAACACCGGCGTTAGCAGCAGCGAAACGCAAAAATCAACTTGAGTCAATCGGACGAGAATACGTTGCAGATGCATGGCACTTTGTTATTGGAGAGAACAACAGTTCTGGAAAACTGGCAGACAGTGTCGGTTTTCGATATGAGAAAACGGTTTCCATGACGGGAAAAGTGGACTATATCCATTCAGCATCATTGATCGTATTGTCACCTGAGGGCAAGGTAACCCGTTACTTATACGGTGTAACACAAGCGCCAATTGATCTGAAGATGGCAATATTTGAAGCAAGTAATGGGACAGTTCGTCCAACCATCGCAAAACCACTACTCTTTTGCTACTCATATGATCCGGAAGCAAAAAAGTATATTTTTGAATGGGAAAAAATTGCCGGCGTAGTTATGTTAGCAATGGTATTTGGATTCTTTCTTTATCTTATAAAATTAGGAAGAAAAGAAGACGACCGTCATATGAAACAAGAAGATCATCACACAAAAGGAGAGAATAATGAGTAAAAGCTATTTCGATGAAACACACTGTGCCTTTGGTCACCCAAAAAGCACTTTTATGCAATGGATGTTAACCATTGACCACAAACGTATCGGTATTATGTATGCCGTGGTAATGTTCACGTTCTTTTTTGTAGCCGTTGCTGCAGCATTGACAATGAGATTTGAGTTGTTTGCTCCAGGGCAACAATTCATAGAGGCGCACACGTTTAACCAAGCGTTTACGCTTCATGGGGTAGTTATGGTTTTCCTGTTTATTATTCCAGGGATTCCAGCCGTATTTGGAAACATTGTCATGCCATTGATGATCGGTGCGAAAGATGTCTCTTTCCCGCGTCTTAACTGGTTTACGTTTTGGCTTTACATCGTTGGGTGTATTGTTGCACTATCTTCATTGTTTAATTTCAGTATTGCCGATGGCGGTTTGACATTTAACTTTGCAGACACAGGTTGGACATTCTATGCTCCATACAGTTTAAATACAGATACAAATGTTATTACAACGCTTGTAGCTGCGTTTATTCTTGGTATGGCGTCTATCTTAACAGGTCTTAACTTCCTGGTTACGATCCACCGTCTTCGTGCGCCTGGTATGGACTTCTTCAAAATGCCATTGTTTGTATGGGGTATCTATGCGACTGCATGGATTCAGCTTCTTGCTACACCAGTTGTCGGTATTACGCTGGTTCTTGCAATATTAGAGAAATATTTTGGTATTGGTATCTTTGATCCAGCAAAAGGTGGAGATCCAGTATTGTTCCAACATTTGTTCTGGATTTATTCACACCCAGCGGTTTATTTGATGATTCTTCCAGCGTTTGGTATCATGTCTGAGATTATGCCTGTATTCTCACGCAGAGAGATCTTCGGTTACCGTACAATCGCCCTTTCATCAGCGGCTATTGCTGGTGTTGGTTACTTAGTATGGGGTCACCACTTATTCACGTCAGGTATGTCTGACATTGCTAAAGTAATGTTCTCGTTCCTTACGTTCTTTGTTGCTATTCCTACGGGGATCAAGTTTTATGACTGGATCGCAACGATGTATAAAGGTAAAATTGTTCTTGATACGCCTATGTTGTGGGCATTGGGTACGATTATCACGTTTGCAATAGGTGGTCTTTCAGGGGTAACTATTGCGATGGTTGGTTCTGATATTCACCTCCAAGATACGTATTACACGATTGCGCACTTTCACTATGCGATGTTAGGTGGGGTTGTATTCTTGTTCTTCGCAGGTATCCATTATTGGTTCCCTCTTGTATTTGGAAAAATGTACTCTGAATATCAAGCGAAAGCGGCATTTTATATTCTTTTCGTCGGCTTTAATTTATTGTGGTTCCCAATGTTTATCGCAGGCTACCTTGGTATGCCAAGACGTTATTTTGATTACTTGCCAGAATTTCAGATTTATCACCAAATCTCATTTTGGGGCGCAATCATTTTTGTCACGGGCCTTGTCTACATGTTTTATGTATTGATTCAAGGTATTCGTAAAGGTCCAGCGACTACACCAAATCCATGGAATGCAACAACACTTGAGTGGCACTTGCCAAGTTCTCCACCACCATTGGAAAACCATACAAAAGTTCCATATGTTGACTTTAGACCATACGAGTATCACCATGGTCAACCGGTTGTTAAGTTTGATGAAAATATGAAAAGGATTGATTGATGGCACACGATTCTCACGATTCTCACGAGTACATCCCGGAAATTGCGGTTGACCGCAACGGGAAAGAGCACGTAGTACAAGGATGGCAAGGTGACTACGAAGGTGGTAAACTAGGTTTTTGGCTGTTTATGCTTACAGAAGTATTGATGTTTGGAGCCATGTTTATGGTTCTAACATATTACTATACATTGCATCAACAAGATTTTTTGAACGCATCAGCGAGCCTTAATCGAGTACTAGGCGGTTTCAATACTGTCGTTCTTTTGGTTTCAGCATTGACAATGGGTCTTGGTCTATTGAAAATGCGCAGTGGTGATGTAAAAGGTGCCAAGTTGATGATTTGGGCAACTATTTTATTAGCAGGTGTCTTCTTGGGCGTTAAAGCGGTTGAATGGACAGCAGAATACCATCATGGTGTTTTCTTAGGTCTTGATGCGCTTCAATCAGGGAATGAGCATTCAAAACCATTTGGTGAAATCCTATTTTTTGGAATGTATTTTACAATGACAGGTCTTCACGGTTTTCATATTATTATCGGGATTGGACTAATGCTGTGGCTTCTTAAGCGTATCAACAGCGGTAAAGTATCACCAGAGCATCATATTTTACATTTCAATATTGCACTTTATTGGGATTTAGTACACCTTATTTGGGTATTTGTGTTCCCATATTTTTACATGATCGGTGCAGGTGATATTGCAGGAGGAGCTATTCATGGCTAATCACACAACAGTAGATTACAAAGCGGAAAAAGGCGGTTATTATAAAGTTCTTTTAGGACTTTTACTGCTTACGGCATTAACGTTTATCCAGCCGTCAATGTTTTTACCAGACATGACATTCGGTGTTCAAATGTTGATTGGAACAGTAAAAGCATGGATTATTTTGATGTATTACATGCACTTAAAAGGTGAGAAACTTATTGGATGGACGGTTATATTTGCTGTCTTTATTGTTGCCTTTTTCTTTGCTATCGTTATGATAGATGTTAGTAATTTCCAATATGCAGATGTTAGTCATATAACATCGCCAGCGAAATAAGGAGGCGGTATGTCAGTAGAAATGAATACAAGTAATGTATTAGAAGGCTTTAACTCAAGTGCTGCAACATTTACAGCAGATATAGATCAAGCATTATGGATAAATTTGGTACTTTCAATCGTATTGTTTATCTCGGTTGTCGCTCCAATGCTTTACTTTGCTGTGAAATACCGTGCAAGTAATGTTAAAGACGAGAATATTGAAAACATAACGCATCACACGGTTTTAGAAATTACTTGGACGGTTGTCCCTACGTTGATGTTGGCAGTTTTCTTCTGGTATGGATATACGAGCATGAAAACACTTCGTACAATGCCGGATGCATCAAATGCAATTATTGTTAAAGTTGAAGGTAGTAAATGGAAATGGAGATATGAGTATCCTCCAAATTCAAATGGTTACGTTCACAAACTCGGTGGAGCATTTACTAAGCCTGTGCAAGATAAGAATGGAAAAATTATCGAAAAAGGTACAATGGATAAATCTGCACTGTATGTACCAGTTGGTACAAATATCATCCTAGAGATGACGGCACCACTGGATGATGTTCTTCACTCATTCTTTGTTCCGGCATTCCGTATGAAAGAGGATGTGGTTCCAGGTCGTCTTACAAAGCAGTGGTTTAAAGCTGACAAAGTAGGTGAGTTTGATGTTGAGTGTGCTGAGTATTGTGGTACAGACCACTCATATATGTACTCTAGAATTGTTGTGCTTCCAAAAGCTGAATATGAAGCTTGGTTCAATAGTAATGAAGATACACCAAAAGGTAACTATGCTAAAGGCGGTGATGCAGTATTACAACTTCATGGATGTAAAAGCTGTCACGCAGTTACAACAGATAAACTGCTTATTGGTCCTACGCTAAAAACAAGAACATTGACTAAAGAACAAGTATTAGATGTAATCAAAAATGGTCAAGGTAAACTTGGGTATGATATGGGTGCAATGCCAGCTGGTTTGGCTTCAGGTACTGATGCTCAAGAGATTGCAGCTTATGTTGCTGGTGGTCTTAAAGGTACACAACCTGCTTCATTTGCAGCATGTAGTTCATGTCATGGTGAAGATGGTAGGGGTATGGATGGCATGGCTCCAAGCCTTGTATCCTATGATGCTAAACTTTTACGTAATGTATTGAAGCACGGCAAAAAGGGTATGATCGGTACAATGCCACCGTTCCCTTATGTATCAGACGAAGAGGTTTCAGCTATTGCTGAATATCTAAACGGTACAAAATGATCAAAGACTTTATTGTTTTAACTAAATTTGTCCTCTCTTTTGCCGTGAGCCTTTCGGCTCTCTTTGCCTACATAATGGCAAAGGGCGAAATTGGACCGGATATGTTTATTGCAACTTTTGCAGTGCTCTTGGTCGCGATGGGTGTTTCAACACTTAATCAATACCAAGAATATAAAGAAGACGCGTTAATGGAACGTACAAAGCACAGACCGATTGCTTCTGGCAAATGGTCTCCTCGTACAGCGGTTATAATTGCCGCCATATTAATTCTTTCATCTCTTATCCTTATTTATGATTTACTTGGATTTATCGGGGTTGATTTATTTCTTTTCTCTTTTCTTTGGTATAACTTTTTTTACACACCTTTGAAAAAGAAAAGTGCATTGGCAGTTGTCCCTGGGGCAATATTGGGTGTTATACCACCTGCTATTGGTTGGCTTGCTGCTGGAGGATCACTTGGAGAACCAGAGTTTTTTGCTTTGGGACTTTTTTACTTTGTATGGCAGATACCGCATTTTTGGCTTTTAGTCATGCTGCATTATGGAGATTATGCCGGAGCAGGGTATCCTACGGCAATGCGTTTGTTTGGAAAAATGAGTCTTCAACGTCTAACTTATTATTGGCTGATGTTGACGATTATGACAGGTTATTTTATGGTAACTGTTTTTCAACCAGCGAATACAGTGATAATAGGAATACTCATTCTAACGGCAATACTTGCATTTATCAGTAGCCTACAACTTTTGACTAAAGATTTTGATCTTAAGCGGGCCCGTAAAGTATTTTGGCAGATTAACCTTGCCTTTTTGGGAACAGTAATTTTGATCAGTATTGATGAGTTTTTAAAAGTACACTAATCTATGCTACATTGCAAGAGGTATTCCTCTTGTACCCTTCATTTATTTTCG
Organism: Campylobacterota bacterium; assembly: GCA_023379705.1. GTDB lineage: Bacteria > Campylobacterota > Campylobacteria > Campylobacterales > Sulfurimonadaceae > Sulfuricurvum. The sequence continues at coordinate 40,270 of JAMCPS010000032.1, forward strand.
AGGAAATCTTATGCCTACTTACTCTCTAAAAGCCATTCTATCAACCTTTGCAAAATCCAATGGAACAAAGCGAACCATTTTCAATCAAGCTCCTATTGGCGGGATCAGCAGCAAAAGTGTGATTTTATTCTTTTTAGCAATGCCTTTTATAGAGTATGCCCTTATATTTAACCCGTATGTGTTTAATGCATTAGGAATAGCACAATGCATCATCTTATATATTGTCTTATTATCGATAGTGATGATTAGCGTATTCTTAATATCGTGGCAAATAAAAAGAAGTGTCATTAAAAAAATAACGCCTAGTTGGAAAAACTATTTTGATAAAATAGACATCAACATGCTTTTATCGTCTGGTACAACCCCTTACAGTCAATTTTTTGACTATTATACAAAAGCTCTTATTGAAAATAAAAGCGAAGAGGAATTGCACCATTATTTATTGGATGCATTCAAAAAAATGGAAGAAGAAAACAAAGAATTAATTGAAGCGATGATAAAAGATAATAAGTTCAATTAGTTCGTTAATATCTACACAATCAAATATACCGTATAATTCGCATAATTTTGAAACAAGGCGTACCTTTATGGATATCATCGCTATTAAACATAACGATCAGATTTTTGATTTGCAAACTGCACAAAGCTTGGGGATTACGGGTGAAGAGATCGCTTTTGATAACTCTCCTGATTCACTTGAGATTATTCGTCACTCATGCGCTCATTTATTGGCAGAAGCGATTAAGTCACTCTATACCGATGCGAAATTTTTTGTAGGCCCTGTTGTAAAAGAGGGCTTTTACTACGATTTTAAAGTAACTGAGCATTTGAGTGAGGACGACCTTAAGAGCATTGAAAAAAAGATGCTTGATATCGCCAAGACGAAAGAAAAGATTGAACGCTATGAAATCAGCAAAGAGGAAGCTCGTGGAAAGTTTGCTAATGACCATCTTAAGCAAGCGGTCATGGATCGTATTCCCAGTAATGAAATTTCTATTTACAAGCAGGGAAATTTCGAGGACCTATGCCGCGGACCACACTTGCCAAATGTTGGTTTAATTCGCTATTTTAAATTGACAAAAATTTCAGGCGCTTATTTAGGCGGTGACAGTAAAAACGAAATGCTGACTCGTATTTATGGGATAGCATTTGCTGATAAAGAATCATTGAAAGCTCATCTTGAACAAGTAGCCCAAGCAGAAAAGCGTGATCATCGCAAAATTGGAGCAGAGATGAAGCTCTTCACGTTCCGAGAGGAAGTAGGAGCGGGCTTTCCAATTTGGTTACCAGCAGGTGCGCGCATGCGTTCACGCTTGGAGCAATTATTGTTTAAAGCGCATCGAAAGCGTGGATATGAGCCGGTACGTGGTCCTGAGATGTTACGATCTGACCTTTGGAAGGTGAGTGGTCACTACCAAAACTACGGCGAAAACATGTATTTTACCAATATCGATGAAATCGAATTTGGGGTCAAACCGATGAACTGTGTTGGCCATATCAAAGTCTATGAGCATGATTTGCATTCGTATCGGGATCTTCCGCTTAAATATTTTGAATATGGAATCGTTCACCGTCACGAAATGACGGGAGCATTGCATGGGTTGTTCCGCGTCCGTGAATTTACGCAAGATGATGCCCATATTTTTTGTACAGCAGATCAGATTGAAGAGCAAATTATTGAGGTTGTCGATTTTGTTGACAAGATTATGAGCACTTTTGAGTTTAACTACAAGATGATGATCTCTACAAAACCTGAAAAAGCAGTTGGGGATGATACCGTTTGGGAAATCTCAACCAATGCGCTTAAAAATGCTATGGACAAGAATAAGCTTCCTTATGAAATAGATGAGGGCGGCGGGGCATTTTACGGGCCTAAGATTGATATAAAAATTACTGATGCCATTGGACGTGAATGGCAGTGCGGGACAATTCAGCTTGATTTTAATCTTCCAGAGCGTTTTGAGCTTGAATATAATGGCGAAGAGAACGCTAAAATACAACCAGTTATGATTCATCGGGCAATTTTAGGTTCTTTTGAGCGTTTTATTGGTATATTGACGGAGCATTACGCTGGGGAATTCCCAATGTTTATTGCTCCAACGCAAGTGGCGATTGTTCCGATTGCGGAAACTCATGTTGCTTACGCGCGTGAATTAGGGGATAAATTGATAGATATGGGTGCGGATTATGAGATTTTTGATAAAAATGACAGTCTCAATAAACGAATCCGTACAGCGGAAAAAGGTCGGGTTCCGATGATTATCGTCTTGGGCGATGAAGAAGTGAACTCTAAATGTGTTGCGGTGCGGGATCGTAGAACGCGCGAACAATACAATCTTAGTGAGAGTGAATTTCTCACTTTGATCAAAGAAAAAATCAATGAGGTAAATTTTTGATTAAAAAACAAGACCGTGTCCAAATGAATGAAGATATCAGAGTACCTGAGGTGCGCTGTGTTGTTGACGGTGGTGAAGCATTAGGCGTTGTATCGATTAAAGAGGCAATGGATAAAGCCAATGAGTTGGGACTTGATCTCGTACTAATCTCTCCAGATGCAAAGCCGCCGGTGGCAAAAATTATGGACTATGGTAAGTTTTATTACCAAGAAGAGAAAAAGAAAAAAGAAGCGCGTAAAAAACAAACTAAAATCGAAGTCAAAGAAATCAAGCTGTCGGTTAAGATTGCTGATAATGACGTCGGTTATAAAGTTAAGCATGCGCGTGAGTTCTTAGAAGAGGGCAAGCACGTTCACTTTCGTGTTTTCTTGCGAGGACGTGAAATGGCACATCCAGAATCAGCAGTTGCTGTTTTACAGCGTGTTTGGCCTATGGTTGAAGACATTGGTACAATGTACAAAGCACCTGCTATGGAAGGTCGTTATTGCAACATGATGATTCTTCCGAAAAAAGACGAGAAAAAGTAAGCTATTTATTTCAGCACCAAAGGAATCAAATCCCTTTGGCTGCGCTTGCCGCTATGGCACTAAAGCTTGCCTCGTTCGAGGCAGAATTCCCCCCTGTACATTCTTTTAATCATTAAAAGCTTATTTATGGTATAATCCGCGTCTCGTTTAGAGAATTTTTGCAAAGGATCAAGTCGATGCCAAAAATGAAATCGGTTAAAGGGGCGGTTAAACGCTTCAAAATTAAGAAAAATGGCACTGTCAAACGTGGTACTGCATTTCGTAGCCATATTTTGACTAAACAAGATGCTGGAACAAGACGCGGACAAAACACTCCTAAAGTGGTTGCTGCAGTCGATGTTAAAAACATCAAAAAGATGATCGTAGGCTAATCGCCAACAATCAATTAACTCTCCAGATTAGTCTGGGCAAGTCCGCAAAGCGGCACCCACTCATTAAATTTGAAATGAACCGGGTAAAGAAAGGAAAAATATGCCAAGAGTAAAAACAGGTGTCGTAAGACACAGACGTCATAAGAAAGTCTTGAAGCTTGCACGTGGTTTCTACAGTGGAAGACGTAAGCACTTCCGTAAAGCGAAAGAGCAATTAGAGCGTAGTATGCAGTACGCGTTCCGCGATCGTAAGCAGAAGAAGCGTGAATTCCGTAAATTGTGGATTATCCGTATTAATGCGGCATGCCGTTTAAATGGTATGAACTACTCAAACTTCATGAACGGCCTTAAGCGTGCCAACATCGAACTTGATCGCAAAATTCTTGCTGATATGGCAATGAATGACGCTAATGCTTTCACAGCACTAACGGCACTTTCCAAAGCAGCACTCTAAGAAGAAAGACCCTCGGGTCTTATTCTTTTTCCTCTTCTTTTAGAATCTTATATCCTTTTTTCTCTAGACACTCTTTGCATTCAATTGTTATTGTTGGAAAAGACGCTTTATCAGCCTCTTTAAGATCGTAATAGCGGCACGCGCTAAGATCAGCTTTGATATGCACATCATCACGACCTACGGGACAAATCATCTTATTAAACGTTAATTGCTTCTCAGCGCATCCAGAGATGCCAAGAGCAAGTGTGGTGCTTATTAAAGCAATATTGAGGAGTGATTTAGTCATGGGTAATTTCCTTGAGAGAGTTTTCGAAAAGATAACGATGGTCGCTTGGGAGTGTTTCAAAAACCAGATTGGCAAGATCACGTATTTCCCATAGCGCTGCTTTATCACTACGCAATGAGATAAAGTTCTGAAGACTTCTGGCATTGATGGTCCAAGTTAGTTCTGTTTTATAGCTTTCAGGGAGACAATACTTTGCTTTGTCATTGCTGATACCTGCAACCAATACGGTCCTAAGGTTCTCTAATGCACGTATGCTCATTTCATCAACGATATCAACACCGGTCATCACCAAATACTTCTCGGCACGTGATTTGTCACTAAGAGTAAAGGCGTTTTCGTCTTTTAGTTCTTTGAGTGTATAGCGGGTACTTTTGACAGATAAAGATGCCATGCGGTGACGGGCTAGCTCTTGGAGCAATGCACGGCTGATCCCCTCAAGGTAAAAACTGTACACAAGGTGCTCAAGAGTAGATGCATGTTTGAATTTATTACCGACGCGATCAATGAGTGCTCGATCTTTTTCTCCGCCATTATCACTGTTGTCAAAACTTTGCCAACAAGTGCGAATTGCATCGGAACAAACAACCAATGGAGTATAGTGATTAAGGGTTACTTTCATAATAAGTCTTTAGCAGTAGATAGGAGAGAGTATAACGAAGAGAATTGTAAAAGACGCTAAAAGCGTCTTTTACATCACGAAAACGTGAGGAACGATAAGTGGGTATTTCTTCATTTTGCGGTAAATGTGTTTTCGAACAACTTGACGTAAGTCATTTTCAAGCGCTTTTGGATTTTCAATAAGCCCAGGCTTAAGATTCAAAAGGAAATGCTCTAATACATCTTCCATCTCTGCTGCAAAGGCTTTATCATTGCGATCAGCTACGAGACCAAAGCTCGTAACAAGAGGTTTTGATAAAAGGCGTGAATCGGCAGTACTGACTTGTGCAACAAGAACCACCATCCCCTCACTTGCCATTTTCTGACGATCGATGACGATGTCATCTTCGATTTGGTGATTGTTTTGGTTGTCGATATAGGTCTTGCCAGTTTTAACCGTTTTAGACTTACGCATCATTTTACTGCTGACTTCCATACAGTCCCCATCACTCATGAGGAGAATATTGCGCTCAGGAACACCACAAGCAATTGCCGTTTCGCGGTGCTTCATGATGTGGTTGTATTCACCGTGAATTGGGAGGAAGAACTTTGGATTCGTGAGACGAAGCATAAGTTTTTGCTCTTCCATGCTTGCGTGACCCGATACGTGTATATCACGGTCATTGGCAACACGTGCACCTGCGCGTTGAAGATAGTTGAGCATTCCCGAAATTGATCCTTCATTACCCGGAATTGCACGAGCAGAGAGAACGATCAAGTCGGTCGGTTTGATTTTGATATGGCGATGCTCACCAATGGCCATACGAAACAGTGCTGAACTTGGTTCGCCTTGACTTCCGGTGGTGATGATTAGGACGTCTTTATCGTTCATACGATTTGCTTCTTCGGCATCCACAAAAATGTTCTTAGGAAGTTTGATGTATTCATACTGCATAGCGATTTCAAGATTACGCTCCATTGAACGTCCGATAACACAGATCTTGCGATTGCATTTCATACCGTATTGAATTGCTTGGTAAACACGATGAATATTTGAACTGAAGGTTGACATAATAATACGTCCCTCAGCTTTTGAAAAAATACGGTCAAAGCCGGGAGCAACAGCGAGCTCGCTTGGTGTCCATTCTTTGTTATAGGAATTGGTAGAGTCACTCATGAGACACAAAACACCTTTTTCGCCATAGTGCGCAAGTCGGTGAATGTCTGCAGTATAGCCATCAACGGGAGTGAAATCGATTTTAAAGTCACCGGTATGGATAACGGTTCCTGCTTTGGTGGTGATTGCCAATGAACTGGAATCGATAATGGAGTGAGTCATGTGCATCCACTCAATATCAAAGTCATTACCGATACGGTACACTTCTCTTTTGACAATCGGATTAAAATAGCGGCGGAAATCACGCATGTGATGCTCGTCGAATTTGTTACCGATCATGGCAAGAGGAAGAGGTGTTCCATAAATTGGGAATTGCATCTCTTTAAAAAGATAGGGTACCGCTCCAATGTGGTCTTCGTGTGCGTGAGTGATAATGATGGCCACAATCTTTTTGCGGATTTCGCGTAAGTAGGTAAAATCAGGCACAAGGATGTCAACACCGTGCATCTCCTCATCGGGAAAGCTCATTCCGACATCGATAATGATTGCTTCATTTTCGGTTTCAATAACCGTAATGTTTCCACCGATTTCACCTAATCCGCCCAATGGGGTGATTTTAATTTTTTCATTGTTATCTAAATTGAGTTTTAGATGCGGATTGAGACGATTTTTATGTACTTCTTGATTTTTTAATACGAAATCGCGTAAATTTGTGTCGATTGGCGCACTTCCTGAGCCACGGCGACCACCGCGACCGCCGCTACTGCGTTGCGGGCGTGCATTGTTTTCACTCTCGGTGGATAAATCGGTAGCGCTATCGCTTGGGGCAGGATTGCGAATCAAATGATTGGTGCGAGGGGGCTGGTTATCATTGCGTGCAGGACGATTGTCGGTACGAGGAGGACGATTGTCTTGTCTTGGCGGACGGTTGTCCTGAGCCCCTCTTGGCACACTTGCTTCACCGCTTCCATCTGGGCGTGGATTGTTGTTTCTTGGTCTAAAAGGTCTTCGATTGTCGTTACGTGGAGGGCGATTCTCACCTTGAGAACGGCTGTCTGTTTGTGCTTGAGATTCTGTATTTTCGTCTGCCATGGTAATCCTTTATTAAATTATTGGTTGTATTTGTACATGAATATGTAAATTTTTTACGATCGATACTACGACTTTTTTAGTCAAAAAATGACTATTGTAATAGGGCGTAGAGTCGGTGAAAGTCAGAGGTGCTAAGCTGATGAGGTCGGATGGTGCGTTCAAGGTCAAGCGTTTCAAAGGCTTGCGTTATAACGGTTCCATCATAGCGTGCAGTGAGATTTTTGTAAAGCGTTTTACGAGGTTGTGTAAACGCTACGCGCAGCATTTCCTCAAATTCTTCATCATTACGATTCGCCGTTTTTCGAATGAGCAGTACGGCAGAATCGACTTTTGGAGCGGGCTCAAACGCAGTAGGCGGAACATGGAGGACGATTTCGACATCTGCCACGCTCTGTGTTATTACGCTAAGAGCCCCAAAAGCTCTCTCATTGGGTGCAGCGGAAAATTTTTCCGCTACTTCACGCTGAATCATGACAAGCATATTTTTACACGCCGGATCGGCGAGGGCTTTTAATATGATGTTCGTTGCGATGTAATAGGGCAAATTTGCCACTAGATCGTACGGTTCATCCAAAAGCTCACTCTTCCAAGTTTCCAACACATCCCCGCATCGGAGTGTGAGTTTACTGGTAGCGATGGCATCGGCAAATTGGTGCTGTAAATGCTTGCACAAGTCGGTATCGACCTCAAAAGCGGTGACACTTTTGACATCAACTAAAAATTTAGTTAAATCACCTAATCCAGGCCCGATCTCCGCAATGCGGTTAGAGGTAAGGGGCATCGATTGGATGATTTGGGCAACAACGCTCTCGTCACGTAAAAAATTCTGACCAAATCTTTTCTTGGCTATCGTGGCACGGTTCTGCATTCTTTGGAGTATACCCTACAAAGTCTAAATATAAAAGTAAATAAATAAATTAGTGAAGAGGCGATATACTATTAGCATTACAGTAGAAGATAGGAAAAGTATGGAATATTTTGCTAAACGGATTATCCCCTGTTTGGACGTCAAAGACGGCCGCGTAGTAAAGGGTGTTAATTTTGTCGGGCTAAAAGATGCAGGAGATCCTGTTGAAGTCGCCAAACGCTACAACGATGAGGGAGCCGACGAGCTCACTTTTTTAGATATTACGGCATCGCATGAACAACGCGATACGATCGTCCATATTGTCGAACAAGTGGCGCGTGAAGTGTTTATCCCATTGACTGTTGGCGGTGGAATACGTGAGCTTAATGATATTTACCGTTTATTAAATGTTGGATGTGACAAAGTGAGTATCAATTCTGCCGCGATTAAACGTCCTGAGTTTATCAATGAGGGTGCAAAGCGTTTTGGAGCACAGTGCATCGTCGTCGCGATTGATGTTAAACGGACAGGTGATCAGTGGAATGTCTATCTCAACGGCGGTCGTGTCGATACGGGGATTAATGCGCTTGAATGGGCAAAAGAGGTCGTTGATCGCGGGGCAGGTGAAATATTGCTAACCTCAATGGATGCTGATGGTACCAAAGCCGGTTTTGATCTCTCTATCACGCAGCAAATTAGTCATGCAGTCAATGTCCCTGTGATCGCCAGCGGAGGCGCGGGAACGATGGAACATATCAAAGAAGCGTTTGAACATGGAGCGGATGCGGCACTGGCGGCCAGTATTTTTCACTACAAAGAGATCGATATTATGGATCTCAAACGCTATTTACGTGACAACGGGATTGCGGTGCGGTTATGATTTTATGCGCAGGCAATAACGAAACGTTTGATTTTGCAACCCCGATCGGGGTTGGTTTGGTGGACAGTGCGATGAGTTTGACCCGTATTTGTCTAACTGACAAACCCGAATTTATCTTGTTTGTTGGGAGTGCGGGCAGTTACGGTACCTATAACATACATGATATTGTGGAGTCTAAAACAGCGGCTAACATCGAGTTGGGGTTTTTGGACAAAAATGCTTATACACCGATTGATAACGTCATTTCGGCACAAACAGAAAATATCCAAGATGTTATTGTTAATTCCTCTAACTACATCACAACAAGTGAGCGTGCGATGAAACAAATGAGAGCACTTGGGATGGGGATTGAAAACATGGAGTTTTTTGCCGTTATGCGTGTGGCACAAGTGTTTGGGATTCCTGCCGGGGGTGTTTTTTGCATTACTAACCATTGTGATACTCATGCGCATCGGGATTTTATTGCCAACCATGGATTTGCAAAAGTGTTGTTAAAAGCCCATTTGGAAGAGAAAGGAATCCTTCGTGGGTAAGTTGTGTCTACTGGACTACACCAAAGCGGAACTCTCGTCCATGGTGAAACCTTCGTTTCGAGCTAAACAGATCTGGAACTGGGTCTATCATCAGTATGCAATCAGTTTTGAACAGATGCAAAATCTCCCAAAGGCGATGCGCGAAGAATTGACCAACACCTATGAGATTATGCCCTTAAAAATAGCGCGTAAAGAGTGCTCGAGTGACGGGACCATCAAATATCTTTTTGAACTACAAGATGGAAAGACCATTGAAACCGTATGGCTGAAGATGAAAGATGAGTCCATCGATGATGAAGGAAATATTGAGCATGAAGCCCGTTTTACGGTGTGTGTTTCGACACAAGTGGGTTGCAAGGTAGGGTGTTCGTTTTGTCTGACAGCCAAAGGTGGCTTTACGAGAGATCTCAGTGCCGGAGAGATTGTGGCGCAGGTCCTGGCGGTTAAGATAGACAATAACCTCGCGGCACATCGACGGCTGAATATTGTTTACATGGGGATGGGTGAACCGCTGGATAATCTGGAGAATTTGGCCAAAGCGATCACGATTTTCAAAGACGAAGATGGGTTGAGTATCTCAGGCAAACGTCAAACGGTTTCTACGAGTGGATTGAGTACGAAAATCGATAAGCTGGGTGAAATGGATTTGGGTGTTCACATCGCTATAAGTCTTCATGCAGTGGATGATGAATTACGCAGTGAGCTCATTCCCATGAACAAGGCGTACAATATTGCTTCGATTATTGATGCGGTTAAACGGTTTCCCATCGATACGCGAAAACGGGTAATGTTTGAATACCTCGTGATTAAAAACAAAAATGACGATCTGGTCTCAGCCAAAAAGCTCGTCAAACTGTTACACGGGATCAAGGCCAAAGTAAATCTCATCTTTTTTAACCCGTATCCCGGGAGCGATTATGAGCGTCCGACGCGTGCCGATATGACGAAGTTTCGTGATTATTTGGAAGCACACGGTGTTTTGTGCACGATACGCGACTCTAAGGGACTGGATATCAGTGCTGCATGCGGTCAACTAAAAGAAAAAGAGCTAAGCGAGGTTATGCTATGACACCTGTTGATTGGTTTCAAGTTGGATTTATAGTCGTTATTGTGAGCGGATTTGGGTGGGTTGCATTGAAGAAAGACTAAAAGTCTTTCTACCAACTGTATTTTATCATTGCCTGAAAAACATCGTTGTCTTGATGGTAAGTATTTTCATGATAGTAGTGCCACTCGGTGCCTACTTCTAATTTCCCTGTTGTTATTCCTACTGTCGGGGCGAGATCAAATAAAAGCTGATTTTGAGTGATAAAGTCGATGGTTGTCCAGTCGCTGAACCCCTCAAAGTGCCATCTGTGAATAATGGGAACGTAATAGTTGGCTGTAAGCTGATACGTATCATCGCCTATATTGTGTACTTTTCGATAGAGGTTGAGACCAAATACCGCAAATCCAGGGATATTGAGATCGACCCCAGCCCCATACAACCATGCTCGGTAGGTATCTGATCGATTGTATTGCCCCGCTATGTACCACTCTTTGATTATTCCATCAGACGTTGAAGTATTGGTGAGTTTATTGAGGCTAATACGAGGAGATATTTCACCGTAAAGAGCATTCTTTCGATTGGTAAACTGCAGTCCCTTTTTTGCATAGGCATAATCAGTAAACATAAATAAATCACCATAGTCCCATGTACGATAGTGCTGTGCGGTTATGGTTTGCTTGTTCCCATCTTGAGTATCTAAAAAGGTAGGTCCTTTGAAGTTACCATCGAGGAGGTGAATCTCACTGCTTGAAAATGCACAGAGGTGTGAGGAGAGTAGTATGGATGTGAGTAAAAGTTTTTTCATAAGGAGTCTTCTTGAGTGAATAATTGGTTGGAGAGTGTAATTTGGTTTCGCCCATTTTTTTTGCTCTCATAGAGAGCATCATCCGCCATTTTAATCAGCTCGTCTTGGGTTTCATGATAGGTGACGCACGATGCGATACCTCCTGAAATAGTCATTGAAATCTTTTTATTTTTATAGAGCGTTACTGTCGTTTCTATCACTTTACGACAGGCCTCCATACGTTCAAATGCTTGCTGAGGAGGCATTCCAGGCATAACGATGATAAATTCTTCACCGCCGAAGCGTGCAATAAAATCATTTTGGCGTATGGAGTTTACAAGAGATGTTGCGATATTTTTGAGTACTTGGTCTCCTGTACTATGTCCATAGGTATCATTAACAACTTTAAAATGATCCAAATCGAGCATGACAATGGAGAGTTCACTGAGATCTCTTTTGGCACGTGCCAATTCTCTTGGAAACGTTTCATCCAAGTAGCGACGGTTGTAAACCCCTGTAAGAGGATCGCGAATGGATTGTTCTTTGATGATGCAGTTAAGTCGATAGACGTATCCTGCGATTATTGCGATGATAATCGTTAATATCAAAGCGGCTAAAAGTGCATAATAGAGCCACGTGTTATCTTCAGGCGTTGTTGGATCGTACAAAAATCCTTTTGGGATCGTACTGGATGAGGCAAACCCAAGTGTATGGTAGATTTCTGCTATTTTTTCCCATCGATCAGGATTCATGTGGCCGATTTCAATAAAATCAGGTTCTACCAGGTGCCGAATCGCAGCAGCTTCAAAGCGGAGATGTTCACGTGTTTTGGCTTGCGAATAATCACGTAAAATTACATCAATGGTCTCTTCGGGGTGTGCGAGAGCATAGGCCCAACCCTGTAAACTCGCTTCTCGAAACGCTTTAACCCGTTGGGGATGATTGGTGAGTTCTGTATCACAGGTAAACAGGCAGTCGCTGTAAAAATTAATGTCGTGTTTTCGCGGATCAATGATTGTGTATGGAATTCCTTTTTTCTGGAGGTAATAAGGTTCATTGGAAGAGTAGCCATTGAGTGCATCAACTTTTTTGTCAATCAAATCATCGGTATTAAAGGTATTTTCAATAATATTGAGTTTATTGAGATCGACACCTTCTTTGTAAAAAAGAGCCATGAGCTCTGCATTTTCAATATTTTTGGTCATCATTAGGCGCTTAGTGGCTAAATCAGCAAGGGTGCTAACATTGCTGTCTTTACGCATAATCCAAACATTGGGAGAACTCTGAAACAGTGCGGCGAGAACTACAACGGGTCTCCCATTTTGACGCTCATTGATAAGTCCGGAATTACCGATGCCGTATTGCGCGCGACCTGAAATAACTTCATCTACGGGATGAGGGTGCGAATCATCGACCTGTAAAATTCGGACACTTAGCCCTACATTACGATAGTATCCCTTGTTTAATGCCATATAATAACCGGCGAATTGAAACTGATGAAGCCATCGTAACTGAAGTGTGACCTCTTCTAGAGGTTTGGAAGATACAGAAGAAGGGAGAAATAAAATTCCTAAAAGAAGGAGGAAAATGTGTCTTTTTTTCACGATAGAGACCTACTATGATTTAATTAAAACTTACTAAAAAACAGTATATCAAAAAGTTATAAGAATTTTATGTAATATTGCTTTTGCTGTTTTTATTCTATTTCTGAACGATTTTAGCTGATTGCGTAAAAAGTGTGTTTATTTGTGCCATAAATTCAATTGGATCGGTTTGAGTCCCCTGTACCATGAATCCAAAATGCAAATGGGGGCCAGTAATTCTACCCGTTGCTCCGCTTAAGCCAATTTCTTGTCCCTGAATAACGGGATCACCTACTTTGACATTAAATTCACTCAAGTGAAAATAACAGCTGTAAACCCCTTCACCATGATCAATGATGACCGTTCCTCCTGAGTAATAGCGCTCTTTGACTAATACGACAACCCCATCATTGCTTGCCAGAATAGGAAGCGGGGTTTTGGCTCGAAAATCTACCCCTCCATGATAACTCTTTAAAGTACCGTTATAGGTACGTGCACTGCCATACTGACTTGTTGTAATCGAATCGATAGGGCGCATAAAAGGTTTGTTCCAATAGCGTTCAGGTGTGAAGTGCTTGTATATTTCTTCGGCTTCAGCTTTTTCCTGGGCGATGCGTTGAAGTGCTTCGGGCGGCGGGGAGACTTTTGAGCTATCGACACTTAGAATTTCGGTAGGGTATAAACTGTTAATGACATTGATTTCTACACTTCTGCGCTCATTTTCCTTAAGCCATTGTGCGTTTATGAGCTGTGGTTGTTTGTGATAATCAATCGGAATAATCGCAAACCCTTCGTTAGGATAAATGGGATGAGGTAAAACGGTAATGTTTTGATCGGGAAGTTGCAAAACTCCCTGCGGGCTATCGAGCGGAATGATTAAACTTTTGCCATTGCCTACGTCAAAAGCAAAGGCAGAAAGTACAGATAACACCATTAGGGTAAAAATTTTCATGGTAAAAGTTTCTTTTTGTTTGCATTATAATGTTTTTTTGTTAAAGTAATTGCAAAACCAATCATTGAAAATAAGCAAATCATAAGTTTTTATTCAGAAAGTTACCGCTATGCTACCACCATTAAGGTTTAATTTGAAGGGGTTAACAATGGCAAGAACGGATGACGCACCCAATACAGAAGGGCTTACCTTTTTAGATGACGGTGAAGTGTTGTATGATGACTTGTATTTATTGTCAGAGACGGATGAAAAAGGGAATGTGACGTATACGAATGATGCTTTTTTGAAAATTGCTGGCTGGAAACGAGAAGATTTAATAGGTCAGCCGCACAATGTGGTTCGCCATCCTGACATGCCTCGTGCAGCATTTCGGTCGCTTTGGAACGATGTTCAAGAAAAAGGTTTTTGGACGGGATACGTTAAAAATGCCCGTAAAGGAGGAGGGCACTACTGGGTATATGCGACTGTTTTGCGTTCAACCGATAAGAATGGAAACGTCAAGTACGTATCCATCCGTATTAAACCCTCACGCGAAGATATCAAAAAAGCAGAAGCGCTCTACGCGACACTGGACTAAGGAGAAATAATGGCACTAGTAAGACGAACAGAGCATGCACCCGCAGCAGTAGGAAGTGTTAGTCCCGATAAAAGACGTCAGCGTACGTTGGCAAAACAGCAGCAAATATCAGAGAGTATTGCCGGTGTGGCGACAACTATTTTGGGCAATGCTCAAGAGAGCGTAAGTGCAATAGAGCAACTTAAAAGCTCAATGGAACAAATAGCGACAGCGGCGGAAGAGAACAGCGGTGCGAGTGAGCAAGCGCTTAAAAATGTACGTGCTATCAACTCCAACATCGGGCGCATGACGACCAGCATTGATACGGTTATCTCCTCAACATTGGTAACGGGTGATAACATTATGGGAGCGGTTGGCACGATCAATACTTCGGTTGCGCGTATGTCACAGGCGGTTAATGTTGCTAAAACTTCTTCTAAAAAATCCGAAGAGCTTAAAATTTCTTCTGAGAATATTGGAGAAGCGGTTGGCTTTATCGCAAAAATTGCGGACCAAACGAATCTTTTGGCGCTGAATGCCGCTATTGAAGCCAGTCGTGCAAAAGAGCATGGAAAAGGGTTCGCCGTTGTTGCGGATGAGACCAGAGCCCTTGCAGGCGAATCTGAAAAAAATGCCGATTTTATTTCGAACTTGGTCAATAAAATCCAAGAAAGCATCGATAATATTATTCAAAGTATAACGAGTACGACGGGCATTATTGAACAAACAGGCGGGCGCGGATCGGCACTTAGTTTCAAAATGGAGGAGCTGACCAAAATCGCAGTTTATTCGGTAGAAGCCGCACGTAATATGAGCAGCTATACCCAAAGCCTCGGGCAGTCGGTTGTGCAAATCAATGACGGATCCAAAGAGATTGCAGACGCTTCAAGTGAAATTGCAAAATCGGTAGAGCGAACCCTCAATAGTATCGAAATGCAGTCCAACTCATTGGTCCAAACCGAAGAGGACATCAAAGAACTCAATAACCTCTCTGAAGAGTTGAAATTTTCAACCGACACGATGAAATCGGCAGAAGAGATTGCAGCATCTGCAGATGCAATCAGCTCTAGCATGGATGACATTCAAAACTCACTCAAAGAAGTAACAAGCGGATTGAATCAAATCGAAGCCTCTTCTCAAGCAACAAACCAAAGTGCCCTTTTGAACAAAGAGTTGTTTGAAAGTGGTCTTGCCGCATCCAAAGACATCAGTAAGCTCATCGAAATTGCACGCCGTAACTTTGATTTGCTTAAAACCTCGTTTGCGGATGTGAAAGGTCAGATGAATGGAATCAGTCAAGATTTTGTCAATTCAATCGCAGAGGGAAGCAGCGCAAGCAGTGAGCTTGATGTCATCGTTAAAGAGACACGTAACGTCGACAAAACGGTTGGCAGTATCTCGAATAGTATTATTCAGCTCAATATGTTGGCGATTAGCGGTTCGATAGAAGCGGCACGTGCGGGTGATTTTGGAAAAGGGTTTGCGGTTGTTAGTGCGGATATCCGTAATTTGGCAAAAGATTCTGAGTCCAATACGGAAAAAATTAACGATACCATCGAATCGATGAATGCAGAGATTGACACCGTTCGTACCGATTGGCTTAAACTCTTGATCAATCAAGAGGGTGAAAAAGAGCAAATTGGAACATTGATTCATGAGATTGATAAAATCACCACCATGTTGATTGATTTGTTGGATCGCTTTACGGGTCTTAAAACCATCAATGATCAAAATATTGAGGGGCTTAATCAAGGACTTATCGGTATCAGTGAAATTCAAAAAGCGGTTGAACTTTCAGCGCGAAATGCACAGGAATCTCGCAAAGCAAGTGAACTGATTATTGAAACGGTAAGCCATATTGGCGAAGGCGTTGAAGAACTCGCTGTCATGGCGGATGAACTTCAACAGGGGTAATTCCATGCATATCGAAGAGATTTTGATTATTCGCCATAATGAGGTTTCATTTGGCATTTCTACTGCATTGATTGGTCAAATTCTTCGTGTTCCGGACATTACCAGTTTGGCATTGAGCCCTTATGAAGTACGCGGCCTATGTGCTGTGGGCGGTGGGATTGTCACCCTGTTGGATTTTAACCTTTTGTTGGGTCTAGCGCCTTGCAGCGGTTTGGATCAGCGAAATCGGGTTATCACGTTGAATAATGAGATGAGCACATTGGCATTGCTTGTGGATCAAGTCACGGTCTCTCTGACAATCGATCAACAAAAAATTGAGTATTTAGATGTTTCGGATGAGGCGATTATCGCCATTGTTCATCATGAAGATACATTAATTCAGGTTGTCAGTTTGGAATACGTAATCGCAGCGATTCGTTCTGTGAAAGTAGCAGCTCAAGCAGTGTCAGAAAAAAGCAGTTATGACAGAGAATCATCCATAAAAGTGGAAGATAAAAGCCGCTATCTTGTTTTTAAAATGGGAGCAGAAGAATATGCACTCCCCATTGATGACTTGAGAGAGATTTTGAATGCGGATGTCACGATTACGGCGATGGCGGGTTCAAATGATGAGATTTTGGGGATGATGTCTTTGCGTGAAGAACTCGTGGTTATCGCTGATTTACGTCGTTTTTATGGATTTCAACCCAAGCCAGGAGACAAGAATCGCATCATAATTGTTCAGATGCACAGCAAAACATTGGGATTGATGATTGATGAGATTGTGGACATTCATGAGTTTTCAAAAGCTGATGTGGATTCACTGGGGACAAGTAATGATGATAAACGCATTGCCGGTGTGATACATAATGGAGAGAAACTTATCTCTCTTATCTCAAACAGTACAATTGAATCTTTGTTGGAGCGTAACAATGATATTATCGTTTCCAATGATGTGACTGCGGTCAGTGAAAATGCAGTGGAGATGGTAGAAGTAGTGATTTTTAAACTGGGTAATGAAGAGTATGCGTTTAGCATTGAAGAGGTTGCGGAGATCATCGATATGACTCCGGTTACCCCTGTAGCAAATGCTTCTGAAATGGTAGATGGAATCATCAACATACGAGGGCAGATTGTAACCATCGGTTCTTTGCACAAACGCTTGGGGATAAAAATTCCTACGCACACAGATCAGAAGATTATTATATGCCATGCGCCAAAGGGGCGGATTGGATTTTTTGTGAATACGGTGAGCGATGTTCTTTCGGTGGATCCTGAGCAAATGCGTGAAGAAGAGAGCGGTGATGGGCTTTTCTCGAATATCATTCATTTAGATGAAGGGAAACGGTTGGTTTTGTTGTTCAATCGTAATATTTCACAACTACTGGAAGATGCCGCATGAAAAAAATCTTGATAGCAGATGATTCGGCATTGGTTAGAAAGCAAATAACAGAGATCATAGCTGAGCTCGGATTTGAGGTTGAGACGGCGCGCAATGGTGCAGAAGCCGTTGAAAAAGCAGCCGCAACTCAATACGATGTGATTACGATGGATATCAATATGCCGATTATGGATGGCCTTACAGCTGTTCGCAAGATCATGGAGATACGTCCAACGCCAATCTTGATGATCAGTTCCTTGACGACTGAAAGTGCTCAAATTACAATGGAAGCTCTTGATGCAGGTGCTGTTGATTACATCTCAAAACCCGGAACGATGAATGTAGGGCGTAGTGAGAACTCAGAAGACATTGTCCAAAAAGTAAAGTCTCTCAGCCGTATTCCTCCACGACGTTTGAAGACAATGACGCGCCGCAGCGTTGTGCGCGAACGGCCGCAAAGTATTCGGGAAGCAACACGTGCAGAAAATAAATCGACGGCTGATGTTACTAAAATATTGTTGATCGGCGCATCAACAGGTGGGCCTGGTCTAATTGAGCAGATTTGTACGGCATTGCCCTCATCGTTTGGTTATGCTGTTTGCATTGTACAGCACATGCCTGAGCAATTTACTGCAGCATTTGCGACTCGATTGGACAAAAACAGTACTTTGCCCGTTATAGAAACAAAAGATCACATGGAACTATACCCCGGAAATATTTATCTCGCACGTGGCGGAGTTCACATGCATTTTGGTAAAAAAGTGACCGGAAGAATTGTTATCCGTGAGGAGCAGAAAAAAGGAAATCGTTTTTTTCAGCCTAGCGTTGATGAAATGTTTATGAGTGCACTCAAAGTATTTTCTGGTAATCAGGTTGTAGGAGTTTTATTGACAGGGATCGGTGATGACGGTGCGAACGGCATGGTTGCGATTAAGCAAGCAGGAGGATTCACCATTGGTGAAAGCGAAGAGACGGCAACGGTTTATGGAATGCCAAAAGAAGCGTATGATCGAGGTGGAGTATCCCAGCAGCTCCCGTTCCCTAAGATTGTAAGAGCGCTTCAAACACTACGCTAAGGATTTAGGGATGGCACTGGTAAAAAAACACATACAGCAGGTTGTTGAAGAATTTCCAGAATTTTCAACGCTGGAAGAGGCGAAAGCGTACTATTATGAAAATGATGGAAAATTTGATGAGCAAGGCTATGCTATCGAACAAATCGAAATGTTCGAGGGGGGCGGAGAAGAGTTGGTCAAACTGTTGATGGACAATCCGTATGTGCATAAAGATATGGCAAGTAAAATTGCTGCTACTCTTTCTAAAATGGATGGAAGCCGTGCCCCTATCGAATCGATTATGGGATTGCTTAAGGTACGTAATGCCTACATTCGTAATCTCGGGATCACAACGCTTCAAAGCTATGGTGATGCGATCAAATATTACATTGTGAAGTTTCTCATTGGAGACGATCGTGATTTACGTATTTTCGCGATCAATGTTTTGGGTGATGTTAATTTTGCTCAATCACGTGATATGCTCATTGAACTTCTAGAAAGTGAAAGGGACATAAATGTCGCGATGACGGCTGTCGATTATATGGCAGAGATTGGTGAGATGGAGGACATTCCCTTGCTCGAAACAGTCAAAAGCAGATTTCAAGATGCGTATGTTGATTTTGCGATTGATAATGCCATTCGCAGTATTCGGGGGTAATGGGTGGAAGCTCTTTTATCAGAAGAAAATTTTTATAAGATGACCGATTACATTTATCGTAAAGCGGGTATTTATTTAGAGCTTGACAAACATTTTGACAAACTTTCCAAGTACATAGAGACACGCTGTAAAGCAATTGGCGCCGATTCCTTCCGTAAATATTTTTACACTTTACGTTTTGATGATAAAGATGGTGCAGAGTTTCAAGCACTTATGAATGGGATGACGGTTAATGAAACCTACTTTTATCGGGAGAAAGAGCAGTTTGAGGTTTTAGTAGAGCGAATTTTGCCTGAACTGCATGAAATAAAGCCAAAAGGGCAGGCTTTACGGATTTTATCTGCGCCAAGTTCTACAGGAGAAGAACCGTATTCGATGATCTTGCATATTCTCGAAGAAGCGCGTATTGTCGAAGAACGTGATATCGAAATTGTGGGTATTGACATTGATAGCACCGTTATTGAGAAAGCAAAATTGGGTAAATACTCAGATCGTTCAGTTCATGCGATACCGCCAGGGGTATTGGCTAAATATTTTAAAAAGCGGACGTTAGGGTATGATCTTATTGATGATTTAATCGGTACTGTTGATTTTAAAGTATCTAATGTCTTCGATAGAGGGGATATGCGTAAATTGGGAAAATTCGATGTTATTTTTTCACGCAATATGCTTATCTATTTTGATGATGCCAGCCGAAAAGAAGTTGCAATGACCTTTTACGATATGCTTAACCCAAATGGTTATGTTTTATTGGGTCATGCTGAGTACATGAGCCGTATCACTTCGGTGTTTAAGGCAAAAAAAATTGATTCCACGTTAATTTATCAAAAATAACCACATTATAGGAGAACAAAATGCCATTAGTAATATTTGTAGACGATAGCGAAACCGCTTTAGCTTCCACACGGATGGTCACCGATTCGATGCCCATTACTGTCAAACAATATTTGTCTGCAGTGGATGCACTCAATGAGATCAAAGGGGGGATGGTTCCTGATTTGATTATTACGGATATGAATATGCCCGTTATGAACGGATTTGAGTTTTTGCAAGGGCTTCGCGCAGTTCCAAGCACAGCACGCACGCCGGTATTGATGCTTACAACCGAGACACGCGATGAACTCAAAGTGCAGGGAAAAGCACTTGGGTTGACGGGTTGGGTGGTAAAACCATTTAATCCGGCGCAGCTTAAGCAGGCGATTTCTAGAGTATTGCGCTTAGCATAAGTCAATCAAGATGCAATTCCTACATACTCTTAATGGATTGTTAGAACATGTTAAAAGCGTGGAGCGTGAGACCATTGCTTTAACACAAGAAGCACAGTTGCGATTTGTACGTTTCCTTGATAAAAACGGTTTAAGCGTGGATGACGAAACACTCGAAGCGATGCAGTATCAAGACATCATTGCGCAACAGTTAAGTGCGACGATAGAAGCTATTGAGAGTGCGCAGGAACATATGCAGTATTTCATTCATGCGTTTAGCGAAGATGATGCGATTGCGGCTCAAAGCATTGAAAGAATGCACGGAAAATTGACGAATGCACTTGAGAAAGCAAAAGAAAAACACAGTGCATTCAGCGGAAAAGTGAATCGTGAAGACGATGATGACGGAATAGAGTTTTTTTAGGAGCATGAGATGGCAACAGTAATGGTAGTAGACGATTCAAAAACAGTGCGGAGTTATCATGGCTCTATTCTAAAAGATTTAGGAGTAGAGGTGCTTGAAGCAGAAAATGGGATGGAAGCGCTTGAAAAATCGTTGGACAATAACGTGGATCTGTATCTAGTAGATGTCAATATGCCGGTTATGGACGGTTATTCTTTTGTGAGTGAATTGCGCCAGCAACCGATGCGACGCTTTACTCCTGTAATTATGATCACAACACAAATGGCAGCAACGGACAAGCTTGAAGCGTTCAAAGTAGGTGCTAATCTTTTTGAAACCAAACCGATCAAACCCGATGCTCTCAAAGGGTATTTGCAGCTCTTGTTAAAAGTTTAAATCAAGGACAACACATGAATCCGCTACTCGAACAATTTTTATTGGAAGCCAGAGAGAACTTGGCGTTTATTGATCAAAATATTGAACACATCGGAGGCGATGACCCGGAGTTACTCAACTCGGTTTTTCGTGCTGCCCATACTCTCAAAGGGGGTTCAGGAATCGTAGGATTCGAAGCGGTCAAGCGCATTACGCATCACGCCGAAGATTTGCTGGACATGCTGCGTTCGGGAAAACTTGAATTTCAACCGGTTATGATCGAGTCACTTTTTAATGCATTTGACGAAGTGGTCAATCTCATCGAAGCCGCGGAAGAGTGTGGTGATATTGTCGAAGCGGATGAATCACGTATTGATCAAATTGCGCAAGAGCTCAGTGGACTCATGGGAAAAACGATTGAAGTGCAAACATGGTCATGTCCGTTTCGGTTGGCAAGTGATGTTGAACGTATTGTCAATATCCCAATGCCGTTTTTACGACAGTTTGGTCAAACAATTCCCTTTAAAGTGGGTGAGATTGATGAAGGGTTTTGTGCCAAGGAACAGCTGTATGCGATTGTCTTTGATTTAGATGAATCGTGCATGGTGTATGGAAATGATCCCCTCTATACTCTTTCTCTTATTGGAGATAAGGTTTTAGGCATTCATGCATGTATGGGTGAAAATGCTTCAAAAGCACTTTTATCGGGCTTTGATGATCCGGATGGATTGCTGCTTCGTTTGAGTATGACGGCATTCGTTTATGCGACCTATGAAGAGATTAGCGATGCCCTTTTTAACTTCATTGATGAACTTAGCTTTATACCGCTGGATGTTGTGACATTGCTGCAGATTAATGAGGGGGAAGCCGGGCATAACTTGGATGTTTTGAAAGAACTTTCAGCTGAGTGCAGCGGAGCTATTGATTCGTTTAACCGTTTAGAAATCAGCGAAAAGATTCATAATACGTTGTCGTTAATTGGACGAGACACGCTTCAAAGTATGCAGCTGCGACGTTTTGATGAGTTGCTTAATACGATTAAAGATACCGATTTGGGCTTGTTGAAATCATTTTTCGGACAGCTGCCACAGGGGAATGTGTATGTCTATAATGCCGTGCTCGATGATGCCCCAAGCATAATGCAGATGACAAGTGTTCCTGATGCAGTCTGCGAAACAATAGAAATCAATGAGGTAGAGCGCCTACAGCTCAAGGCAATTTTGATGCAACAGCTTCAAACATTAGAAATGCTCGATGATGATGCGTCTTATCAGCGTGTACTGTCTATTGTAGAAAATAATCTCAAACCGTATTTTTGCGATATGCCAAGCAGCTTTAGTTCAAAAGAAGGCTTGATAACTTGGTTGCGTTGTGAAATAAACGATGAACAAAATACAGCTATTCAAGAGCCCGTTGCAGTATCCAATACCCCTGTCGTTGAAGCAGTGGCTGTAATGGCAGCAGAACCCGCAGAGGTTAAGTCCTACAATGAACCTGTTGCGAAAGCTTCTGAAGTCATTCCAGTAGTCACAAGTATCGTTGAGCGGGGTGATTTGGACAATCAGTTAGCCAGTAGTAAAAAAGGAGTCATCGGTAAAACGGTCAAAGTCGATCAAGAATCGATTGATCATTTGATGAATGTTGTCGGGGAGCTTTTGGTGGCTAAAAATTCTCTTCCGTATTTGGCGGATGGTGTTCACAAAATGACGGGAGAAGTGATCAAGCGTGCCATTATGGAAAAATACACGTTTATCAACCGTTTAGCCGAGCAACTGCAAGATTTGATTATGTCGATGCGTATGTTGCCGATTTCGTATGTGTTTGACCGCTATCCAAAACTGGTACGCGATATCTCAAAAAATATGAATAAAAAAGTAACGTTGAGTATGGACGGCGGGGAAACAAAACTCGATAAAAATATGATTGAAATGCTTGCTGATCCGATGATCCATATTATGCGCAACTCTTTGGACCACGGGATTGAAATGCCGGAGGTTCGTATTCAAAAAGGGAAAAATCCAGAGGGGCATATAGCGCTTAACGCTTATGCACAATCGGATAAGATCATCATTGAAATACGTGATGACGGCGCAGGAATCAATATTAGCCGTGTGGTTCAAAAGGTGCTTGAAAAAGAGTTACTAACACTTGAGCAAGTGGAAGCGATGAACGATGATGAAAAAGCGGCATTGGTAATGCTACCAGGTCTTTCAACCGCAGAAACTATTAGTGAGTACAGCGGTCGGGGTGTCGGAATGGACGTTGTACGCAAATCAATCGAAGGGTTTGGCGGAACCATCCGTATCAAGACAGTACCCAATCAAGGAACGACAATTTATCTCTCTATCCCGGTATCGCTTGCCGTTACTTCATTGCTGCATGTGACCATGAGCGGGGTTCATTATGGATTCCCGATGGATTCAGTTTCCGAAACGGTTAAAATCGAACCTACTCAAATAGAGTATTTGCAAAACGAGCCATTTATTTATTTGCGCGGCGAAGTCATTCCGTTGTTGTTCGCGAAAAACATGCTGGATGAAGAAGCGTTGACGAATAAAGCACTTCCGGTGGTGGTGTTAAATATCAAAGGAAACCTTTTGGCTGTTGTCGTTAATGAGCTGTTGGGACAATTGGATGTGGTTCAAAAACCACTTGAGGGGATTATGGAAGGTCACCCTATTTTCAGTGGTACAGCATTGCTGGGCAATGGGCAAATCATTATGGCAATCGATCCGATAGGCATTTTAGGAATATCGACAGTACTCAAAAGCGATCATCGTATTGCCAGTTAAGTAAAGGAAGTAAAATGGAAGATTATATTATCTTTACTATAGGCGATAACTATTATGCTCTCAGTGTCGCATCAATACAGCGGATTATTCAAGTCCCTTCGGTGACGGCTATCCCAAACGCGCATCCTATGGTTGAGGGGATGATGTCTTATGAAGATCGCGTGATCAAAGTGGTCAACTTTCGAAGCATGATGGGGATGGAGGATTTTCAAGAAACTGCGACGGGGAAATCTCAAAAGCTGCTTATTTACCAAACTCAAAACGCTTTTTTTGGTATCAAAGTGGATCAGATAGAAGACATTAAGAATCTCGATTGCTCGATACTTAAACACGTTGACAAACTCGAATCAAATGACGGTTTTGTAGAAATAGATGGGGTGGTTGAGGTGGACAGTCGGCTTGTAAACGTTATTAAATCGGTAACATTACCGATGAAGGAGAAAGTATAATGGCAACATTGATGGAAAATAATGCAGTAACATTTAGTTCAGTTGTGTATGAAGATGAGATTGTTTCTTTGCGCGACTTCTTGCAGGTTACTTCTCCTGCTGAAATTACGGTTGATTTTAGCGCATGTGACGATATTCATTTAGGTGTTTTACAACTCATTTTGGGGTATAAAAAATTGTATGGTGCAAACTTTTTGTATGGGCATGATGTCAAGCTGTATCAAAAACTCTGTGAAGGGTTTGAAATAACCGAAACGCATTGTGCATGAAAACAATCGTCGTTTCAAATCGTAAAGGGGGATCGGCTAAAACGACTACGGCAGTAAATCTCGCCTGCGAATTGGCAAAAATAGGGTCAGTGCTTTTGATCGATTTTGATACCCAAGGACACGCTTCGCTTGGAGTAGGCTGCGAAGCTTCTGAGAATAATGGCGCGCATTCAATTTTTGTAGGCAAAACGCTCAGCGAGACGTTTGTGCATACCGTACACGATCAGCTCACTCTTGCTCCTGCGCAAGAGTTTTTTGATGTGTATGAATTTGGGGATTTGCGCGGAGTGCTTAAAAACCGTTTTCGCCGTGAGATGATCCATGATTTCTTTGATTATGTGATTATTGATACGCCTCCAACTTTTGATGGGTTACTTAAAAATGCGCTTGAAGTCGCCGATGCTGTTGTTATTCCTTTTGTTCCGCATCATCTGGGTGTGGTAGCTGTGGGACAAATGGTAAGGGCCATTTACCAAAATGCTTCACTTAATGCTCAAAAAACTCCTGAAGTGGGAATTTTACCCGTGATGGTCAATGCTCACATACCTGAACATCGTGAAGCTATATCCAAGATTAAAACGCAATTTGGCGAAGAAAAGCTTTTTTCAGGAATAGGGATTGATATCAAACTGGCCAAACAGTTTGAGAGAGGCAACCCTGTTGTTTTAGATGAAGAACGTTCCCGAGGAGTGAAAGATTACCGATATTTTGTGGAAGAGCTTCTAGCTCGATTATGTTAAATGTACAGAAATGGATTTGAATGATGAAAAAAATACTTATTGTTGATGACAATGAAAACAATCGAATGCTCCTGCGAGCACTTTTGGAAGATTATGCTGAAGATAATGGTACAGATTTAAGCATACATGAAGCGGTCAATGGATTAGAAGCCTCTTTGGTTGTGCAAGACGAACATTTTCATCTCATCTTTATGGATATCATGATGCCGGAGATGGATGGGATAGAAGCTACCAAACGTATCCGCGCGCAGGATGCTAAAACGATGATTGTTGCGGTATCTGCAGTGGATGATGGCGAACGCCAGCAGCAGATACTTCGAAATGGCGCTGAGGACTATATCAACAAACCAATCAATGCGGATATCTTTTTAACACGCTTGGGCAATTACTTGTCTTTGATTGAGTCACGGGACACATTAACAAGAAAATATAATTCAAGCGCTGCAAATTTGTTTACGCAAGAAATATTTAGCCGTAAGCTGCTCTTTTATGTAGAAAAAGATGATGAACTTGCAGAATTTTGGGAATATTATCTGCTCAACACAAGCGAACGAAGTGAAAAACTAATTGACGCCATACGTACAGTGTACGCTTTGGGATCTATGGGGTTAAGAGTAGGGGTAAAACTGCAGATCATTGTAGAGGAATCGATGGACACAATGTTCATAACCCTTAGCGGCTTAGATGATGTTGATGACAAAATTATCAAGCTGGTTATGGCAAAAAATCCAACGGTAACTGATTATAAAATGGGGGATGGAAAAATTAGCATTGGGGTGAAGCGTCCCAATATTGAGCAAGCGGTTCTTGCTCATGATGCAATGGTCAAGGTTGCCCCTACCGTTACAGCTCCTGCGGTTGCAGCCTATGAAGCGATCGAGGAAACAACGCAGGTGTATAACTATATGGAGCCTGAAGATTTGATGGATTTAAAGGAATACGTTGGTAAACTTAATTCCCTTATGATGGTTGTGGGTGGGGAGATTGAACACTATGAAGTGGATGAAATCAGTAATAGTCTCCAGCAAATTAGCCGAATTGCTTCAGGATATACGGACAGTTATTCTATCGGTAATGCATTGGGGACGATGGGACGGATTATTGCTATTCACCGTGATCTGTTTGTAAATAAAGCTACGGATATCGCGCCTATGTGTGCTGCATTTGGGCGTGATTTAAGTACGTGGATACGGATGATTTTCATTGATGGTGCTACGAGAGTAAACTTTATGGACGATACGATCGTTGCCAATGCCGAATTAATCGGGAGTATTCTGACCATGGACGATGCTGATCATGAGCATTCGGCTGAAGATCTCGACGATATTTTTGATTTTTAGGAGTTTATCATGGGGTACACATTAGAAGTAAAGAACGCTTGCGGCTGTTTTAAACGTGATGGAGGAGTCGATATTCAAAGTTTTGACTCAATACAAGATGCAAAAGAAGAAGCTCAGACTCTTCATGCACGGATGGAAAAAAACTATTGCAAAAAGCATAAGTTTGTGTTGAGCACTATGGGGGGCAATTATACGATCACGATACAGCCCAGAGTTGCAGGATAGATAAAAATCATGAAGGTTCTGATATCGGGGATACTCAGCGCGATGTTTATTTTATGCGGGTGTTCCCCTGTTGAGGAAAAACCGCTTGTGGTTTCAGTTGATACGTGGATCGGAGCAAGCCCTTTGTACTATGCCCATGCAATGGGATGGCTAAAAGAGGCTAATATTCAAATACTTCAAGCAGACTCGATTGAAGAAAATTTAAATTTGTATGAGAGCAATGCCTCAGATGTTGTGACGGGTACAGAGCATGAGTATTTTCGACTCAAAAAAGTTTATAAAGATCTCATCCCTGTTATCATTTATGATCGCTCCTATGGGGGAGACGTCATCCTTTCAAACCGTACTGTCCAGCAGCTGCTTCAACCGGATACAAAGATGAGTGTGTACGTTGAGCTTGATACGGTAGGGGAAGATATGCTCAATTATTTAATCGCAGAACATAATCTTTCCAAAGAGAAGATGAAGATTTATAATCGCAGTCAAGAAGAAATAAAGCGTGTCGGCAACCCGAATTCAGATGACACCTTTATTACGGTAACCTATAATCCTCATGATTTGGCTTTAAAAAAACAAGGCTTCAAAGAGATTGCCAGCAGTAAAAATGATCACTATGTGGTGGTTGACTCTTTTATGACTTCTCGTCAGGTTTACAATCAACATAAAAAACAGCTGCAAACACTTAAAACACTTATGGATAAAGCCGTTTCTGCTTATCATGCAAATCCAAAATCTTTTTACAAGGCAGTAAAGCCCTATCTTAATAATGTAGGTTTTGAAGAGTTTGAGCAGATGCGCGCAAACATACGATGGATTAACAATGAAGCGCTTTCTCCGGTAATGAAAAAGAAACTAGAGGAGATAAACTATCCTGTTGACGAACTGATTCATCTCAATGAGGCAATGCGATGATACTCAAAGTAAAAGCTCTATACAGAAAACTGTTCCGTTCTTTGGGATTCACGCTTTTGTTTTGGTTTTTGACCTTGAGCATTATTCCTGTTGTTATTATTGCATGGTATGGATACGCACATACAGTTAAAAGCGTTGATGAAATGCAACGCAATAAGCTTGCCAATACAGCTATTTTGAATGTTGCAGCACTCAACGAGAATTTTTATGGAGCCGCTAAGAATTTGAGAATCTGGTCGCAGCTTAGAGCACCTAGAGATGTTTTATCTTTGCTGCGTGGGCGTTATGCCAATCGTTCCCAAAGCCTTGATGTGTTTGTTCATAGTGAAGAGTATGCAAAATGGATAGAAAATCAGCCAGATACGATTTTGACACTTTCCAAAGAGTATGAGTATGTGTACGATCTGTTTTTAATCGATTTGGAGGGAAATATCCTCTATACGATTAAAAAAGAATCTGATTTGGGGACGAATCTTTTAAATGGCCTGTATTCTAAAACCCGTTTCGCTCAAACGTATCGTAGAAGTCTTGCAGATGGAAAAGCCCATTTCTCAGATCTTGAACGTTATGCTCCCTCAGCAGATGCATTGACCGGATTTATTACTCAGCCAATTTTGGATGATTCGGGCAAAATGGTTGGGATTATGGGATTACAGTTAAACATGAACGTTCTTTTTGACTCTTTAAAGGATAAGAGAGAGGGAGTAAGCCAATACCTTGTTGGAGCAGACGGGTTACTGCGAAGTTCCGTTGGGGATCCCGATGAAGTTTTGAAGCGACGAATCAGTACAAAAGTTTTTTGGAATTGGTATAACGAACATGGAATTCACGGGCAATATCCTGATAAGATGTCAGAAAAAGCGAGCTTTTATATAGGGCCAAACGGGAAAAAAGTTCTTGGGGAACATCGATCGATCAATCTAATGGGGATACGATGGGTAGACATTAGTGAAATGGACGAATCAGAGGTATTGGCTATCCCAAATCGTTTGTTTACTATGATCATAATTTTTTCTTTGATTGTTGCCAGTGTGGTTGTTTTTGTAGGGATAATCATTGCCAGACGGATTGTGAAGCCTATTGAGTTACTCTCCGAGGCCAGCAAACAATACATGAGCGGTACCAAAGAGGTTTATGTAGCGGTCGAGGCTGCTAATGAGATTGGAGAACTTGGATCGGTCTTTAATGCCTTAATTGAGAAGCAAGAATATGACGCAGAGAAACTTGATTATTTAGCTAAAAAAGCGCAAAAAACACTCGATGAGCTCAAAGAGCAAAAATATGCTTTGGATGCCCACTCCATTGTTGCTATTACGGATGTTAAGGGGACGATTACCTTTGTAAATAGCAAATTTGAAGAGATCAGCGGATATAAAAACGATGAATTGATCGGCAAAAATCACCGACTGCTCAACTCGGGTCTGCATGGGATAGAGTTTTGGAAAGAGATGTATCACACGGTGAGTCATGGCGCAATATGGCATGGCGAAGTGTGCAATGTGGCGAAAAACGGTTCGTATTATTGGGTCGATACAACCATCGTCCCTTTTATGGATGAACATAAAAAGCCTGTGAGCTATATTGCAATACGTACCGATATTACCGAGCGTAAAGCCATCCAAGATTCTTTGAGTGAAGCGATGCAGCTTCAAAAAGCGATCTTTGAGAATGCCGGGGTAGCGATCATCACTACGGACACTGAGGGGACAATAACGGCGTTTAATGGTGCGGCTGAAGAGATGCTTGGGTATAAAGCCCAAGAGTTAGTTGGAAAACAAAGTCCCGCTATTTTGCATAAATTAGATGAAGTGGTTAAAAGAGCAGAAGAACTCTCCCGAGAGTTGGGGGAGGTTGTGGAACCTGGATTCAAAGTATTTGTGATTAAAAACGATTACAATATGCCAAATGCCCATGAGTGGACCTATGTGCGAAAAGATGGCAGTGAAATTCCAGTGTATTTAAATGTGACCGCATTGTATGATGCAGATGGTAAGACGAGCGGTTATATGGGAATCGCAAGCGATGTTTCTTTATTTAAAGAAGCCGAACGGCAGATGCTGATAGCCAAAGAGGCTGCGGAGTCTTCTGCACAGATAAAATCAGAGTTTTTAGCAACCATGAGTCATGAGATCAGGACTCCGATGAATGGAGTGCTTGGGATGCTTGGACTTTTGTCACATTCAAATTTGGATGAAACTCAACGCCACCAAATACGTGTAGCTTCTAACAGTGCGAATTCACTGCTGGGACTTATTAATGACATTCTCGATTTCTCGAAAGTTGAAGCAGGTAAAATGGAGCTTGAGCTCATTGAGTTAAACTTGCGTGATGAGTTGGGGAAATTTATCGAAGCAATTGCTTTTAGAGCGCAGGAAAAAGGGCTGGAACTCATACTGGATACGACGAAATTGACACGTAGTACAGTGATCACCGATCCGGGACGTCTTCGTCAAATACTGACGAATCTCATCAGTAATGCGGTGAAATTTACCCATCGAGGCGAAGTGCTTGTGAGTGTAATGTTGGATGAATTGGATACCGATCATGGAAGATTACGCATTGATGTGCGTGACAGCGGAATCGGAATCGCCGCGGATAAAATTGATTCATTGTTTGAATCGTTTTCACAAGCAGACAATTCGACCACGCGCAAATACGGCGGCACAGGACTGGGGCTGGCGATTGTGAAAAAACTGTGTGAACTGATGGATGGAAAAATTTGGATAACGAGCGTTGAGCATGAGGGAAGTACTTTTCATATAGATATCGGCGTTGGGCTTGGAGCGACATCGGCATTGAGTATTCCCAGTGTGTCGGTTGCGAACAAATCCGTTCTTGTTGTGGATGACAATGAAACGAATCGCGCGGTTGTACGAGCACAGCTTGAAATTTGGGGGATGGAAGTGCATGAAGCAGAAGACCCGATTATCGCATTTGACTCTTGTCAGATACGTATTGCGCAGGGCCATATTCCCCCGTATAATGTGGCGTTGTTGGATATGCAGATGCCCAATATGGATGGAGCAGATCTGGGTGAAGAAATTCGTAATATACGTCAATGCGATGATATGAAGATGATCATGATGACGTCATTGGGCTCGCGAAATGATGCGCAGCGTTTTGCTGAGATTGGATTCGATGCTTTTTTTGCCAAACCCACTACGGCCAAAGATTTGCTCAATGCGCTCAAAATACTGTTTGAGGATGGAGCGGTGCTGGGGGGTGCCGCTCCGCTGGTAACTAAGGATTATTTAGGGACACTTCAAGAGAATACGCAGATCCAATGGCCGCTTGATACACGTATTTTGCTAGTAGATGACAATCCTACCAACCAAATCGTAGCACAGGGGATGCTGGGAATGATCGGTTTGGAGGCAGATGTTGCTTCCAATGGGTTAGAAGCGCTCGAAGCGATGCAATTAGCGCTAAGCGCCGCACAACCTTATACGCTTATTTTAATGGATTGTCAGATGCCTGAAATGGATGGATACGCCGCATCAACGGCAATTCGAGAGGGAGAAGCGGGAGAAGCATATCTAAAGGTTCCAATTGTTGCAATGACGGCCAATGCCATGGCAGGGGATCGTGAAAAATGCCTTATTGCAGGGATGAGCGATTATGTGACCAAGCCGATCAATCTTGATACGCTTACGTTAACGTTGCTAAAATGGTTGGATGGAGCGGTTGCTGCGGAGAAGTTGAATGTTGATATGTCCAAGCCAAAAGACCACACCCCTGACAAAGAAGCACAAGAACTTAAGTTGTGGGATGAAGCCGATGCGCTTAAGCGGTTGGGCGGTAAAAAAGAGCTCTTGATAAAAATAATGCAGTCATTTGTGGATGAAAGTCGCAGAATGATGAGTGCGCTTGGCACGGCAATCACTCAAGATGATTTGCCCAACATACAGCTACACGCACATTCTATCAAAGGATCAGCAGCGAATGTATCGGCACAACAGCTGCAGGCATTGGCAAAAACGATAGAATTTTCAGCGAAGAATGGGAATAAAAGTACGCTCAAAAAGGAATTTGTCAGTTTGGAAGAAGTAATGCAAGAGGTATGTGCGGTATTTGAAAAAGTACTCAAGCAAGAAGCCCAGCCTGTAATACGAAAACAACGGATGGATTCGTTGCAGATGGCCATAAAACTGCAAAATCTTAAAAAAGAGATTGAAGCGGGAGCGTATATTGACACCGATGCGCTTGATATTTTTGGTGATTATGCCGATGAAGAGTTTACGGCTCGTATGAGTATGCTTAAAGGGCATATAGATCGATTTAATACGTCTGAAGCGCTTGCGCTTTTGGAAACTATTATGGCAGGATTGGAATAAAAAATGAATACTAAAGCGGTCGTATTAATTGTAGATGATGTTTCCACTAATGTGCAAACATTGGCCCTTTTGCTCAAAGAAGAGTATGATATAAAAGTAGCGACAGGAGGGGCAAGAGCGCTGGAACTTGCAAGTCAAGACCCGATACCTGATTTAATATTATTGGATGTGCAGATGCCGGAGATAAATGGGTATGACGTATTTAAATTACTCAAAGAAGAGAGTATCACGGCCAAAATACCGATTATCTTTATTACAGGAAAAGACGCGATTGAAGACGAAGAATATGGATTGGAGTTGGGTGCTGTGGATTATATCGCCAAACCTATACGCCCCTCAATCGTTAAAGCACGGGTTAAAACGCACATCACACTTAAGCAGCAGCATGATCAGCTCATAGGGATGGCAACACACGATCAGTTAACGGGATTGTATAATCGTCACTTTTTGAGTGATGTTCTCGGTAAAAAAGTATCTGAGAGTAAACGCCACAATCATGCACTGTCGGTGATTATTGTTGACATTGATCATTTTAAAAATGTGAATGATACGTTTGGTCATTTAACGGGGGATATTATTTTGAAAGCTGTTGCCAAAATTATGGAAAACAGCGCACGCAAAGAGGATGTAGCCGCACGTTTTGGCGGTGAAGAATTTATCATGGTTTTGGACAGCTGTACAGCAGAGGATGCACTGGTAAAAGCAGAAAAATTACGCAGTGAAATTGAGGCATTGCATCCTGAGGGCATTTTGGTGACAGCGAGTTTTGGAGTGGCACAGCTACAGCAGGATATGCAACGGTACGAAGATCTTTTAAAAAACGCAGACACAGCACTGTATATCGCCAAGGAAGAAGGGCGAAACCGTGTTGTTTTGTATGAAAAGAAAGCGTTATGAGAGAGTTGATCGGGCGTAAAATTTTTCTCTATTTTGCGTTATACATTGCCCTCATGGGTGCTGTCTCATCTTTGTTGTATTTTCGTTACGAAAGCTTGACAAATGCTTATGTTCAAGCTCATGTTAAAGAGTTTGATGACCGTACGCAAAGCTACCAGTCGATGCAGCAGCGAATGATGGATAACTATTATGGGATGTTTCTGGACTCTCCCAAGGTGTCACAAATGATGCATCAAGCAAAGCACAGTGACGAGGCAGGGAAGATGATTCTGCGCCAAGAACTCTACAATCGAATGAAAGTGGTGTTTGATTCACTGCAGGAGTTTGATACGCGGGTGCTGTTTTTTCATTTGCCTGAGCAAATTGCCTTTTTACGTGTCCATGAGCCAAAAAAGTTTGGAGATGAGCTTAGCAGTGTGCGGCCAATTGTTGTTTATGCACAACAGACACAAAAGAAAGTAGTTGCTTTTGAAACGGGAAAATATGCAAGTCATTTTCGCAGTATTTATCCCTTATTTCATAAGGGGTATTTTACAGGGACGGTAGAAATTGCTTATCCCTTTTTAGCACTCAAACGACAAGCAATGCTTCAAGATCAGGGAGCCTATACCTTTTTGATTAAGCGCAGCATGCTAACAAAAAAATCAAAACATGAAGATATGATCAAACGTTATCAAGATTCTCTTTTTGGTTCAGAATACATCGAAGACCAAGAAAGTGCGTTGCTTAAAGACGCACAGGGATTTGCAAAAGGGGAGCTAGAATCATTGCTCGCCGAAAATAAAGAAAAAATTCTCAAAGGGCTAAAAGAAGAAAAATTACAAGGAATACAACTCATTCACAGGGGAACATATGCCCTGATGGTTTTAAAGCCGATCTACCAAATCGGAGGAGAACAAGCAGCTTATATGGTTGAAATCACTCCGGATCATTCAATATTCGCAACACAATGGAATCATTTTTTGCTTTTAGTGATCATGCTGGCCATTATATTGGCGCTGCTGATGTGGTATGTTTACCGTTATAATCGTTCGATTCTTTTGACTCAGCAGTATAGAAAAGCCATTGAAGAGAGTATGATGGTTTCCCGAACGGATACAAAGGGGATTATCACCTATGTAAATCCTCTTTTTGTTAAGATCAGCGGATACACCCAAGAGGAGCTGTTAGGACAGCCTCATAGCATAGTACGCCATCCGGACACGCCTGCAAAGGTCTTCAAAGCGATGTGGCATACGCTTCAGCGAGGGAGAAATTGGCAGGGAATGCTCCAAAATACTAAAAAAAACGGAGAAACCTATTATGTTAAAAATCTGATCTGCCCTATTGTGGATGAAGACGGTAGAATTTTGGAATATCTTGGATTGCGTGAGGATGTTACCGAAATACAAAGCAGCCGATTGAATGCACAGGAGGCCGAAAGGATTAAAGCCGCTTTTGTCGCCAATATGAGTCATGAAATACGAACGCCGATAAACGGAATCGTAGGATTTATTCATTTGCTCTCTAAAACTGCCTTAGATAAAACTCAGCGTCGTTATGTATCGATTGTGGAGAGTTCATTAGAGATGTTGTTGCACATTGTTAATGATGTTTTGGACTTTTCCAAAATAGAAGAGGGTAAAATTGAGATAGAATGGATTAAAAGTTATCCCAGAAAAGAACTTACGAGTATTTTTGAGCTTTTTATTCCTCAAGCAGATATCAAAAGAATAGATTATAAGTTGATAATGGATGAAAGGATTGAAGAGTGTTTAATTCTCGATGTTCTTCGCATTAAACAAGTATTGAGTAATCTGATTAGCAATGCACTTAAATTTACCCCCGAAGAGGGATCGGTACACGTTAAAATAGCAGTGGCTGAGGATACGCAAAACGCTCAAAAATTAGAGTTCAGTATTATTGATACGGGAATTGGGATTCCAAAAAGCAAGCAAGCCAAAATATTTGAGAAATTCACACAAGCCGATACCTCTACGACGCGTGAATACGGCGGGACAGGGTTAGGGCTTTCAATTGCCAACGCGATTGTGAAGCTTATGGGAGGAATCATTGCTATCCAAAGTGAAGAGGGAAAAGGGTCTACGTTCTCTTTTGTACTTAATGCGCAAAAATGTGATGAATCCGAAGATGAAGTCACGTATGCCCATCAAGACACAATGAAATCTTTAGAATTGCAGGTATTGGTCGTTGATGATTATGAGATGAATAGGATGCTCATAGGAGAACTGCTTAATCATAATTATGGGATAAACGCTGATTTTGCGAATAATGGCGAAGAAGCTGTTGAAATGGTGCAGAAGAATAGATATGATTTGATATTAATGGATGTAAATATGCCCGTTATGGACGGAATCCAAGCAACAAAGCTAATTCGTAAGGAACATCCTGATCTTCCTATTATTGCTTTGACGGCGAATGTCATGGAGGGGGATGCGGAAAAGTTTACAGGACACGGGATGAACGATTATCTCGCAAAACCTTTGGATTATGATGAGTTGCATCGGGTGATGACACGTTTCTCAGCAAAGAAGGAGTTGGTATGAAAACCCATGATGAACAGATTTTGGAATCTGAAAAGATACTTGGCGCACTAAGGGCAATGCTTCATCTTCCTGATGAGGTCATGATAAGACTTAACAATAAATTTTTTGAGTCAGCCTCTTCAACATTGTTACAATTAAACGAAGCAATAGCAACGCGTGACCTTGAGACCATTGAAATGCTTGCCCATTCAATCAAAGGCAGTGCGGGATCACTATGCTATACCTCAATCAGTGAGATCGCGCAAAAATTGGAAAAGAGCGCGCAGGCAAAAGAAAGTTATCCGTACCAAGAGGATTTGGCATTGCTTGAGGAAGAGTTCCATGCAGCAAATGAATGTTTTACGTTATGGAAAAATAAAATGGGAGTGTTATAGAGAGTGCGTCAGCACTTTTTGAAACACTCTTGTGTATTTAGAGATCATTACAATATTCTAACCTTGAATTGATTATTATGAGAGTACAATTTTTCAATAAGATCCAGTCAGGAACATAGCATGAAACATATTCTTTTACTTAACCTCCATCAAAAATATGATGGATTTGCAAATGGAAATTTAACCCACAATCTTATGAATGAAGCCAAAAAGTTTTTTTTAGACAATGGATATGAAGTTAAAGAAAGCACAATTGATGAGGGGTATGAGGTTCCCCAAGAACTGAAAAAGTTTAAATGGGCAGACGCTTTTTTTATCCAGTCACCTGTTTATTGGATGGGACTTCCATGGCTTGCAAAAAAATACATTGATGAGATTTTTTCAGGCGGAAACGGCACTGTTACGTATGAAAACGACGGTCGAAGCCGTGAGGATGCATCTAAAGCATATGGCAGTGGAGGATTGATGCAGGGTAAACAATACATGCTCAGCTTCACCTACAACTGCCCTGTCAGTGAATTTAATAATCCTAAGGGATTTTTCGAAGGGATGAGTGTCGATGAGGCGAATGTTGCTTTGCACAAAACTTTTCAATTTTGCGGAGCCACACCCCTTTCAAGCTATGCCGTTCATGATGTGTATGGTTCTAATTTCAATATAGACAATGCGTTAAAAGGGCTACAAGATACGTTAAAAGAGAATTTCTAGTAGTCCTATTCTCTCAGTGACAAGTGAATAAGTCAATGTATGATACGATTATTAAACGGGATAAAAATTCTTATTTAGGAATAGGAAGAAAAGTTGATTTACAATTTTTGGAAAGACTATGACGTATTGCTTTCTTATGATCAAGCATCTTTGCTTGATTATAGACTGGACAGTATTGCCATCAAACTCAATATATTTTTTCAGAGACTGATTATCGATCATATTGATAAGCGGGATATTCGGCTCTACCTTGCAGGCTCATGTATCAAAGCGGATACGTTCCGAGACCTTGACTTGTTCTTTCCATCGAAAGAAGACCAAGAGCTGATTCATAATGCAATGAATAAAGATTATTTCGAATACGAGAACAACTCTTATACCTACAAATACAAAAACGATATTTACCAGCTTGTGTATCGTGAGAGATTCAAAGACGTGACCCTTGAAGAGATGGTTGAAGGCTTTGATTTTGATTCAACAAAGATTGCCTTCGAATGTCATTACGACACACTCAAGAGGCTTTTTACCATTGTAAGATGTGATATGCGAATGGAATTTGTCAACTATATTAATACCCGAGTAAACCGTTTGTCTAAAGTTAGTATTAATCCATTTGTATCTCTTCAGCGGGCAATTTACTTTTTAAAGCGCGGAGATGATGTTCCCTATGATGTGTTTTTACAAATTTGCGGCAAGATTGCATCTTTACCTTTGGATGAACAAAATGATGTGTCGGTGCATTTTAAAAATCTTCAAGGCAATCCGAATAAATTGACGAATATCAAAGACGCTATTGAGCATTATGTTGAAGAATACAAAAAGTGATGTTATTGCCAATATGAATCGTTTTTTGTCATGTTACTCACTCAGGTGTGTTCGTAATTCATTAACGTTTATTGGTTTGATTAAATAACGGTTTAAGCTAGAATAATATTAATAAGGATGCAATTATGAGACAAGGGCAACGATATGATAAATGAACTGAGATTGATGATTGTGGACGATGAACCAATCAATGTTATGCTGCTCGAAGAGATTGCCAAAGATATGGGGCATAATCCGATCTCTTTTTATACCCCCAGAGAAGCGCTTGAGTGGGCTAAGACAAATAGGGTTGATTTGATTTTGGTTGATTTCAATATGCCCGTAATGAACGGATTGGATTTGTTAAAAAAAATTCGTGTGTCCCATCCTGAGATTATGAGCATAATGATTACGGCCAATGTAGATAATGCTCTGAAACTCGAAGCGTTAGAGTTAGGAGTTAATGATTTTTTGACAAAACCCATTTCAACGGCTGAATTTGAGCTGCGACTTCGAAATATGATTGCAATACAAAATGCCCTAAAGACTCAAAAAGAGTTTTCCAAACAGCTCACCATCGAAGTAGAAAAAGCAACCAAAGAGTTGAATAAAAGCCAGTTTGAAGCGTTGGAAGTACTCTCGCGTACTGCTGAATATAAAGATCCTGAAACGGGAAGCCATATCGCCCGTGTGTCACACTATTCGAAAATGCTCGCAGAGGCATACGGTCTGGATGAAAAAGAGCAGGAAATTATCTTTTATGCCGCACCTTTGCACGATATTGGCAAGGTCGGAATCGAAGATGCAGTATTGTTGAAACCCGGAAAACTCACGGATGAAGAGTTTGATCGGATGAAGTTACACAGTACGATTGGTTCCAATATTCTCAAAAATAGCGCCAATCCGTATTTGGCTGCAGGGGCGGTCGTAGCCGAGTTTCATCATGAAAAATACAATGGCAGAGGGTATCCAAGTGGTCTTGTAGGAGAAGAGATACCGCTGTACGCTCGGATCGTTGCGATTGCCGATGTGTTTGACGCATTGACTTCGATACGTCCGTATAAAAGAGCATGGAGTTTTGAAGAGGCGCTAGAATTGATAGAAAAACAAAAAGGGGAACATTTTGATCCTCATATTGCAGATCTTTTTATTGCAAATATTGATCGTGTACGAGAAATTTATCAGCAATTTGAAGGAATGGATGACTAATGCAAATACAAGAACTCATTTGGAATAATCAAGAATGGATAGCCAAAGGAGAGCTTGTTGAGCCTGCCTCGGTACAATTGATTCTTCTTTTTGGGGATGTTGCGGCACTTGAAGACACAGAACATTTTAATTATTTGCACTCACGCTATCCTGCAGCCCATATTGTCGGATCGTCTACGGCAGGGACGATTGCATCGGGTGAGGTGTGCGAGTACCCCTTGGTAGCAACACTTGTTGCGTTGGAGCGTGGATGGATTGAAGTGGCCAGTGCCGATGATTTGGAGAATGAAACTTTAGAGCAGCGGTCGCGCGAACTCATTGAACAGCTTCCTCAAGAGAACCTCCGCCATGTATTTGTATTGATGGAAGGGATGAAGCTTAATGGCTCATTGTTGGCAAAA